>NZ_JAIEME010000005.1 GCF_019752415.1 Nitrosomonas sp.
CTACCAACCTGAGTTTATTGAACGAAGGTCGCGAGATCAGTGAACTGATCATTGATGTTTTGCACGCTCTGTTGGGAAGAGAAACAAAACGCGCATCTATCGCCAAACGGCACGCAAAGATTACTTGGCCGCGGTAAAAAAAGCGCCGAGCCAGCCGGAAAGTTCTGCGCAAAGGCATCAGGCAACAACGCAATACCTGCGACGCAATTTTCGGTATACCGAGCAACTACTCGACGCCTTTCCAGGAAGGACAGCTCCATTGCCTTATTCTCTGCTGCGTAAATATATTGGATTATTCAGCACGTGATAACCAACAAGAAACCATGTATCGTTTAAAGTGTCAGCGAAGCATGGATCAATAGCATTTTCCTGGTCATGAACCTGATGGTGTGATTGAAGGTTTTTATTTGCCTTTGCGCCGGCAGCTATACAGTGCAACAAAGGAAGATCAAGTTACAGTCACAATGCCTGATGACTTTCTGAGGAAATTCTCTCTAAAGGATTGTATTTTCTTAGCTTTAAGTGAGTTTAAAATAATTATTGCCTGTTTTGGTATGGTTTTGGCAGCTTATTTGATTTTTCTTATTTGTTCTTGCTTGATAATATAACGCTGTATCATGGCCTCCATATTAGCAGCTAGGTCAATAAACTGACATCCGGCTCGCATACAATTTTGTCCATTCCGCAAAGTGATTTCATAAGTATTTTTTACCTGAATAGCGGCATTGATTGTGCCAATTTTTGGAAGCGCAATTTGACAATTGTCATAAATTATTCCAGGATCAAAATTGATAATAGGATGTTGATCAATTACAGCAATACCGCCGCAACTAATATCAAGTAGCGCTACTTCAGCTTTGGATGTTGTGTCTTTTCCAGTAATTGGAATTACACATTTAAGTGGTTTAACAATAGGAGTAGAGATACGGAAATGATTTCTTCGCTGTATACGGAGAAGTGATTGGGGTATGTTAACTGCAAAGGCGTTCTCGCCTTTATATTGTATTTTTTTGATTTGATCGCAGACGAACTCAATTTTTACTCTATTTTGTGTGGTGACAAAGACTAGTGATTTAGACTGGAGTGCCTTCTGGCAATTTCTTTCATTAGTGCCATAATCTACTATCATTTCCTTCTTATCAGGATCTATCGCTATTATTGATGTAAGGATGAAGTCATTTTCATAATTGGGATAGAGCGTGATTAATGAGTTTGTTTGCATAATTCCGCGAAGAATAAAGACAATATCAATTTCCGAATGAATGCGGAAATTTTCATCTATTTCTTCTTGAGAAAATTGCGTGGGCGTGGGCTGTAATACTTCAATAGTTTGATCAGATTCATGCATCATTAATTACTCCGGAATTTTTTGTATGGTTTTTGTGTCAAGGTTATTCGTGATGAGGGGATTTGTTTTTCCTTGTTCCAAACGATAAAGCCATGCCAGTAGCTCGGCAACTGCAACATAAAGTTGCGGCGGAATGCGATCGTCGAGATTTACTTGCATCAATAATGCAACCAGCTCACTTGATTCATGAACATAGATTCCTGATTCTTTAGCACGTTTAATAATCTCCTCTGCAATCAGACCGCGACCTTTAGCAACAACCTTGGGTGCAATTTGCCCTTCCCGATAAGCGAGTGCTACCGCAGTGAGATATGATTTACTCTCTGTCATCGTGTTGAACCTCTACTGCCTGAATATTTAATCCAACTAATTGCATATCCATTGTGAGTGGGGATTGGTTGCTTTTTAATAAGCGAGCAGTATCTTGCTGTGAAGTATTTATTTTAATATTAATACTTTGTGCATTTAGTGTAATAGTGGCGGTAATATCTCCAAGTTGCGGCATTGATAGCCGGAGTTGTGTGCGCCATTGTGCTACTTGATCAGATTCATTTTCCTTTTCTTTTTCTTGTGAGTGCTCATAAATATCCCATTCCATGGGTTGACCCTGCCAGATTTCTCCACGCCAAAACAAATGCCCTGTTTCTAAGGTATTAAGCTGCTGCTGTACTAAAGGTATAGTCTGAGTATGCACTGACATTTCAGGGCTTAGTATAGCAGAAGCAGCCACTTTAGCAGCAGGTAGGTCAGCCGTTACTAGCACTAATTTGCCTTGAGGTTCTTGATGCAAGTTTTCAAGTGTATTTTCTCCATTTATCCATTGTGCCTGATGTGATTCATAGAATAATCCACTTTGAACAATTGCTTTTTGTAATAAACTGGGTAATTCGGTACTATTTATTGACGGACCAGTTAGGATGGGTGTTGGGCTCGTGAGGGAGAGTGTGGTGACAGTATTTGTTGTGGTTATGTTGGCAGATGTCTGCTTTAGCGTGTCTTGCATCAAAGCGCCAAGAAAACGCCCTGTAGTGCTAATTGATGTATTATTTTTCCCGGTATCTAATGGGGCTTCATTTAGGATTAGAAATTTTAATTTCGGTTCTTGCGATATGAAAACAAGCTCCAGTTTGTTGCCAGGTTGAAAATTGTCTGGCAAATACATTTGCAAGAGCTTTCCTGCAACTAACACCCGGGAATTTCCATTTAATAAGCGTGTTTCTATTAGTGCCTGATACTTCTGGCCTTGTGCAAATTCAGGAAAAGAACTTTTTGGATCGAGTATTGCCGTAACTGGCGTTACGGGTGTAATAGGGGTTGCTTGAGTATGAGTCGCGATTAAATCAGTTTTGATGACGGTTGTAATCACAACAGTTTATTTTAATATCGTTTATATTTTCCCAGAAATAACATGTACTAGCACTCTACTGAGAGTTTACAGATTATCAATGGGCTGATAGGCTTGCTGAAGGTTGCGAGTACGTCCATTTGTGTTGAGCATATCTTGTAGTTTTATCATCCACGGCTCGGTGATTGCTCTGATTTTGACATCATCAGCTAGTATTTGAGTAATAATTTTTACTTTCTTCTGGAGTAATTCTTTATCCAATATAGGCTCTTGGTCATGCATTACCAGCATTTCAGTCAATTTTCTACATTCTTGTTCCAGTAATATCAGCTGATTCCATTGGTTATTTTGAGCAGCACTGAGCATTTCCCCGGTAATTGCTAAAATAGCATCATAAGTTATGAGAGCCTGTGTACTATTCATCTATCTTCGCATCCTTTCTCTTAGTGAGAGTTGATTCAAATTGCAGCTGCTTTTATTGCAGTTTGAGTGCCATTAAATTGTCTAATCTCTTTCCAGGCACCATGTAATTCAGACAAGAGCATATTAACTTCATTAACAATCTCAGTATTGTTCTGAATATTAGCGACTAATAATCGATGTGTCATATAGTCGTAAAGTGCTTGAAGTTTGATTGCCAAATCACCGCCTGCATTCATATCCAAGCTTGCTTTCAAACCATGATCAATAATCATGATAGCTTTTGAAATCATCTGTCCTTTTTCTGCAATTTCACTGTGCTGCATGTGCATTCTGGCTTTTGCCAGAGCTTCTTGTGCACCTTCGAAAAGCATTAAAATAAGTTTATGCGGATCGGCTGATTCAACGCCTGTTTCAACACCGATGCGTTGATAAGCAGATACTGCGTTATTCATAGAGGAATACATTTTGTACCTTTTTTATATTGTAAAGAGTTTAATTTTTATGAGCTTGTTTTGGGTAAATTGGATAATTGCTGTTGCAAGAAGTTGCTGGTCTGCGTCATGCTGGCAATGGTTGCATCCAATGCAGTATATTGTGCACGTATCCGCTTCTCGGTATTTTCAAGTCGCCGATTTAAAGTGTCGCGTTGTGCATCAATATCTTTTATGGATGTCTTAATACCATCAACGCGGCTATCAATGAGGCGTCCATTCAGCATTTCACTAACTATCTTGTCTAATTTTTTTCCAAACCCATGAGCAAAATCTATGTCTCCTCTGGCTCCTGTGCCGCCCCCAGTGATTTTGATGACTAGCCCGCTGCTATCTGCGGCACCTGTCAGGGTTTGACCGGAACCTGTTGCAGTGATGCCGTTAATCGTACCCGCTACATCTACACCACTGGTTTCGACAGGAGTGCCAAATAAACTCAGTTTGCCATTCCCGCCCGTAATCGATACGGTTGATGCTGAGCCGTATCGGTTGGAGGTGACAGTTAAGCTACCAGCAGCTTCACTCAGTGTGACTTTGATACCGGCTGAAGAAATTGCTGAGGCACCATTGATTCTTGATTGAATTTCAGCCGCTAATGAAGCTGCAGTATAAGTGCCTGCCGCGAGAGTTACGCTAGCACTGACGCCATCAATGGTAAGATCTAGCTTGTCATTAACCCCTGAGTTGATGGTTAATGCTGCAGCAGTGCTGCCCACTGCGATACCCTGAGTCGCTATTTGGCTGATATTCAGAGAGTACTTACCATTTGCTGTATCGGTTTTGGCACTGACAAATGAAACTAGACTATCACTGGTTTTGCCAACAGAAGCAAATAGTGTTGAGATATCTTTAGTTGGATCGTTCATCACGCTAGATAATTTGGCCGGATCAAGCTTAAGTGTTCCATCTGTCTGAAAAGAAATACCTGCCTCTGTTAGTATGCTCAAGCCACCACCTGCCGTGGTCAGCGGATTAGACATTACGTTGCGTAGCTGAGTCTGAATTGATCGGACCGTTGAATCTCCTGTCAGAATAGATGCCTGCCTGGTATTCGCATCATATTTTGAAAGATCGACGATGGTTTTATTCAGGTCATTAAAAGCTTTAATAAATGAGGATACAGTACTTTGAACACTGGCTGTGTCTCGAGTCAAATTTAAGCTGGTTGTTGTACCAGCATTGGCTTTTAGTAAGTTAAAAGTGACCCCTTCAATAGCATCTGTAATTTTGTTGGATGCTTTGCTGATTGAGATACCATCGATAACCAATGTGGCATTGCTAGCAGCTACAGTTTGAGTCAAATTGGTCGTACCGCCCGTCGAAGCATCATAAACAAGCTGAGATAATCCTGCATTGTCCGTATTAATAGTGTCGGCATCGGTCGTGGTTATTTTTAAGGCATTACTCAAACCAGTATCATTTGAAGCAATTACTAAACGGTTGCCAGAACCATCATTGACAATGCTTGCAGTTACTCCTGCATTGGCCTGATTAATTGTGTCACGAACCCCTGCCAGTGATGAATTATCGGAAGAAATAGTAATTGATTGTGCAGCCTTATCTGGATTAAGCGTAAATGCGCCACCACTGTATGTGCCAAATTGTAGTGTTAAAGTTCCGCTGCCAAGTGTGGCGCTTGTGGTTGCAAAGTTAGCAGATTTCAGTTTGTGCGATTGTGCGAGTGTTTGAATCTCTACAGAATGACTTCCAACTGCTGCTGATGATGTTGCGCTGACATTGGCCAATGTGGCATCAGCAAAATTAGCCGTTACGCCGGTAAATTTTGCCGGATCAGATAGTGCGGAAAGACTGCTTTGGAATGTGGATAGCGCCCCTTTCAAACTACCAAAAGCAGTTAGTCGAGTTTGCTGCTTGGCTTCTTTGTTATCTAGAGCTGCCAGTGGTTGGCGTTCTATAGCCATCAATTGACTGACGATTCCGTTGACATCTAAGCCTGATCCAATACCCGGAGATGAGAGCATTTTTTAGTCCCAGCTATATATAATTTAAATTATGCTTTGTCGTTAAATAACAGCCCTTGCACCTTATCCAATGTGCGGGCTATTTCAATGGCCTGTTCTGTTGGAAACTGCCGGATGACTTCGTCAGTATGTGTATCCACTACTTTAATAATCGTTTTGCCAGTATCTTCATCAATTGAGAAACGCAAATTATGTGCCAGATTATCCACCGCACCTTGGATATTCTGAACAGCCTGTCTTATCTGCTCGTCAGATTCTGTCTTATTATCAACTTTAGGTCGTACAGTTGAAACAGGTAATGGGATAATATCCGTATCAGGCGCGGATACTTTTTTGGCAACCGATGATGTTGACGAAGGCACTGGAAGTACGCCTGTTCCATTTAATTGATTGATGTTCATAATAGATTCCTTAAAGTTGAAATGAACGCGGGAAAGTTTTTTATAACATCCCGCGATCATCAGCTTTACTTAATGCCGCTGCATCATTTGCTACGGATAACTTAACGTAACAGTGAAAGAACATTATTGGGTAGTGAATTTGCTTGCGCAAGGATCGCTACACCTGCTTGTTGCAGAATTTGTCCACGTGTCAGGTTTGCTGATTCAGATGCGAAGTCGGCATCCTGGATCCGGCTACGGGAGGCGGACAGGTTTTCAGAAGTGGATTGCAGATTCGCAATGGTTGAACTGAAGCGATTCTGAATCGCACCCAGGTCTCCGCGTGAACTATTGATTTGAGCCAAAGCGGCATCCAGTGTCTTTATTGCAATTTGCGCATTGGCTGTCGAGGATAAATCCGACGTGGCCACTGAGTTGAAAGAACTGGTGGTAGCGCCAAATTCTGTAGCATTTGAGCCCGCCGCAGTGATTTGGCCATTCGAGCTTGCAAGTTCAATGGTACCCGTTACTGTCGTTGAATCATTACCACCACTGGTTAGCGTTCTTGTGGTTGCTCCGGCAGTGACATCAGCTGTTGTAACGCCGTTAGTGAAATCTGATAGTACGATATCTCTACCATCTGATGTTGACAGCGTGATCACTGACTTGTCGGACGAAGTTGCGAATGAGGCAGTCACGCCGGTTGAGGATTGCAATCCATTTATAGCTGAAGCTAAACCACTCAGGTCAGCGACATCAGTAATAGTGGTAGAAACTGTGCTGCCGTTTAAGGTCAATGCAACAGTACCGACGGCTGATAAATTGCCAATCGTGGCACTGTTAGATGCCGTTGCAGTGATGCCGATACCGGAAGCGGCTGTATTAATGGCGGCAGCAATGGTTTTAGCATCATCGCCTGCTGCATAACTAATGTTGCCGGTTGTTCCTTTATTATTGGCAAGTGTTAAGCCGGCTTCAACAGCAACGCCATTGGCAGCCAGAGCAGCGGCAGAAGCCGTTGCTGTGCCCATTGCTGTTCCATTGGTGGTCAGTATGTGACTACCCAGACCAGTAGCTCTTGAATCACCGATTGATGCAATGTTAATGGTTTGGTTTGCATTGGCACCGACTTGGAAGCTCTGATTCAGGAAGGAACCATCCAATAAATTCGTACCGTTAAACTGAGTTTGACTGGCAACACGGGTTATTTCTGCCGTTAATTGTGCAGCTTCTGCCTGGAGTGATGCACGGTCACTGGCACTGTTAGATGCATTGGCAGATTGCACTGCCAGTTCACGAATACGTTGCAAATTGCTACCGATCTCACCCAGTGCACCTTCAGCGGTTTGTGACAGTGAGATACCGTCATTCGCGTTACGGACAGCTTGATTTAAACCGCGGATTTGTGAAGTCATCCTTTCTGAAATCGCTAGACCAGCAGCATCGTCTTTCGCACTGTTAATGCGTAAACCCGAAGACAAACGCGTCAAGGATGTATTCAATGAATTTTGCGATGTATTTAAGTTACGTTGTGCATTTAATGAGGCTACATTAGAGTTTATAACTTGTGGCATTTGGGTTCTCCTTTGTGATATCTATGTGTTTGGCATAATTGCCAGTTCCGTTGGTTTTCCCCGCAATCCAAGAGGGTTTGTAACCGCCGTTGATTGCAGTTATCGGACACCATTTTGAAAAGTTTAGGATTTCTACTTTCATGATTTATATCTAATCAGTTGGTTAATATCGGCAATTCATGATATAAATTGTTTTTCTCATATAAATTATCTTGTAAAATTAAATAAATATTCAGGCAGTTAATTCGGGGAGTTAATTTTAGAGGTTATATCGGCTTCAACTGGTGGGGGCTGAGATGGTCAATGAGGAAGAACTAAAGATATTAATGGTCGAGCACTCTGCTGAGGATGCGGATCGAGTACTCCAAATACTTGTACAGGGTGGCTTCCAGACTGAGTGCTTGTGCGTTAGCACGGCTTCTGCATTGCACGATGCTTTGATGATCCGAGACTGGGACGTGATTCTGTCCGATTATGATTTGTCGCAGCTAAGTGCGGAGGAGATTCTGCAAGCGATAAGAAACCAATCTCTGGACATACCCTTGATCATCGTATCCAGTCATGTCGGTGAGGAAGCGGCAGAGCATATCATGGCCTTAGGAGCCTATGATTTCATGATGAAATCAAATCTTGCCAGGCTGGTGCCAGCAATAAGGCGAAGCTTGCATGAAGTAGGAAACTATCAGCGTTTCATAACTGCACAAACGGCATTGCAAAAGAGCGAAGCACTTTTTCAAGCGATTACATCTAATTTGCCCGGAGTAGTTTTTCAGTTTCTGCTATCAGTCAATAGAAAGACTTGCTTTCCCTATGTCAGTGATGCCAGTGAAACACTGCTTGGGCTATCGCCCCAGAAGCTGATGGAGAGGCCCGAACTATTTCCGGAATTGATCTTGCCGAATGATAGAGAGTCTTATCATCAGTTACTGATAACCTCTGCAGAACAACTTTCGACCTGGAACTGGGAAGGGTGTATTCAAGTAAAAGGTGATAGTGATATCAAATGGATTAGTTTGCGTGCAACACCCAGGAGAATGTCGGATGGCACGACGCTATGGGATGGCATCATGATTAATATTACTCGAAATAAACTGGCTGAACGAGAGATTGCGCGTTCCCGTGAACAGTTGGCAGAATTATCCTCTTATTTGCAAAAGGTTAAAGAGCAAGAGCGCGCCAGAATTGCACGTGAAATTCATGATGATATTGGAGGGACATTAACCGCAATTAAGTGTGAGCTATTTCCCTGTATGGATACAATGGCAAGAAAACCTGAGTTTTATCAACAGAAATCGAAGTCCATTGAGTCTCTAGTAGACCGTGTGATAGACAGTACACGTAGGATTTCTCTAGATTTGCGCCCAGGTATTCTAGACTGTGGAATCATTGCGGCAGTTCAATGGCAAGCAAAAGAATTTAGTGGTCGTACGAGTATTGCGTGTAAGGTAACCTGTGTAAACGATGAAATAGCTTTGGATTCGGATTTGGCGATAGCGGTTTTTCGTGTTTTTCAGGAGACATTAACGAATATTTCTAAACATGCTAATGCTTCCCATGTTCAGGTAAAGCTTGTGGAGCTGGAAGGACTGATACTTCTGGAAGTGACTGATAATGGTTGTGGTATTACCGACATCGATATGGAGAAACAAGCTTCTTTTGGAATTCGAGGGATGCGTGAGCGATGCCAGCAATTGAAGGGAAATTTCCATATCTCGGGAGATTCAGAAAGAGGTACAAAAGTGACTATTTTGATACCGATGGGTAACCTAGAGTATCAATCCGGGCATGTGGTTGGACTGGAAAATGAGTTTAGAGGGCCCCAACAGCCTGGGCCGATAAAGAAAAAAAAGAAGGTTTCTCGGCTCTAAATAGCCGGAGGTAAGTATGATAAGTGTGATGATTGCTGATGATCATGCAATTGTTCGCCAAGGTTTGAAACAGATACTCAGCGAAACGAGTGACATTAAAGTAACTGGTGAAGCCGAGACTGGGTTTCAAGCAGTCAAAATTGCCCGGCAGCAAGATTTTGATGTCATGTTGCTGGATATTTCTTTACCGGATAGGAATGGTATCGAAATATTGAAGCAAGTAAAGAAAGACAGACCAAATCTTGCGATTCTGATGCTTAGCATGCACAATGAGCACGAATTTGCAATTCGTGCATTAAAAGCGGGCGCATCTGGATACTTGAATAAACAAAGTGCGCCAGCGCAGCTTGTAGTGGCTATTCGTCAAGTTGCAATGGGCGATAAGTATGTGAGTCCGGTTGTTGCGCAGGAACTTGCCAACATTGTTAACTCAGATTTAGATAAACCGCTCTATGCCACATTATCTGATCGGGAATATCAGACTCTGTGCTTTATTGCTGCAGGTAAAACATTGTCGGAAATATCAGCTGAGATGTTTTTAAGCCCAAAAACAGTCAGTGTCTATCGTGCTCGCTTATTAGAGAAGCTCAAATTGACGAATAATTCAGAATTGATTCGTTATGCTATAAAGAATAAATTGGTCGACTAATCTTATTGTGCTCTGAAGTAAACCCAGAATATTTTTTTAGCTTACCTTATCAAATTAAGATTAAGATTCACGGGGATTGGTCGATATTTTTTAACTCCTGGCTTGCTGGGAAAGCCATCTTTTAATTTTTTGACCAGTTTTTATGAAGCCGCTTAACGATTCGAATCCAACTATTCTTGCCCGCGAAACGTTGCGGCAACTTGCATCGCTCAGAATTCCTCCAACACCAGATAATTATCACAGGCT
Source organism: Nitrosomonas sp. (assembly GCF_019752415.1). GTDB lineage: Bacteria > Pseudomonadota > Gammaproteobacteria > Burkholderiales > Nitrosomonadaceae > Nitrosomonas. Next base: position 10,307 of record NZ_JAIEME010000005.1, read on the forward strand.
GTATGATCAGATTTCTGGTAAATCTGGAGATGATGTAAATTCTGCAGTTGCAACGATGAATCAACATAAATCTACAGATATTTCCACAGCTGAATCCATTGCGACCTGGGGAGAAACAATCGAAGCATTATTGAAGCAATTGGAAAAAAAGCAAGGTGCGCTGACAACTGCAAAGAAGCGGGAAAGCATTAATCGGGTTCTCGCAAAATTTTCAAAAGATTCAAACCAACTGCATACTAAGCTAAATGCATTGGTCAATTCATGGGGAGCTTTAGCTGCCGCAACGCAAGAATCAAATGAGGATGGGCAAATGCAAGATCCCTCTTCGCAAGTAACGCAGATTGATTCTGAAAAACAAACCACTCAATTAAAGCGTGCAGTTATAGAGCAAAGTCAAGTCGCCGGGCATTTTACTGATCAACTATTGGAGTTGTTAGCACAAATGCTTGAGCAGGTTATCGCTAGGCAGATTGGTGATGTAGCTTTGGCTGAAGAAGCCAGAATGCTCGCGAGTCAAGTGCGTAAAATTCAAGATAAGCTAGAAATGGAACGATTTGCTGCTGGATTTCAACAATTTTGCGGTAAATTTGATGCATATGGTGAGAGCGGCATCAAGTTGCAACAAGGCTTGCTCAAATTACTCAATATGCTCATGGAAAGTACGGGTGAATTACTTGCAGAAGATCAATGGATTGGTGCCCGGATCAGTAAATTGCGCGAAACTATTTCCAAACCCCTGGATCAACAGGTAATAACACAGGCTGAGTATTTTCTGGAAGAGATAACACAAAGGCAAGAAATAATCGGACGCAGCCTAAGTGAAGCCAAGGTGACTCTGAAACAGATGGTGACTTCCTTAATCAGTAATATTGAGGAACTCACTGATACGACAGATGAGTATCAGAATAGGCTTGAACAGTACTCAGAAAGAATCAGTAATACTGACGATATAAAAGAGCTCAATCAGCTGCTGGTGATGATTATGGAAGAAACCAGTCAAATGAAAAAAAGCACATTAAGTTACCGCAATGATTTTTTGGCGGCTCGCGCAGAGGTTGATTTGGCACAGAATAAAATCAATAAGCTAGAAACCGAATTGCATGAAATGGGTGAGAAAGTGCATGAAGATCACCTTACAGGGATACTAAATAGGCGTGGTTTGGATAATGCTTTTGAGCGCGAAACCTCACGCTCAGCACGTCATCAGGTTCCTTTATGTTATGCATTGCTGGATATTGATAATTTCAAACTGCTAAATGATACGCACGGCCATAAGGTCGGTGACGATGCATTAGTATACCTGGTTGAATCGGTCAAGGATACAACGCGTCCTGAAGATATTGTGTCACGATATGGCGGTGAAGAATTTGTAATTTTATTACCAAACACTGATCTTGAAGAAGCAGTACATATCATATCCAGGATACGGCGTAATTTAACCAAGAAATTTTTCTTGCATGAAAATAAACGTTTGTTAATTACTTTTAGTGCCGGTGTTGCTCAACTTCGTACGGGTGAATTACAAGAAAGTATTTTCAAGCGAGCCGATGAGGCTCTGTATCGTGCAAAGAAAGGTGGCAAGAATCAGATACTCACATCTGAATAACTCTATGTTAGTTAGTCGATATTTCATAGTAACCGGTAAATAGTACAGATTTCCCTTTTTATTCATTAAATCCATTTCTGGTTTGCTCTGTTAACGTTGTTTACATGGCAGTCTATACCGGTATGGGTTCTCCTTCGCAATCCAACGAATTATCCCAAAAACTGGAATAGCCTGACATCTTGTGATGTCAATTGAGGAGGATAGCAATGCAAGAAGCTATTAAACAAAAACAGAAAAGAATGCTGAGATTGGTTAAATCGACAGATGCTATTAAAAGTGAGCAGAAACCCATGATTGATTCTGAGGACTATTATAAGCAAGTAGAACGCTACGCTGAACAGATTCGCAATACAAGCAACGCTGATGAAATCATTAGAATTCTTGATGTTGTGTTGTCTGAGACCAGGGGATTGAAATTCAGCGATGAGGTATTTTCTGCGCAGGAGCAAGTAAAGCGCGCGGAACAAAAGATTGAGTCATTGAAAAATGAATTGGAGCTACTAAGGGGGCTCGTACAAACTGATCAAATGACAGGAGCGTTCAATCGCCGTGGGTTAGATGATATTTTTAAACGTGAAGCTGCCCGTGCCGACAGGAATGCACAGTCTTTAGGGGTGGTTTTGATTGATTTGGATAACTTCAAACAAATTAATGACAACTTAGGGCATCAGTATGGGGATAGTGTGCTGATCAATTTGGTTAATGTTGCCAAGGAAACATTACGTCCTTCTGATATTGTTGCGCGGTTTGGCGGGGAAGAGTTTGTGGTTTTATTGCCCGATGTCGAGATGGAAGACGCATTAACTATTATTTCCCGGTTACAGAAAAATCTGGCAAAAATTTTCTCAATTCAAGCGGACACACAATCAATACCTATAACGTTTAGTGCAGGCATAGCAATTCGTTCATTTGGGGAACATCAAAACTCAGTCATAAGTCGTGCTGACAAAGCACTTTATCAGGCAAAGCGTACTGGAAAGAACCGCGCAATTCCTGCTTTAAGTTAACCAATTCAACTGAGAGTTTTCTCAGATACATGTTTTGTTCTAAAAAACATTGGCGCTTATTCATTTTTTAGTTGTAAAGAATAATTAAGAAACATGCAATGAAGCCGATTAGCTAAATCATTTTAATCAAGCGATGGATTAATGCGGGGAAGTAAATGGAAGGTTTTTTTCTTGGGCGGCAACCAATTCTAGATCGTAATCAGAATCTAGTAGCATTTGAGTTACTTTTTAGACAAGAAGAGACTGATGAGAAGGCGACTGTCATTAACGATTTATCCGCATCAGCTAATGTCATTATCAATGCATATTGTCAACTAGGTATCCAAAATGTGTTGGGTAAGCAGCGTGGTTTTATCAATGCGGATCCTGATCTGGTAATGAGTGACATTATTAGTTTACTGCCCGCCAAGCATGTCGTGTTGGAAATAAAAGAAACGGCACTCATTACGGCAGAGTTTATGCAGCGTTGTAACGAATTAAAGCAAAAGGGCTATCAATTTGCGCTTGATAATATCGTTGCAATGAATAATAAAGTTGGACAATTGTTGCCTTTGGTCAGCGTAGTGAAAGTAGATGTACTTGCCGTTGAAAAAAAGGAGCTCGCGGAGATTGTAGCTGAATTAAATCGCTGGCCGGTTTTGCTTCTGGCATTAAAAGTAGAAAACCGTGAACAGGAAAAGTACTGCATGCAGCTGGGTTTCCAGATGTTCCAGGGATATTATTTTGCAAGGCCGGAAGTGTTGGCTGTTAAACGTGCTGATCCAGGAAAATTGTCATTATTGAAGCTATTGACATTAGTGATGGGTGATAGTGATGTTGAGGAAATTGAGAAGGAATTTAAACATCAGCCTGGATTAAGTTATAACTTGATGCGCATGGTGAATTCAGTTGCCAGCGGCGTGCCTCAGAAAATTAATTCTATCAAGCACGCAATCATGATACTGGGACGTAAGCAGTTGCAGAGATGGATACAACTGTTGCTTTATACCGCTAATCAGTCGGACGATAGTATGTCAAATGCATTAATGCAAACAGCGGCAGCGCGGGGAAAATTAATGGAATTAGTCGCTACAACCGAACGTCCGCATGATAAAAATCACCAGGAAAGAGCATTTATGGTAGGAATTCTTTCCTTGCTAGATGTATTGCTTGGCATTGAAATGCAGCAAATAGTTGACAAGCTGGGAATTCCAGACGATATGAGTCAAGCATTATTAGCCCGGGATGGACGTTTAGGTCAGGAACTAAAGTTAATTGAAGCGAATGAGAAGGGTGAGGTTGTTGCAATTCAGTCCATATTAACCGAATTGGGTTTTCTGAGTCTGAACGAATTGGCGGATATTGAGATACAAGCAATTGGGTGGGCCAATCGGATTGGTGAAGCCGTCAACTAATCGTTTTGTTATGAAGTCTTTAAGTTTGATATACGCACCAGCCAGCTGAGTCGAGTTTGGTTTCATACCAATTATCAAAGAATTTCACCAAAATTTTCTCTATTAATTGATTGTGCAGTCTGGAAGTGCCTGTTATGTGGGTTTACTGTATTTTTCCGGGGCTTATAGAACTAAAGTTATACGAGTTTATGTCGTTAACTTACTGAGTAGAAAAATGATTCTCTAATTAACTGAGTATCGTCTTGAGTATTTTGTAGAGCCAGATTTATCAGCCATAAGTCTACAGATAATTCATGATCAAAGCACAATAATACTGGGTTACCTAGATCAGGCAGCAGCATGAATAGCTTTGATCAAGATGAGTAACGAGGAGAAAAGTTATGGCTGAAAAGCAATCAGTAGAGGACCAAATTAAGAATCAAATGGTGGATACACCGGTACCCGAAGATCAGAGTGGAGTTCTATGCACAGCCGAGGCTGATGAATACTTTATGGGTATCAAGGGAGAGTTAAACCAAATTGATCGATTAGTTAGTGATGCGGTTAATAATTTGGTTATTAACTTTAGATATATTAGTAGATTGACCAAATCTCACCATGATATGGTTTTGGCCATTGAGAAAATGGCTGCTCCTGAAGGAAGCAAGCCTATTCTTGAGTTATTGGATAAGCAAATGGATATTGCCGGAAAAATCGAGCAGGAACTCGAAATGGCAATTACTTCATTACAGTTTGGTGACTTGGTCACACAGTTGCTGGCACATACTACGCATCAAGTAGAAATACTAAAAATAGAATTGCAGCGCATTGACCGGCAAGGTAACTGGAAGAAAAAGGTTGGAGAGGAATCCTTGCATACGATACATGAAGGAATTTCGAAAGCAGTTGATGTGGCAAAAAATAAAAATAAAAGAAAACCAGTTGTGCAGCAAGGTATGCAGATGGGTGACATTGAGCTTTTTTGATAGAGATTGTTTTGAGTTCGTATTCTTATCAAGCAAATTAACAACATTAGCAAGAGGAGTGAGGTAAATGGCTAAAACAATACTTGCAGTAGATGATTCTGCATCAATTCGGCAAATGGTTGCTTTTACGCTCAAAGGTGCGGGCTATGAAGTTATTGAAGCCGTTGACGGTCAAGATGCACTGGATAAAGCGAATATTCATAAGGTCAATCTGGTATTAACCGATATTAATATGCCACGCATGGATGGGTTGAAACTGCTTGAATTGTTGCGCAAATTGGCACACTACAAAACTGTTCCTATCTTGATGCTGACTACAGAATCGGGAGACGAGATAAAAGCAAAAGGTAGAGCAGCAGGTGCAACAGGCTGGCTGGTTAAGCCATTTGATCCCAAGCGATTGCTGGAAGTAATCGGTAAGGTTATTGGTTAGAAGTTAATATTTTTTAGGCAGATTAATAAGTTACAGATAACTTTCTTAATTTTAAAGATTAAATAATTTTTATACTTCTGTTTCCTAATTTGCATACTTCTTTAGGGTGTTAGCTTAACAACTCAACTTGGAATAGGGTTACCTATGAGTACAGATCTCGAACAATTTTATGAAATATTTTTTGAGGAATCCTCAGAATTACTTGCGGATATGGAAACATGTTTGCTAAGGCTTGATGTAAATTCACCGGATTTGGAAGATTTAAACGCTATATTTCGTGCCGCGCATTCTATTAAAGGCGGGGCTGGGACATTTGGTTTTACAGATATGACGGAGATGACGCATATGTTGGAATCATTACTGGATAAGCTGCGCAAGGGGGAACTCGAAGTGCGTAGTGAGATGATTGATGCCTTTCTAAAGGCTGGCGATGTTATTAAAGCGCAACTGGCGGGACATCGCGGAGAAGGGCAAGCTGATCCAACTGTTGCAGCAGCAGTTTGTGAGGAACTGAAAAGATTGAGCGATGAAACACAAGCGCCAGCTAAAGAGTTAACGAACCCCGCTACCAATGCTGAAACAGTGCAAGTAGAAGCTGAAGTTGCCGAAGTTGAAGTCTCAACAATAGATGACTCATCGAAACTTACCTACAGTATCGAGTTTTCCGGTACCGGGATGAGTGATGCTACCTTAGAAAATCTATTTGCTAATTTGAAGCAGTTGGGCAACCTGGAAAACTTGACATCAGCCAACGTGATAGATCTGTGTAAATTGAAACTTACTACCGATAAAAGTGAAGAAGATATTTGGGAAACGCTGGCATTTGTAGTCGACCCGGCAACTTTAAAGATTGTAGTCGATACCCGCAATAAAAATGAAGCTATGGCAATAGAGCCAGAGGAAAAGAATTCCATCAGTACTGATGCAAAATCAATAATCGATGAAGATGAATTCTCAATGACTGATATGCCACCCGCACCAGGTTATGGTTTTTTCCCTGGAGCGCCAGCTGCACCACAGGACATTGATGATGCAGAATCGAGTTTGAATTCACCCCAACAACAAAGCGCAAACAATAGCAAAAATGAAGCAAATGCCACTCTAAATAAATCTTCTAGTAAAGCTAATACAGGAGCCGCAGCTCCTGTCAGTGAAGCTTCATCAATACGGGTCAGTATAGAGAAAGTCGATCAAATGATTAATCTGGTAGGCGAACTGGTGATTACACAGGCGATGCTTGCTCAGACAGCCTCTCAGTTTGATCCGGTGGTTTTTGAAAAACTGCATAGCGGGATGAATCAATTGGAGCGGAATACACGAGATCTTCAAGAGTCCGTTATGTCAATTCGTATGATGCCGATCAGTTTTGTATTTAGCCGATATCCGCGTGTTGTACGTGATTTGGCATCAAAATTGAATAAACGTGTTGAACTCAAGACCGTTGGTGAGAACACGGAACTCGATAAGGGTTTAATTGAAAAGATTGCTGATCCGCTAACTCATTTGGTCAGGAATAGCTTGGATCATGGTATAGAAGTGCCCGAGAAGCGTACAGCAGCAGGCAAACCAGCACAAGGGACAATCACGCTACGTGCATTCCATCAAGGCGGCAGTATCGTGATCGAGGTCAGTGATGATGGCGCTGGATTAAACCGAGGGAAAATTCTTAGCAAAGCTAGAGAGCGTGGATTACCTGTACATGACGGAATGACCGATCAGGAAGTTTGGTTACTGATATTCGAAGCGGGTTTTTCTACAGCTGATACGGTTACAGATGTTTCTGGGCGCGGTGTGGGTATGGATGTAGTAAAACGTAATATACAAGGAATGGGGGGGCGCATTGACATTGAGTCAGCATTTGGTGTGGGTACACGCATATCCATTCGCTTGCCGCTGACACTGGCTATTCTTGATGGATTGTCTGTGGCGGTTGGGGGTCAAATGTTTATTGTGCCACTCAATTACATTATCGAATCGTTACAACCGACTGCTGCTGACATTAAAACGGTAAGCGGTCATGGGCGGGTTGTACAAGTGCGCGGTGAATATCTACCAGTGATTGCATTACACGAAATCTTTAACTTACGTCCCAATGTTACCGAAGTACATGAAGGGATTCTTGTTATTCTTGAGGCTGAAGGTCACAAGGCGGCGTTGTTTGTCGATGATCTGGTTGGGCAACATCAAGTTGTTATTAAGAGCCTTGAAAGTAATTACCGGAGAGTACAGGGTGTTTCAGGTGCGACGATCATGGGCGATGGAAAAGTTGCACTTATTCTTGATACTGCTGCATTAGTGATGACATCACAGCAAGAAGCCGTATAGGCGATATTGATCACTGATATGTTTATCGCATACTTTCCCTATTGCATCTTATAAAAAACAAGGGGTTCATGCCATGTCACAAGAGCAAGCAATAGCTGCGACAGCAAAGTCATCCGGCCCGATTCCCAGCCATATGGCTAACGAATTTCTGACCTTTCGTCTGGGTGGCGAAGAATACGGGATAGAAATACTTAAAGTGCAAGAGATTCGCGGGTATGACTCGATCACCCAAATTGCCAATGCACCCGAGTTTATCAAGGGAGTTGTTAATCTGCGCGGAATCATCGTACCGATTATTGATATGCGGATCAAATTCAGGCTGGGCACTGCGGACTATGATCAGTTTACCGTGGTCATTATTTTAAATGTGGCCGGTCGCGTCATGGGGATCGTGGTGGATGGAGTATCCGACGTGTTGACTCTGGAAGCCGAACAGATGCGTCCGACACCGGAATTCGGTTCGGTTATTGATACGGAATATATCATGGGGTTGGGAACAGTCGAGGAACGTATGCTGATATTGATTGATATTGAGAAGCTAATGAACAGCGGTGATATGGGCTTGATTGATCAAAATATTAATTAATGAGTGCGGACCTGTTTTAAAACAAACAGGATTGCAATAATAATCTTCATTAGGGGTAATGAGAACATGTTGAATGATATGAAAATCGGTACCAAACTGTCTGGTTCTTTTATGGTACTGCTTGGCTTTATGATTTTTCTGGGGGTCTTTTCGTTATTCCAGTTAAATAGCCTCAATAAAGCGGCAACTGCAATTACCGGGGAATGGCTGCCTGCCTCGAAAGCTGCAGCAGACCTAAATCTTTTTACATCCGATTTCAGGATTGGCGAAATGAGTCATGTGCTTTCCACATCGGAACAGGATATGCATCATTATGAAAAAGAAATTGCCAATTTGCTTCCTAGGATAGATAAAGCTAGCGAAGAATCCAAAAGGCTAATTTCTTCTCCAGAGGAACAAAAGATATTCGATTTATTTTCTGAACGATGGGGACAATATTTAGCTGCGCATCGTCAACTGATTTCGCTTTCTCGTGCAAATAAAACCGAAGAAGCGCGGGCATTTATGAATGGCCAATCCAAGCAAGTCTATGATGAAATGTCCGATCAATTGATTAAGTTATCGGATTTGAATACTGCGGGAGGAATTGCAGCCAGCGAAGTAGCCGATCAGACTTTCGCAATGTCCCAAACGCTGGTCATCGCATTATTGGCAATTGCCATTGCTATCGGGATCGTGCTTGCCTTGGTGATCACACGTAATCTGTTGGCGCAATTGGGTGGTGAACCGAAATATGCGGCGGAAGTCATGCAAAAAATTGCCGCAGGTGATTTGTCGAGCAATATCGTGGTTAACACAAAATACCCGAATAGCATGTTATTCGCAATTAAAGAAATGCAGGACAGTCTGGTTAAGATCGTCAGTGAAATACGTAGCGGTACCGATACGATCAGCACTGCATCGGGAGAAATTGCTTCAGGTAACTTAGATTTAAGCCAACGCACGGAAGAACAAGCATCCAGCCTGGAAGAAACCGCGTCTTCGATGGAAGAATT
>NZ_JAIEME010000045.1 GCF_019752415.1 Nitrosomonas sp.
TCATTAAATGTGGGAGCTTTAAAAGCGCTACCGAAATTGGCCAGCAGGCGAATATTCTCAGTGAGCGGATAACCCCAGCCAGCACCGCCGGTCACTCGGCTGCCAAATTGCTGGTTATCATCGTGTCGCAGAGATAGGAGAATGTCATGTTTGACAACAGTTGCCTGATGCTGAGCAAATACACCCCAATTAGTACGCGAGTTGACAGTGAAGGCTTCCGTGCTTTTGACATGATCATTCTGATAATCAGTGCCGACTGTTAACAGTTGGTTCTTGGCTACGGTGAAATCGTTTAATAAAGTAACCGTATCACGTTGGGTGTTAAACCGGCTTTGAAAAGCAGTGCCTAGGAAATTGTCTGAATCGTCCCGGCTGCGGCCAGCAATCAGATTAATGCGCCAGAAATCTACCGGGGAGTACCGTGCTGTGCCGCCAAGAACCTGCTGTGCCAAGACCGCCTTATTGACAAAACTGCCATCAAACTGGGTTTTCCCCGCAGAATGCATAAAACTGGCATCAATTTCCAGTCCATTTTGAAACCGATAACCCGCGCGCATGCTGCCCGCCACATTGCGATAACCATCCCGGTCAGGCTCATTAGTGAAACAACCTGCCGTATCGGAACCGGTACACGCATTGAATCCTTTTGTGCCAATTCCGCTTGCGTTCATATTTAACCAGCCTTGCGTACCCCTTTGCGACAAGCCCACTGAGCCCTCCAGCGTGCCATAGGTGCCGCCGCCAAAACCAAAATTCGGCTTGAGACCGCCACTGTCACCTTTGCGAGTGAAAATATGGATAACACCGCCGATGGCCTCAGAACCATACAAACTGGAGCGTGGCCCACGCACAATCTCGATACGCTCAATCTGTTCAATGGGAATATTCTCAAACGCAGTCGTGCCGGATGTGGCCGAGCCGACCTTGATGTTATCGATCATCACCAGAATATGATCAGATTCTGTGCCACGCATAAAAACTGATGTATTCTTGCCGGCCCCCCCGCTATTGGAAATACTCACGCCGGGTACACCGCGTAACAGATCCTGAATCGACCGTGCCTGCTGACGTTCAATATCTGCACGTGTAATGACTGTCACTGAAGCCAGCGAAGACTCGGCAGTTTGTGCCGTGCGTGTGGCCGTGACAATAACGGGTTTTTCCTGATGTTCTGCAGTGGCTGCAGACAAACCTGTTGCCGTACCAAGTAATAGCACAGCAATTGCCGGTAAACGACATTTTTGCATGATCTGATTCCTTCGCGCACACCCGCGCGTTGATAAATTCAATAAATAAGGAATGCAGAAGGGAGACTTGGAATGGACAAGTGGATCAGCCTGGAAAATAAAAGCTGATCATATTGCCACCGATCGCCCTCCGCGATACCGTAGTAATGGTCACTTCGGGCCGGTCTCCGGACTCATGAGCGGAATAAATCCCAGATCTGCGCCTTCCCGTGTTGCTACACAGTGGCGTAATGCAGATTGTTAACTCAATTACCGTTGCGGGGGCAGTGCTGGCATTGCCTGAATCCAATCAGAACGCACCAGCTTCCCGTTTAACCTTCAAGAAGGAAATTTGAAGGCACCAAAAATGAGGATGTGAACTTACAGGATACGTGACAGGCATGTCAAGGAATTGACGGTTTTCTTGGATTCTATGTTAACCGATCCCCCGCTGCTCATAAAAAGAAGCGGGGGATCGATTGATGGTCATAAAACAGGCCTGCGTGAATGTGTAACTTATACGCTCCTATTTCACAAGCGTTGCCAGTTTTAACTCAAAGGTCAGGGTTGGTGTGTCGGATACCTGCTGAAGCTCGGCTGCATAAGTGGATATTTTACCGTTAGCATCATAAACATTGATAAACGGGAGATTGAGTGTGCTAGTAGCCCGATCGAAGATAGCGCCATCGCCACGGAAACGATCGGCTAATTTTTCAGCTTGAACCAATTCGAACCGCATTGGATCGCTATTTGGAACAAACTGTAAGCGAGCGCGATAAGCACTGCTATTGCCATCAGTAAGCTTGACATCGATGGCAGGTATCTCAAGCATGGCGGAATCAAAACTGGCATTGGGAACCAGTTTGTACACTGCACCGGTGGTTCCAAAAGGAGTACCAGTAGTGTTGCCGAGCACGTACAGTTCGCCATCGCCATCTTGCCCGAAACCAAGTACCCAAAAACCAGGTTGATCGAGTTCGGTCAGATCCAGTTCCAAAATTTCGTTACCATCAGAATAAAAGAGTCGGCCATCACCACTGCCAGTCTTCGCTGTATCCCCAAACACATATTTTCCTTGTAAAGCAGGGAGGGCATTGCCGCGATAGACAAAACCGCCAATGATAGCGATACCCTCATCGTGATCGTACTGCACGATTGGATCGATAAAATCTCCCGCAACCGTGCCGTCGGTGACAAACCCTGAACCGTTACCATTGGGTTCAAAGCGGAAACTGCCTTCTTTCAATCCCCAACCATAATTCCCGCCGGGTTGAACTACGTTCACTTCCTCAATGCTGTTTTGACCCACATCGGCAAGTATCAGCGCGCCAGTTTTGGAATCGAATGAGAAACGGAACGGGTTGCGGAAACCGTAGGCATAGGTTTCAGGCAAAGCCGAACTTAAACCGACAAATGGATTATCATTTGGTATCCCGTATTTTCCATTGCTTGAATTATTTCCTGCCGGATCTATCCTCAGTAAACTACCAAGCGGGTTATTGGGGTTTTGACCATTGCCGTCGTTGCCATGGCCGATCATTGGGCCTTCAATAAAATCCTGACCATCACGATCATCGGCGCCACCACCGTCACCTAATGCGACAAATAACATACCATCCGGACCGAAATTCAGCGCTCCGCCATTGTGGTTAAACTGGGGCTGATCTACCGTCAGTAAAATTCTTTCCTGTTGAATTGACTCAGGAAGGCCATTCAGGCTTGGAGAAATAACGCGGAATTCTTCAATGACGGAGTGATGATTGGCTGTGGCACCAGGGGGAATGGTGGAAAAATCGATGGCATCACTCCCTATTCTTGAATCATAAATATAAAACAAACCATTCTCGACGTACCGGGGATGGAAAGCAAAACCTAGAAAACCCCGCTCATCATAGGATTCGCTGCCAAATGCTCCCAGCAGTACCTGATTGGACGCAGAGAAAGCGAAGAAAATTTCTTTGTTATTTGTAGTCAAATCGATACGCCATATTTTTCGATCCTGATCACTGACATATAAATGGTCTGTCGCACCTGGAATAGGAATCGCCCAGTTGGGTGCAGTAAGACCGGTTGCAATTTGTTTCAATCTTACCCGGATGGAGCCTTTCTGAATCGGGTTTGGAATCGGATCATCCAGGCGGTGTCCTGCAGAATCTACTGATGCGCTTACTGTCGTTGAATGGGTATTAATCTCTGCTGCGTTGACTGCAATACCGAATAGTAATAAGAAGAAGGGCAATGTTAAATAATATAATTTCATTTTGAGACCTCCTGATAGTGAAATTTAATTTCTTAGGTTCAGTTGCTCATTTTTCTGGCAAAAACGAGCTGGAAGTTTCTAATGGTATTCTGTCCGTTGTGTTGTAACAGTGATTTGCAACTCTACTTAGGCTAGTGGAAGATCCACTGATTATTCTTGCAGATTAGCAAAGTATGGCTGATCGGTGAGCCATTGGCAAACGCTACTAATCTCAGATTACATTCAGATGTTACACGTAAATCAGTTTTTCCCACTTTCAGCAATTCGACTTCGACGAACCAGCGCTGACCAGGAAGCAGTGCTCAGTTGTGATGGGAATTTATGCCACTTTGATGTTTTAAGCAGGCCTTTGCGGTAAAGGAATAGTGCACATCACCGGAGAGAAACACTCATCGCTGAATTTCCATGTGCTGGTAAATACCATGTGGTATTCATTCCAAAGAAGCGTAGTAGGAAGCGGATATTTGAAATGTTGTGCAAGCATCTGCGCGAGATATTCCATGAACTTGCATTGCATGACACAAGCCATAAAAAATTACATCAAATAAAATCTATGGTGCTATTATATTAATGCCTATTGTAACAATCCAGGCGCATTATAATCGCTATTAAAGCGATTCAAGTACTTAATATAATTAATTATATTATTTCCCTCGTAAAGAATGTTAATGAGTAAATTTGTTGATTTCTTCTAATTAAATACAGAGGTAACCAAAATGGCAAATATCAATGGTACAAACTTTAATGACAACAACACGTTCAATGGCGGCGCTTTCCGCTTTAGTTTAATCGGCACCGCTGTCGCAGATCTTATCCGCGGCTTCGGAGGTAATGACATCCTGGACGGCAGGGGCGGGGATGATCAACTTTTTGGCGACAGCGGAAATGATCGGCTTATTGGCGGCAGCGGAAATGATAGTCTTTCTGGCGGGGGCGGTAACGACAATCTGCTCGGCGGTTCTGGCTTTGACTTTTTAGATGGCGGCACGGGTGCAGACAGTATGGATGGTGGCAACCAGGATGATACCTATGTTGTCGACAGTGTGGGAGATGTTGCCGCCGAAACCGTAAATACTGTGGCAGGAGGTCTCAACGATTTTGTTTTTTCTACTGCTGCCACACATACCTTAGGTTTTGGCATTGAAGATCTTCAATTGGGTGGCGTTGCCGCAATTAATGGTACCGGTAACAGCAATAACAACGACATTTTTGGAAACAACGCTGCTAATACTTTAAGTGGCGACGCAGGCGATGATACGATTTTTGGCGGCGATGGTAACGATACTATTTTTGGAGGTACTGGAAATGATTATCTCGTCGGCGGTCTGGGCAACGATATCCTCTTTGCCGGTTTAGGCGCTGACGATCGCTATCTGTTCGACACGACACTCGGTGCCACCAATGTGGATCTGATTAACGGCTTCTTTGCTCCTGTGGATACCATTGAGTTGGAGAATTTTATTTTTTCCAATTTTGCTCCAGGCGCTGTTGCAGCGGCTAACTTCCGCGCCAATGCAACCGGCACTGCGGTAGATGCCAATGATTACCTGGTTTATAACACCACGAATGGTGAGTTGTCGTATGACTTTAATGGTGGTTTTGCGGGTGGAGCACAAGTCTTTGTTATCCTTAGCGGTGCCCCTCCTTTATCAGCCGCTGATTTCTTAGTAATTTAAACTAACCCCTCTAAACTCCGTCATTCAAACGAAGAATGGCGGAGTTTTTTGTTTATAAAGTTCGCCCAGAAAATCATACCAAATAGAATCTATGGTGCTATTATATTAATGCCTGTTGTAACAATCCTGGCGCGTAATAATCGCTATTAAAGCGATTCAAGTACTTAATATAATTAATTTATTATTTTACTTGCAAAGAATATTAATGAATAAATTTGTTGATTTCTTCTAATTAAATACAGAGATAACCAAAATGGCAATTATCGATGGTACAAACTTTAATGACAACAACACTTTCAATGGCGGTGCTTTTCGCTTTAGTTTAATCGGCACCCCTGTTGTCGACGTTATCAGCGGCCTCGGAGGTAATGACATCCTGGACGGCAGGGGCGGAAATGACCTCCTTTTTGGCGGTAGCGGAAATGATCAACTTATTGGCGGCAGCGGAAATGATAATCTTTTTGGCGATAGCGGTAACGACAATCTGCTCGGCGGTTCTGGCGCTGACACTTTAGATGGCGGCACGGGTGCAGACAGTATGGATGGCGGCAACCAGAGCGATTTCTATATTGTCGACAGTTTGGGAGATGTTGCCGCCGAGACCGTGAATACTGTGGAAGGAGGTCTCAATGATACTGTTTTTTCTACTGCTGCCACGCATACCTTAGGCTTTGGCATTGAAGACCTTCAATTGGGTGGCGTTGCCGCAATCAATGGTACCGGTAACAGCAATAACAACGACATTTTTGGAAACAACGCTGCTAATACTTTAAGTGGCGACGCAGGCGATGATACGATTTTTGGCGGCGATGGTAACGATACTATTTTTGGAGGTACTGGAAATGATTATCTCGTCGGCGGTCTGGGCAACGATATCCTCTTTGCCGGTTTAGGCGCTGACGATCGCTATCTGTTCGACACGCCACTCGGTGCCACCAACGTGGATCTGATTAATGGCTTCTTTGCTCCTGCGGATACCATTGAGTTGGAGAGTTTTATTTTTTTCAATTTTGCTCCAGGCGCTGTTGCTGCGGCTAACTTCCGTGCCAATGCAACCGGCACTGCGGTAGATGCCAATGACTACCTGGTTTATAACACCACGAATGGTGAGTTGTCGTATGATTCTAATGGCGGTTTCGCCGGTGGAGCACAAGTCTTTGTTATCCTTAGCGGTGCCCCTCCTTTATCAGCCGCTGATTTCTTAGTAATTTAAACTAACCCCTCTAAACTCCGTCATCCAAACGAATGGCGGCGGAGTTTTTTTGTTTCTAGCAGGCTGTTGAAAAACGTATTCGAGGCAGCCGATGCAAGGGAAAAACAGGTGAAAAAGCGCAGTTTATGCTTAATTAATGATGGAACAGTGTGCCGCGCGGGGCTTCGATGACGCCGATGCCTTGCGGCTGATGCTCACCTTTCTCAACCATCAATTCTGTGCCGGTGATGTCCGCATCGTGCAGCAGGGCGTGAATTGATTCAGTACAGTGTAGTAGTTCAATCATGCGCGCCGAGTGATATGCCAGCGTGTCATGCACTAATCCACCCTGACCAAATGCCTTGAAACGCTGTCGTGCCATTTCTGCCACAGGTGTTGAAATTGTGTCGCAATTATTGATGCGCGCCAACGGACCAACGCGATACCAGCCTTGTTCGATCCCTAATGCCGAGAGATAGGGAAATTTCATGTAACTCCACGGACGCACCTCTTCCCGCAGCATCTGTTGGTAATCGCAGTAATCAAACTGATCAAAAATAGGGGCGCCATCGGCATAACGCGCGCGCAATCCGCCGTGATAGAACTCTAGTTCACCGTTTGCTCCGGTCATGCTGAGATAATTGCTGTGCAGGGTGCCAAAATCGCGGTGCTCCAGGTGCGCGGTGTGGATTTGCTCATTCAGCGCCAGCGCTTCCTGGCTCCACTGCAGGATATTATCAATGTCGGCGAGCAGCGCATCACGTTGAGAAATTGTCAGCGGTTTGTTCATACCGCCGGGCACGGTGCCGGTGCCGTGAATGCGCTTGCCGGTGATCGCTTCGATGATTTGTTGACCGAATTTGCGCAGCTTGACGCCTTTTAGTGCGATTTCCGGGTATTGCTCCAAAACACCTGCAATATTGCGCTGCAACGGATCACTGCCGAAGCCGAACAGGAAATCCGGGGAAGAAAGATGGAAAAAATGCAACGCGTGCGACTGCAGAATCTGGCCGAAATGCAACAAACGGCGCAGCTTGGTTGCGGTTGGCGTGAGTTGCCGCACACCAACGATTTGATCAACCGCTTTCGCCGCCGCCAATTGATGACTGACCGGGCAAATGCCGCACAGCCGTTGCACGAAAAACGGCACTTCCCAGTACGGACGGCCTTGGATGAATTTCTCAAAGCCGCGAAATTCGACGATATGCAACCGCGCTTCGATGATGTGATTGTTGTCGTCCAGCAGTAATGTGATTTTGCCATGCCCCTCGACTCGGGTAATCGGATCAATGGCAATACGCCGGGTGGCAAGTGGTGATGGATGATCGGGTTCCATAAATAGTTTAGCCGTAGAGAGTTTGAAAAATACTTGTCGACGATATTCTGGAATCTACACAAAGCAATATATCAACCCGTACATAATAACTATTTTTCTGCAGCTCCATAAGCTGTATAGTCCATATTGGTGTTTTTCCAATGCGGACTATACAACTCGGGAAAACCCTTGGGATTTTCGCTATACGAATCAAGATCATCGTCCCAAGAGGTGAAGTACTTGGGATTCGGATTAAAGCAGTGCCAACTTCATATCTTCGTGTAACTTGCTCTTAACATAATTTTTGATTTTATATACATCACCATGACGACCAACAGTACTAGAGAAATAACTATTACCACAGAGTTCCCCGGCCAAAATTGTAACGTAGTAGCTGAGGACAGATTGCATCAGAAAAAATACATGATCCTTGCCGGATCCTATCTCCAGAAGTTTCAGCGGATAACGCTTTCCCAGCTCAAGATAAACGTTTCGTAGCGTCTAGCCAGTTGTATTATCATATACCATACGTCGATATTTTGCGGCAAACACCAGTACAGTTACGCCATTTTTATAAAGCTTGCTCACGCGAATATTTTACGTAGCAAAGGATGGAGAGTTGGATTCAATTGGATTGAATTAATCCTCCAATTTCTGGGTGATTCTAATGGTATACGTAAAAATTGTCTTATTCAGGATAGGCAGTTAAAAATTTAATGTTGGCATTAATAAAAAAAAATAAATTTGCATCAGTGGCATTTCAAGTCGCGGGGATTGTTTTATTGACGACAGGTTATTTTATAACCGGAAAATTGGGTTTAATTTTTCCCTATATGGGATCGAGCATCACCTTGTTCTGGCCTCCAACCGGAATCGCCCTAGCGACACTCATGATCTGGGGATTTTGGTGCTGGCCTGGTATTTTTCTTGGTGCATTTGCAATCAATCTAACCACTGGTGACCTCACGCTACCCACTGCTAGTCTCATTGCATTAGGTAATACCTTCGGGCCAATCTTGGCTGCAATATTACTCAAGCAAGTAGCAGGGTTCCACAATGATTTTGCTCGTAGCCGCGACATATTGGCTTTTGTCATAATCGTGCCAAGTAGCATGTTACTGCCCTCTAGTTTTGGTGTGCTGGCTTTGTTTACCAGCGGCAATTTGACTGCGGATCAAATACAACAAGGCTGGCTGGGTTGGTGGTTTGGCGATATCGTGGGCATACTGATTTTTTCTCCGTTACTGATGGTATGGGCCGCTCATTATAAAGATACAACTATTTACAGTGAAGCTTCAAAGGTCGAATCCGTCTTGGTCATCACTATCTGTGCAGTTATTGCGTGGGCTGTATTTGGAAGTGGACTGGCAATCGGAGCACTTAAGCTATCATTGGCTTTTCTAGTGCTTCCTCCATTGATTTGGGCAAGTTTGCGTTTAGGTGTATTAGAGAGTTTGCTAGCAGCTGCGGTTATTTCCATGATAGCAGCTTGGGGTACTGCCCAAGGCTTAGGCCCCTTTGCAAAAGGATCTTCTTCGCTAGATCACTTAATTTTGTGTGTTTTTGTTGCCACTAATTCTCTGATCTCCTGTGCGATCATCGGTATCCAGACCGCGCGCAGGAGTGCTGATCGGGAGCTGCGTGAGAGTGAATCTCGTCTGCGCCTGGCGCTAACAGCATCAAAACAGGGTCTTTGGGATCTTAACGTACAAACAGGTGAAGTATTAGTAAGCCCAGAATATGCACTGATGCTTGGCTATGCCTCTGATACATTTGTAGAAAACAGCAATAAATGGCGAGATCGATTGCATCCGGATGATCGTGAGGAGGTGTATCGAATTTATCAGGAATACGTCAACGGTTTGCGCGAACACTACGAAGTTGAATTTCGGCAACTTACCCAGCAAGGCACCTGGAAATGGATATTGTCGCTCGGAAAATTGGTGGAATATGATGAGCAAAAGCGCCCGTTGCGCATGCTGGGTACACACACCGATATTGAGGAACGTAAAGCCAGGGAAATAGCTTTAAAAGAAAGCGAGGAGGCTCTGAGCCACTCTCTGGAAGAATTAAAGATATCTGAAAATCATCAACGCGAACTACGCGTTTTGGCGGAGCGCGAACAAAGCCGCATGGGTGCACTGCTTGCAGCTATGAATATTGGTATTTTGTTTGAAGATAACGATCATCGGGTGGAATACGTAAATCCTGCTTTTCTAAGAATGTGGTTAGTCAACGAGCATGACGATCTAACAGGCATGCCTACGAAAACGGTGCTGGAACGATCCACGGAATGCTTCTCACAGCCGGTTCATGCCTCCAAATATGTCCTTAATGTCAAGGATACTCATGAAATTAGCGAACGCTTCGAATTAGAACTAAGCGACGGCCGTATGCTTACCCAACTGTCCTATCCTGTCGAAGATGCGGAGGGTAGGATACTGGGTCGATTATGGATTTATGAGGACATTACTCAAGAACGCCAAACTGCTCAACAACTGTTGTATTTAGCCGAACGTGATCCTTTAACCGGACTTTATAACCGGAATCGTTTTCAAGAGCAACTCGAATCTTTGATCGCAAGCTGCCTGCGCAACAAAGGTAAATTTGCGTTGCTGTATTTTGATCTGGATGATTTTAAATATGTCAACGACACTTTCGGTCATAGCGCAGGTGATACGGTATTAGTTAGGGCTGCTGGAGAAATATCCAGCATAGTCCGGCAAATCGAGATTTTCGCTCGTTTGGGTGGTGACGAGTTTGCCATACTAAGTATTATTCTGCCAGACGAAGATATCAGCGCTTTACCCTCTCGTATCGTCACCGCCATTTCAGCAATTCCATTGCGCTTTCACGGCACCAACATTCGTTTGACTAGCAGCTTGGGTGTGGCAATCTTTCCAGAGCACGGCGAAACAACAGAAGATTTGATAGCGCACGCAGATACTGCCATGTATCAGGCCAAAACTCAGGGCAAAAATACTTGGGCAATCTATGATTCGTTACGCGATGACTCGGAGGCTATGTTACAAAGAATGACGTGGCGTAACCGGATTACCCAGGCATTGGAACAAGATCTGTTCGAACTGCATTTTCAAGGCATCTATGCGACTAGTGATAGAAAGCTTAGTCATGTTGAAGTACTGATCAGAATGCGCGATCTGGAGCAACCGGGTCACTTGATCATGCCGGGTCAATTCATCCCGATCGCTGAGAAAAGTGGTCAAATTTTGGATATTGATCGTTGGGTCATGAAACAGAGCATCGAGAGGCTGGTCAATGACCTTAATTTACCGCCACTGGCGATCAATATTTCTGGACGAACATTCGATGAACCTTCATTACCAATTTATATCCGAAATTTATTGATGGAACAAAATGTCGAGCCAAGTCGCTTGATTATTGAATTGACGGAAACAGCTGCCGTTTCTGACATTCAAGATGCACAGCGTTTTATCGAATCCATCCATCAAACAGGTTGTAAAGTCTGTTTGGATGATTTTGGCAGCGGCTTCTCTACCTTTGGCTATCTTAAGTATTTAGGGGTAGAGATTCTGAAGATAGATGGTCTATTTATCAGAGACTTGAAAAATAATCGCGATAACCAAGTTTTTGTTAAAGCGATAGTGGATGTGGCGCACGGCTTAGGAAAAATAACCGTGGCGGAATACGTTGAGGATGAAGACACCTTTGAAATGGTCAAAAATTTGGGTATTGATTTTGCACAGGGCTATAACTTTGGCAGACCCAGTAAAATTCTACCCAAATAAACCAACCCTATTCAAAAAACGGAAAATAACTCGGAGAAATTAAATCATCTGTATTTTGGCGGTATCCGTGTTTAAATGTGTATTGCAACCTGCGAAACTGAATTACTTCCTCAATATGCTGGGTGTAATTTTTTTATACCGGCCAATTCTGCAATCGTCCGGGCGAATAGGTTCAAACGGTTGATTGCTGGTTTCAGTAAGTCTGCAAAATCTGGAAAAAATGTAGAAACGGCGCAATTTGGCCGTGACTAGTTTGAGTTGCCGGACATCTACCAGTTGATTCACGGCTTCAGTTGACGCCAACTGGTAATTTAACGGGCAGATCCCGCGCAAACACTGCACAAAAAAGCGGTACTCTCAATAAAGCGGCCATGATAAATTTCTCGAAACCACGAAACGCGATGAAATGCTATCGTGCTTCCCGGATAGGGTTGCCTGTATTCAATAGCAAAGTAATTTTATCGTGCTCCTCGACATGGGTAATTGGAGCAATGGCAATACGCCGGGGGGCAAGCAGTGATGGTTTATCCGATTCCATTGATTTTTGATTTAGTCGTAATGCAAATGGAGTTTGGAAAATACTGGTTTTTGCCCAGCCAGTAACGGTTCCAGGATTTGCAGAAACTCATCTGCGGAGGGCGGGCAGCCGGGCAGAAAATAATCGATGCGCACGACTTCGCTGATGGGATATACCTTATCCAGCAACAGCGGCAACTCAATATCACCGGGAATCTGCGGATTCATGACGCCGGTGCCTGTGAGATACACTTCCTGCAAGCAATCCTGCAAATCGAAATAATAGCGCATCGCGGGCACGCCGCCATTAATGGCGCAAGCGCCGACAGCAATGAGTGTTTTGCAATTGGCGCGGAATTCGCGCAACACATGCACGTTTTCCGCGTTGCATACGCCGCCCTCAATCAAACCAATGTCGCAAGAACCGCAGTGTTTGATGTCGGTGAACGGCGAGCGGTCAAACTCGACGTGTTTGAGCAAACTGACCAAGCGTTCATCCATATCGAGAAAAGACATGTGACAGCCGAAGCAACCGGCGAGCGACGTGGTGGCAATTTTGATTTTGGGTATTATCATCATTCTTCTTCGCGGCAGAAAGTGTTCATCCAGCATGACCAAATAATAGCACGGCATCAAACAGTTCAGTCTTGTACATGGGGCACCGCTCTTGGTGGTTTAAGAAGTTGTAAGGGATCTGGAAGGATCTAATTCAATAGATCAATAATTTTTAAGCATTTTATGCAGTTGTTCAAGGCCTGGCCCAGGAAGTCGATACTTTGAGCTCGGAATGAGCTTGCCTGAATCGATTGTCAGAGTGTTTGACAATCCATTTATTGCTTTCAAATTTAAAAATCTGATTCCAATTATCAACGGAAAGAGTAATTAATATAATTACGTTTCCATCGAGAATTGGAATGCCATCAAATTTTTATTCTTTATTTGGGGTTATTGTTCGAAAGAGCAAGGATTCTTGATTCTGGACCTGGCACTTACTTGCTTCGTGCACCTTGCGCTTCATCACATTCATCGAATTGATCAGCATTTCCCGAGTAACCCGATACCATTGGTAATGTGGGTGGTGATTGACTCTTAACGGAAGAAATCTCGGAGATTTGTCCTGGATTTTTCCGTTAAGCAATGGTTTTGTGGCGCTTCACTCTGCAAAATACAATCGTAGGCACTGCAGTGACTGTATACTGCAACTCATCCAACACATACCCATCGCCATCAACGAAATCATCGAAAGTGATGCGTGCCATACCGGGGAAGTTGAGGCTGATAAATTCATCAGATGAAGTGACAGAACCGAGCAGGTTGTTCGTCGCATCAAACGCTTGTACATAAATCGTATCAATTTCAGATGTGTAAACACCACTGATCCAGTTGTGGAAAGTGAGGCTGTTGGTTTCCTAGAATCACGAATATAAATTATCGACAATCTCTTCAATCAGTGACCTGCTCCCTAAGCAGAGCTCTTTTACCTTTTGTTAAATCGTAAGGATTCCGCCCGGACATGATTTTGCCTGTTCCAGACGCGCCAGCGTCGGTAGCAGATTGAGTCCGGTGTTTTCCTTCAATTTGAGTATTTGTACTTTCAGTTCATCCAGTGGAATTCTAATTTTCTCTCCGGTCGTGGCCATTGCAATGACGTTGCCTTTGTCGCAGGACGGGAAAGCCAGTGCGCGCTCGTCGAACGATGTTTTAATGCGTTCCAGACTGGCTTGATGCCCGCGGCTGCGTCCCAGCAGGTTCACCGCAAGGATGCCGTTATTGTTCAAGCGCGTGCGGCACATCTGGTAAAACGGCAGCATATCCAGTTCACCGGGACGCGCATCAGCATCGTAGCCATCCACCAGAATCAAATCGTAAGTTTTGTCGTGTTCGACGATATACTCTGAGCCGTCTGCGATTACGATATTCAGCCGTAGCGGGTCTTCCGGCAGTTTGAAAAATTGCCTCGCTGCCGCCACCACGCGCGGTTCAATCTCAACCACGGTCAATTTCGCTAGCGGATAGTAGCGATAAAGGAATTTGGTTAGCGATGCCGCACCCAAACCGATCAGCAGTACTTTGCGCGGAAAGCGCGCATCGTCCCTCAGCAACAGGCTTGACATCATTTCCCGGGTGTAGTCGAGTTCCAGATGCCATGGGCGCCCGATGCGCATTGCGCCCTGTATCCAGTCAGAGCCAAAATGCAATGTGCGTACACCAGCTTTTTCGCAGATATCGATAGAAAAACTCATTGTGTTTTTGGTGTGGAGGAGTGGTGCAACACTGGCACGCTTTCTGCGTTGTACACGCCGCTCTCAATCAAGCCGAAATCGAACGGGCAGCAGTGTTTAATGTCGATCAACGGCGGGCGGATCAACTCAACGTGTTCTAGCAGACCGGCCAGATGTTCGTCTGTGTCGAGAAAAGACATGTAGCAGCCAAAACATCCACTGAATGGCGTGGGGAAGATTTTAGGTTTAATCATCATTTTTCTTCGCGATTTTTTCGTGCAAATCAATTTCCAGAAGGGTGTGCCGATTATAAATGCGTTACCGATAATTACAGAAATGGATTGAATTAATGCGGTAAAACCTAGAGTGTCTTGTTTCCCATAGGGATCAAGACAAAATAAGTGGTTTTATATAGGGAATTCGTTTTAAATAGAAATTTTCTATGTGTTAGACTTCAGTTTACTAGATAGGATGGTTAAAAAACAATGAATTAAGTATTTTCCGTGAAGGTTACGGCGCTGAATTTTGAATGATTCTTTTATGAGGTGATTTTATGTTTAAACGAGCTTTAATAACTGCCGCCATATTTACCGCATCAGCATCTTCTGTTTTTGCTACAACCACAATTGGTGGTGCAACATTGATTGATACCGTTACAGTGAATAGCGGCAAGGTGTCACCAACCGCTTATCTTAGTTATTCGAGTGGTGGTAATGGCGCCACCGGCTGGGCGGATGGATCAACTTGGGGCGGCGATGGTTTTACGCCTGCCGCCGCCATGAGCACGGCAGACCATCATTGGCTCCAGTATGATCCGGCCATCGTGGTGTATAGCGCCACCGCACTGAGTTCTGTCCTCGCCATTCCGGCAATCGACCATGGCTGGGCTGCCGGCAACACCGGTGATGAGCCTTGGGAAGCTTTTGAATTTCGCATTTTTGGCTCTAATTCTACAGGCGCATTGCTCGAAGAAGGGCATATCACCCATGTGTGGGTGAAAGGTGTAGATGATTCCAGTGCCTTGAAGAATGCTGACGACTGGACGTCACAATGGTCTTTCACGGGTTCCTATAATTACTTCACGGTCGTATCCGGAGACCGTCTGGTTGGCGGTTTTTACTCTCCTGGCGAAGGCGAGATCGATGCCATAGCAGCCATTCCGGAACCAGAAACCTACGCGATGTTGTTAGCTGGCCTTGGTTTGTTGGGGTTTGCTGCACAACGAAAGAAACTGCAAGAAACAGCCTAATTTCTAGGAAGAACGTTACTGACCCCGCTGCGGCGGGGTTTTTTGTGCGCATTTGATTTTCAAGCCAACAATGCCGCGACAATACCGGTGATGAAAATCCCATCAAAAGTACCTGCGCCGCCGATGGATGCATACGGCGTGCCGAGCCGGGAAATATCTTTCATATGCAGCAGATCAGCACCGATCAATACCCCCAATGTGCCGCTGATATAAGCGAGCGGTGCGCTGTGTTCCGGGCTAAGTATTAGACCAACCAGCGCCGCACTGACAGGCGCGACCAGTATCGGCATGCCAATGCCTAGCCCCTGAATCGGGCGGCTGAAAAAATAGCTGATCATGGTGATAAGTGCAATTCCCAGCAATGTGGAAGACAGGCTCAATGGGCTATTGGAAAACAAATAAAGCGACAATGCTGCCGGTATCAGGCAACCGCCAAGATTAATGGAAATCTGTGTTTCGTTGTGAAATGGGCGCACTGGCACTCTGAGCAATCCCAGAAATGCCGGTTGCGTGAATTCCCGTATGGGTACCTGGCTTTTAATCCGCGTCACCGGCAAATTAATGACACTGCCCAGCAAGGAAAGAGACAGCACCACCAATCCCAATGCCGGCGGCAAACCCAGTTTCGCAAAAGCAAATGACAGCAACTCCACTTGAATCAGCGCCATCATGACGCCTAGCAGAAGAACGAAAAATATCAGATGACCGGGGGAGAAATAATTTTTCATCGTAGTATGGTAGGGGGGGGCTACTCTTGGTGATACTGTGATTTGTGATATCCTTTCCAATAAAACAACATCACTATAATGACAAATCAGGAAAATTTTTTATGAAAAAATCGATAAAACAATTCATTCTTTCGACCTGCACGGTTATCTTGATGAGTAATGCAAATTTCTTGTCGGCCGATATTACCACCGATACTGAAAAGCTACTGAATTGGGCTGAAAATACTTATCCGGATTTTTTCCCGAATCATCAGGTGACACAAAGCATTGAGCCTTGGCTATACCGGTTTTACCCAGACAAGGGCATTTATGCTGGGGTGAATAAGAATGATAATAGTGTTTATGTGTTGGGTGGGCCGTATGGGACTGTACCAACAAGGATTGCAGGATTGTCGGAATTGATAGCGGGGATCATTGATACCGGTGGGAGTAGCAGCATTCCTGCTTGCGATACAGCCGATGCACCTGCTGGAATGTCATTTTCGCAAAGCGGTAATGTTGTCAATGTCACGACGGGTGGAACTTGTATACCGCTCCCTGCCAACAATAATTTTTGCTCGACACCGAGACAGTCGACACCAACAGGTATTTCGGTAATAACTAGTACCACAGTTATCTCAGCGCCGATTAACGGGATTAGCATCGATATCCCTGGCATTCCCAATCCATTTCAATCAGCTACCGAAGCGTTTGCAAATAGCAAACATTGCACCATCCATGTTCCGGCCAATGACGCCAATTTGATAATCAATACCAATGTATGTTTCGACATCACATCGGCACTGAGTGGAATTACAGATGTGCCCGGAGTAACCATCACACCTCCGGTAACATTCGCGCTAAATAGCACGACCACCAACCAGGTCGTGTCGGATTGTTTTGCCACCGATGCTAATACGATCTACAACGCAGTTACTAATGAGTCTTGGAGTAATATCGATGGCCGTTTTGTAAACCTAGGTTCAAAGCGATAGCCGTTTACAAGAAACTGATTGCAGTAGCGATCACTGCAATATAAATTAATCATTTAAGTGCATGACGCTGTGTTGTGCACTTAAAGCAATATAGGCGTACTATTTTCACTTTTTTACAGCTGCTAAACTTTGTTTTTAAGCAACTATCAAATTATATGGTTAGTAAAAAGCTGTCAGGTCTAGAATCACGAATTCTTACTCTTTATTCTTGCGCACAATAGCCCTAATTGTTGTTGGATGCAATTGATAGCACATAACCAGTGTCAATTACGACGTGCCGGGTCACAAATCCAAAACAAGTAACGCCCTCATCATCAGGTCGTAAAAAAATTCATCGGTTATATTCTTAATTCGTTCTTAATTCGCGACCTGACCCCTTGTTTTCCCAACTAAAGAATCACCAACAGACAATTCCCATCTGTCGAGCCATACATTCACGTTTCGGCGAACTAACTGGATGGCAAGGTGATCGACAAACAGCTTATCTTTGTGTGAGTAGCTAATAAAGATTGGCATTGGAAGTGATTATGTAAATTGGAGTCTCTTGAGGGCTAACGTTTGAATTCAGCGGCCGCCGAAGGCGGTCCGCTGGAATGATTTGTTAGCCCTCACGCACGCAGTCCTCAGCGTACTTTGGTGCGCCAACGCCACGGAAGCCGGTCGTGACGTCGGATTTACATGCGGGGCAAACCATATGAACCCAACCGTCCTTGGTAAGCGGATTAAGGATGACGCGCTTTCTGTTGTGAAAGCAGTTCGTGCATAAAAAGTGGGGTTCCTCTCCGTTCGCATGCTCCTTCTTAAGAGCATAAACCTGCGCCGGACCACGCCATGGGTTTGCCAAGCCATATCGCTGTTCTTGCTGAACCCAATCTTCGAAGTTCTTTAGCTGTGACTCCAATTCTCGTACACGCTCCTGAAGTGAGAACTGCGCATTTGTTGCCTCCAAAGCGCTGCTTTGCGCAGCAAGTAAGGCTCTCTGAATGTCGATAACCTTGCTCTGAACCTCGGCTGTTGTCTTGAGATCAAAGAGCGCCTTTGATATGTCCGTGGCAGCCTTTAGGCTGCCCATCATGGCTTGTACGGCTGTGATATCCATCAGGTTTCTTCCTAAAGGGCTAACGTAATATATAAGACATTTTGTCCAATAATCCTGTCGATAATGTCGTGTAATCACAGTGAATATTATCTATCATCATGTTTTTAATATCAATTGATAAATTGAATAAGACAGTTCATAGAAGCAAATACGATCGATTAAGAATTTACTCGATTCGATCCGTGAGAAAAAATTGCGAGCACAATCGTCTAAGCATGGAAAAACTAATATTTCATAGGGTAACACTCTATTATTTTTGATGACAAGATTTCTTCGGCGGATGTGCAGTCATTGGGGTTGCTGTTCTAACAATCGAAGCAAACAAACTGTTTCTGGAATTAGCAACAATGCTACTACCTTTCCACCAACACCGTCTCGGTTACCATAATCGCATCATCCCTTCGATACTGCAGTTCCACTTTCTCTCCCGCTTTGAGCGTTCGCAGGATATTAGCATACGATGCCAAATCACTAATCGGCTGCCCAGCCAGTTGAATCAAAATGTCGCCCGGTTGTAGTCCCGCTTGTTGCGCCGGGGAACCGGGGATGACGCTGTCCACGCGTACGCCTTCTCCTGGGTAGGAGAAATCCGGTACGGTGCCGAGGCTGGCTGTGCGTTTTTCTTTGGTTTTTGCTTCTGCGGGTTCGGCTTGCGTGGTTTGCGATGGCAATGTGACAGTCAGCGGTTCGATGCGATTGGCCAGGTATTCGGTGGCTTCTTTGAGGATGGCCGCGACTTTGACCAATCCGGCGGAGTCGATTTTGTCCACGGTGTCGCCGGGGGCGTGGTAGTCCTCGTGCGCGCTGGCGAAGAATTGCACGGCGGGCACGCCGGCTTGGATGAAAGCGGCTTGATCGCTGGAACCGAAGTCATCTTGCACGGCGTTGACGGGAATACCGGTGACAAAGCCTGCGCCACGGGAAACATGCACCAGTTCACGCGCGGTGCCGGTGCCGAACACGGTGACCGGATTGTTCCCCAGCCGCCCGACGGTATCCAAATTCAGCATCGCGATGATTTTGTCGGTTGGATAATTTTTGGTATTGCGGATGTAATGCTTGGAGCCGAGAAAATCCGCTTCCTCTCCGGTGAAAGCGACAAAAATAATGGTGCGTTCCGGCTGCCATTTCGGCACAATCTGGCGGGCGAGTTCCAGCATTACGGCGATGCCGCTGGCATTGTCATCCGCACCGTAATGAATTTTCCCTTGATGCGCGGCACGCACGTCCGGCCAGCCCATGCCAAGATGGTCGTAATGCGCGCCGATGATCAGGCTTTGCCCGGCGAGTTGCGGGTTGGTGCCCGGCAAAATGCCGATCACATTGCGTAGTGTGATATTTCCTTTCGGTACGCCGACATCTTGCTGCCAAATCTGG
>NZ_JAIEME010000080.1 GCF_019752415.1 Nitrosomonas sp.
GCCTTGAAATGCCACACCGGCCATTTTTTGCTGCACATTTTGCCCGCCGAGCGCTTGGATTTCATTGGCGAGTATGCCTTCCATCGCTTTCGGCGTGGTGGCGAAGAGTTGGTATTGCGTCATGATTCGCGGCTGTGGTCTGGATAGTCGCGTAGGATACTCGAATGTGCTGCCACCGCGCTGGCTTTTTTGAACCGGATGGCTCAGGGTGTTACGGTGATTTGCTCCCGGGCATATTCCACCACTTGACCATTACGGATCTTGCAAGTTTTGCGCAACTCAACCTGACCATCCACCTTGACCTTACCCTTGGCGATTACCACCTTGGCTGCGCCACCGCTTCCGCACAGGCCGGTGATCTTCAACAGATCATTCAATGCGATCGTGTCGTGGCCTTTAAGACTGAATTCACTCATGATTTACCTTGTTTCAATTGGATGTAGATAGCTTCGACTTTCTCTCTGGCCCACGGCGTTTTGCGCAGAAATTTTAGACTCGACTTGATGCTGGGGTCTTGCTTGAAGCAATTGATGTCCACCTTTTTGACCAGCCCCTCCCAGCTATAATGCGCATGCAGCTCAATCAGCAATGCTTCCAAGGTAACGCCTTGCAAGGGGTTTTTGGATTGCGGGTGCTGGATATTTTCGGGGCTGGGCATGGTGATAGGGTGAATTGTTAACTGGGTTGTATTATACGTGGAGCAATCGCTCGGGTATGAAGCATTTGAAACACCCGACAGGTATTTTTCGTACTCAGCGTGCAGCCTGTGGTGGGAGCGGTTTGCACCGCGCTGTTGGATAATTCATTCACTGAGGGAGCTGAAGAACTGTCATTTCGAGCATAGCGAGAACTCTATACGGTTGATTCGAAAAGATTCCTCACTGCGTTCGGAATGACAAAGATGGGTTATTCAGAGTCTCTTGAGGGAGAATTTCTTTGCGACGGATCTCTTTTGAATGCTGGCACCTGTTTGTGCGGGTCGATAGCGTTACGCTGATTTTGCGCGGCGGATGCCCACCAGGTGAGTTGCGTGAAGGCTCTGGCGAAATAGCTTATCCATCTTTCCACATCGACGGGCTCGAGAAAATTTCCATCTTCCGCGAGCACTTCATGCGCCATGGGAATATGGATCATCGCCGAAACCGGCAAACAACCCAACTCCGACAGAAAAGACCGCATGCCTACCGCTGCTCTGACACCGCCCCATTGCCCCGCCGAATAAGTAACAATCACGCTGGGTTTGTACGAAAACAACGAACTGCCGAAGTGATTGAGCAAATGCGCCAAAGCCGGACTCAGCGAGTGATTGTATTCCGGACTTACCATGACATAACCGTCCGCGGCGGCGATCTTATCCGCCAAGGCTTGGAGCTGAGCAGGCGCTTTGCCCTGCGCATAAGCAAAGTGCGGTTTGAATATGAGCCCAAGATCAAAATCCAGCGGATCGATCAGTTCTGCTGAAATATCGCCTTGGTGAAGCTGTGCCACGCAAGCTCTTGCGATTCTCAAACCAAGCCGGGGTGGGTTGGGGGGTGAGCTGTCTCGAACTGTGCCGAGGAAGATTAGGAATTTCATCGATATACTATGAAAAGTTGGTATAAGGTAAAAGTGAGGGGCTGCGTGCTTTTGTGCAGTCCCTCTTGATTGTTGCCGGGTTGGGCAAATTCATTCACCGCTGATTTCAGGGACTGAAGGCCAGTTGGGGCGATTTGCCTTAACCCAGTTTTTTAACTTCCTTCTCGCTGAATCGCCAGCAGTATCGATTTTTAGCAGAACACAAACCTCCTTCCATGTATTTAAATCTTTTCTTCCTTTAAGCTCAGGTACGCTTGCCGCCCACTGTTGAGGGCTAGGGGAGGGAGTCCTCTTTGGTTCTTTCCTTACTGTGGCCAATGGTTCCGACAACAACTGATCCAGCTCGTCGTCTACTTTCTTTATTTTAATATGCTCTTGTAGAACACGCTTTAGCGCGGTGTTAAACGAGAGATTCTCAAAGGGCTTCGGTTTTGCAAGCCGTTCCACTAATGCAGCAATATCTTCATCGACGGTAAACTGTGGCATATGAATCTCCTATGTAGAATGAAGCACTAGTGTATTACTATATATCACTAGTGTCAATGTAATTTCACTAGTGATTTGTGACTGCCTCATGTAGTAATGCGTAGGAAGTTGTTGCAGAAAGTGTGGGAGTCAGATTTATACGCTCGACTTGATATATATGACATGATTTGTCCAGTAATACTCAGGAAGTGTTGTTTAATCATGGTTAGGAATAGATATCTTGTTGTTAAAATTATTAAAAGTTATAGCAATCGCACAAACTCTGTCAGCCAATGTGCCATTGTTTTTTACAACAAGAAAATCGTCGCCAAACCCAGAAAAATAAAGAATCCGCCACTATCTGTCACCGCAGTAATCATTACGCTGGAGCCGATCGCCGGGTCGCGGCCGAATTTGCGCAGGGTCAGCGGAATCAGTACACCGAGCAGAGCTGCCAGCAGCAGATTCAACACCAGTGCCAAGGTCATGACCAGACCGAGTTCGGCGTTCTGATAAATGGCGAAGGTAAACAAACCGACGATGGTTCCCCACAGCAGGCCGTTGACGATACTGACACCGACTTCTTTGCTGATCAATTTCCAGGCGCTGCTGGTGTTGATTTGATCGAGTGCCAGCGCGCGCACGATCATGGTGATGGTTTGATTGCCGGAGTTGCCGCCGATGCCGGCGATAATCGGCATCAGCGCGGCGAGTGCGACCAGTTTTTCGATCGAATCTTCAAACACGCCGATGACGCGGGAAGCGATAAAAGCGGTGACCAGATTGATGGCCAGCCAGACCCAGCGGTTTTTAACGCTCTTTAACACCGGTGCAAAAAGATCTTCTTCTTCGCTCAAACCGGCCAGATTCAACGCTTCATTCTCGGCTTTGTCGCGGATGAAATCGATTACGGTGTTGACAGTGACGCGGCCCAGCAGTTTATCGTTCTCGTCGACCACGGAAGCGGAAACCAGGTCATAACGCTCGAACGCATTGGCCGCCTGCTGAGCGACATCGTCTGGTTGCAATTTGATTATTTCGTTGGTCATGACATCGGCAACGAGGGTATCCGGATCGCTGACGAGCAGGCGGTTAATCAGCAATACGCCTTTTAACTGTTCATCCCGGTCAACCACGAAGAGCTGATCGGTATGATCCGGCATTTCGTCCCACATGCGTAAATAACGCAAAACCACTTCCAGCCGGACATCTTCACGAATTGTGATGACATCGAAATCCATTAAGGCACCGACGGAATCTTCCGGGTACGACATGGCAGCACGCAATTGTTCGCGTTCTTCCACGGGGAGCGAGCGGAAAACATCGTCCATCACTTCCTGCGGCAAATCAGGGGCAAGATCGGCGATCTCGTTGGCATCCAGATATTCCGTCGCCGCGACCAATTCCTGATTGTGCATGTCGGTAATCAGTGTGGCACGCACGGCATCGGAGGTTTCCAGCAAAACTTCTCCGTCCCGGTCCGATTTGACCATGCTCCAGATCAGCAGCCGGTCTTCCAGCGGCAGCGCTTCGAGGATCAGCGCGATGTCGGCGGGGTGGAGTTGATCCAGGAAATGTTGCAGCTCGGACAGATTTCTTTTCTGTACCGAGGATTCAGCCAGCGATTCATCCGGAGCATCCTGCAAATTCACCAGGCCTTCCACCAGTTTGTATTTGCGCAGCAGGTAAGTTGCCTGTTGTTGCGGGGTCGGTGAATTTTCCGGATCGTCGTTGTTATTTATTTCGGTCATAACGGATTGTCGCTTGCAAGACGGTTAGTATTATTGTGAGTCAGCCCAGCGCGTTTATACGCTAAACAGTTTGCAGTTTGATGACCGGAAAGTATAACCCTCCCTACGATACCAATACCATTAAATTATCCGAAGGATAGTGAAATCATTTAAGGAGTCTCTGATTAAGTCCTTTGACAGGCTCAGGACGAGCGGTAATATATTGACCACGTACCTGGTGAGCGTGTCGAACCATGGATGTAATCAATTTGATCAGACTCCAAGTGGTTCGATGGAATTTCTACAGGGCCGCTTTCAAGTGAAAAGCATCTGCCTGAGCGGAATGCATTCAGATCTGAGATTTCAGCATGGCGATCACCGGTTTTGTTTGGGGACGGATGCCGCGCCATAGCAAGAAGGATTCAGCCGCTTGTTCCACCAGCATGCCGATACCGTCGGCTATCTGATGCGTGCCATTTTGTTGTGCGAATTTGAGAAAACGTGTGGGTTCCTGACGATACATCATATCGTAGGCGAGGGTAGCCTGCGCAAAAACACCGGCGGGTATTTCGGGCAACGCATCGTGCAGGCTGGCGGAGGTTGCATTGATGATGATGTCAAAATGCGCATCGGAAAAATGCATAAAATCGCCCGCGATGCTATTGCCATAGCGATTGAACTGTTCCTGAAGTGCTACTGCTTTAGCGGGAGTTCTGTTAGCAATGGCCAGCAGCGAGGGGTTTTGTTGTAGCAGCGGCAGAATGACGCCGCGTGCGGCGCCGCCAGCACCTAGCAGCAATATGCGTTTTTCTGCGATGGGAATTCCCAGATTGCATTCGATGTCGCGGACTAATCCTGCGCCATCGGTGTTATCACCGAGAATTTCATCGTTTTTGAATTTAAGTGTATTGACCGCCTGCGCGATGGTTGCCCGTTCCGTTAAACGGGTGGCTAGCCGGTAAGCTTCGAGCTTGAATGGCACAGTAACATTCATGCCTTTGCCGCCGTGCTGGCGGAAGTTTTCTACAGTTGCTTCGAAACCATCCAGTGGCGCCAGGAGCGCGTCATACTGCATGGATTGTTCTGCTTGTTGCGCAAAGTTTTTGTGGATTAAGGGTGATTTGCTATGTGAAATGGGGTTGCCAATTACGGCGTAAGAATCGAGCATGGGTTGAGAAATACTTGGTTAAGTTGGAAGTTGGAATTAGGAGCCGTTTCCGGTTGCCTATGGATGACTACTGACTCAGCAGCATGTCCGAAGCTGCGAAGACCCAGGTGCGGGTAATATGCAGAATATCTGTATCCTGTCTGATATCTGGCGGGAAAGGCGAAAATCCATTTTGCCCGGCGAGTTTTACAATATTGATGGCGGCGTCATCCAGGATTTTTTCTCCGGATGAGCGATTGATTTCAATCGACTCCACACTGCCATCCGCCCGAATGCTGACAGTAAGCTGTAAGTTGCCATAGAGTTTATCTTTTCTGGCAGCTTCGGGGTAATTCAAATTACCGATGCGTTCGACCTTCATGCGCCAATCCTCGACATAGCGCGCAAAGCGGTATTCTTTGGTGCGCGCGCCGACAAATTTGCGTTTTGGACGCTTCTGATAGCTATCATGATCTTGATCAATTTGTGCTCTGAGGCGGGCGATATCAAGACTGCGTAGCAATAATTCAGTCGGATCTGTTGTGACTGGCATGCTTTCGGCTTCGTTCTTGTGTTCGCTGGGTTGTTCGATTTGCGGGATGTCGCTGACCGCAGCCATCAGTTTCTTGGCTTCCTGTTCCAGTTGTTTAACTTTCTGCTGGGCTACGTTGTTATCGATGACCGGTTTGCTTTTAGGCAGTACCGGAAAGGGTGTTTTTGCCCGGCGATCGGCGTCCGTGTTGCCGCCACCGTCGAGATTGTCTTGCGCAAGCAGTTCGGTTTCTTTCGGTTTGGTCAGTGTCTTGTTGTTAACCAGCACAACTTCCAGAGATGAAGCGATTTTGTCGAATTTCGGTTGAGGGAACTGAAAAGTCACGCCAAAAAGAATGATGACATGCAGTAGCATGGAAGCAACTATCGCTACAACCATGCGATTGGTTTGGGAAGATAGATAACCGCCCAGCGTTGCTGGTGTGGTTTTGTGTAGTTGAATAGTAACTGCCAAAGGGTTAAACCTTGAAAATTAAGTCTTAGTTAGGAGTCTGTCGGACTTAAGATCAATCTGCTGTGCCAGTGGGATAACGCTTCATATTTCCTCAATTTCTCGTTGTATAGATCGACTATGCGCCTCAAAATAGAGAAAATATTAGAGAAAATATGCACTCGTTTTTCCACTCGGCTCGCTACGATTGCTTGAGTCCGACAGACTCCTAGTTCATGCAATTATATTATTTTAGGCAACAGATTCATCATAAATTTGGAGATTCGCTTAGGTGTCTTGTTTTTGCAGGAATTCTGAGTGCACGCTACGCTCTAGCAGATCCACTTGAGATAATTTAAGTTTGACGTAAGTACCCGGCGCCATCTCGGGGAGTGAAGGTACCCGTGTGACGAATGGAATATGATCAAATTTCACTAAATTTTCTTTAATGACCTGTGCGTTAATGGTTTGAATATTTTCCTGCAATAGCCAGCGTAAACACCAGTAACGTTCCATCGCCCGCTGGAATTCGCTATAAATCCCATAGGCTGTTTCAAAGTCTCGCATCGCGATTAAGAGACTGGTGCTCTCTTTGGTATAGTGCGGCGGTTCGGCGCGCAGCATGGCAATGAGTTGCCGCTGATTGATCAGATCAACATAACGTCGCATGGGGGAACTGCTCCAGGCGTATTGTGAGACACCCAATCCTTGGTGAGGGGCAGGTGAAGTGCTCATCTTGACCTTGCCATTGGCTTGGCTGCGAAAGATGCCGGTAATGCCCGCGTCGGTTAATTGTTTGCCCCACTCCGTATTGACATAGATCATCAGCTCAGACACCACTTTGTCAATGGGCGATCCGCGCCGGCGTTCGCTGATTGCGATGTGGTCATTTTTGATTTCAAAACTATAGTCAATTTTGTCATTATTCGTATCGCTCGTTTTGCCACGTTGGCTTTCCATCTTGCAGGAAAATTTCCATAGTAGGCTCAATTCCTTGTTAAAGGTGTGTTCAAAGTCGCCTTTGCTTAATGTGGTTTCGTTGAAATGCTGTTCGAGTGAATTGTGACGCAAATTGGCTGCAATTTTTATTTTCTCAATCCGGCTTTCTGTGCTTTTGACAGTAAAATCATCCGCTACATCAAGATACAGGGAAAGCACAGGGCATAACCGGTTTTCTGCTAATGTGAAGTGGTTAATCGTGACATCCGGCAGCATGGTGATTTTGTTTCCCGGCAGATAAACCGTCGAAAGTCGTGATGAAGCAGCTTTATCGAGCGTTGACTCGGGATCGATCCCCAGCGCCGGAGCTGCAATATGTATACCGATGCGGAAACTGCCAAATGCTAAGGGGGTAACAGAAAAAGCATCATCAATTTCTGTCGTTGAGGCATCGTCGATACTGAATGCCACTACATCTGCGACAGGTAAGCCGGAGAAATCGTTCGCTACTTGATGTGGTTCAAATTCGCCAAACCCGATGCCTTCAGGAAAATATTCCCAGACAAACTGATTGAAGTGGTAATCGTGTGAGGACGGAATGGCACCACACTTTTCCATCAGCTTTACGACAGTGAGTTTTTTTTCGGTACAGACCGCTTCGAGTGCTTTCCACTCAATTGAATTTTTATCCGGTTTGTAGAGTAAATTAGGGATGCGCGGTTCAAATTCCTCTGGCAGCACAAACTGATTTAATTGTTCCACATAACAGGCTTGTTGCGCTGCTTGCAGGCGTTTCTTTTCTTGACCGGCTAAAGCCGCTTTCAGTGCATCCGGTGGTGCTGCTTTATAGTGTCCGTGCCCTTTTTTATAAAAATACATTGGCGCGCTTTGCAGCAGCAGCAAAGTGGCAGCAGCTTCAACCGGATTGGGTGTATGGCCAAAGTAATCGGCTGCCAGGGTGTCGCTGGCAAATTCGGTATCCTGTATGCAGCATTCCCAGAGAAAATCCGGATCCAATTCATCGGCTATTTTTTGCACATGATTCATGAATTCGGATAAGGGCGGCGCATCAAATCGGAATAGCACCGACGTTGCTTTGATCTTTGATCGTTTGCCATGCAAAGCCTCTATCTGTAACGAGGTATTGTTGTCAGCCAGTATGGCGCCAACCTTAAAGGTTCCAGCTTCTTCGTAAAAAACATTCATAAGATTGTTTTTATTATTACGGACGGATAGTTAGAACAGAACTGCATCGGGAGAGATTGAGCCATCATCGGAAAATTAAAGGTTTAACATACAATTCATGAAGGTTTTTTTGTAATGTATTAACCTGATCAACAATTCTGCATTATATACGAGACATTTGCTAAAGATAAAAAGCAGTAGACAATTGTTGCCAAAAATAGTGCCAGCCTATTTCACAGAACCGGCTGAAACTGTTGATAAGGCTTCAGAATGCTGCGGGTATTTAAAAAGAGGAAATAATATGATTTAATCGTTTATGTGTTTTTTTACAAATAACTGAATGGTGTTTTTTAGCTCGGAATCAGGCAATGTTGTAGCTAATTGACTTAAACAATCTTTTCCGGTCTGGCTCAATTTTAATTTTTCCTTGGGATATCCTTTATCTGCAAGTGTTTTGGTGTTTTTTGCAAAGTTATGTGCTTGCACCAAAATTTGAATTGAAGTAACTTCCCATCCTAGTTCTTGCAGCTTGAGCAGCACTGAGGGCGAAATTTGCTTAAGTTTTGAAGCAATAGCGCCATTCTCGGTCATTATTGTCAGCCTGCCATTTGAAGTTTGACTCAAGACGCAATGCTGGGCTAATTGCGCGGGAATAAGCTTAGAGAAGATTAGTTGATCTGCATATAATTGATGAGCCAAAGAGAATAAGTTTTCATATTCAGGCGTCTTGCCAAGAAGATTAAGATAAGAATTAACTTTATAAGAGGTCATATGGTTATTTAAAAAATATCCAATGAATAAAAAATATGAATATTATTTTTATTTCTGATAAATCAGAACGAGCAAGAAAGATAACATTAACCAGGCTACACATTACATTATTCACAAGTGCTTTTCTATTCGTTACCATAACATTAGCATTGAGTTTAAACTTTTTTTCATTGCGCTACGCTGATCGGGTCGATGCGCCAGTTTTAAGAGCGGTATTAGTCAATCCACAAGAAGAAAGACATCAAAAAATTCAGACCCATTTGCAAGATAATCTAAATATCATGGCCATTAAATTGGGACAAATGCAGGCGCAATTATTACGCTTAGATGCCCTGGGTGAACGTCTGGCAGAGTCTTCCGGCATCAAGTCGCGAGATTTTCTTTTGAATGAAGTTCCGGGGCAAGGTGGCTCACGGACTGATCATTCGTCTGAAGAATTAACATTTACTGAATTTAATCATAAGCTTCAGGAATTATCCAACATGTTGGATGAAAGGACAGATAAACTGGGCGCATTAGATTCTTTATTACGTCACGACAGATTAGCAAAATATGTTCTGCCTTCTGAAATGCCAGTTGATACAGATTGGTATTCTTCCGGCTATGGATACCGAATTGATCCATTTACAGGGAAGAGAGCATTTCATGAAGGTGTGGATTTTTCTGCTGAGATAGGAACGCCGATAAAAGCTGCAGCTGGTGGCGTGGTGGTCTTTTCTGATCGACATCCTGAATATGGTAATATGATCGAGATTGATCATGGAGATAGCTTGGTGAGTCGTTATGCGCATGCTTCTAAACGTTTGGTGGAACTGGGGCAGGTCGTATTGCAGGGGCAGAAGATAGCTGAAGTGGGCAATACGGGACGTTCTACAGGAGCGCATCTGCATTTCGAGATTCGTCATAGAGACAAACCGCTTAATCCATCCAGTTTTCTGAAAAAATCGAGCTAATCCGAATTTTAGAGCAGCTGATTATTTGTGCATGTATGCTTTTTGTTGAGTATTCTTCAGTTCATCGTGCGCAATTTAATTATGGAGTAGCCTTTGGCGGTGAGTTTTGTTTTATGCCAAGAGATTTTAGTTCGCCCTATAAATATTATAAATTTAGTTGATAATTCATTAAAGTATTTCTGTGGGTGAGGTAAAATCTCACCCTTTGTTTTTTAAACTAATTGTTTAAATAGAATTTCTAGAGACATTATGCTAAGTAATCTACTTAAGAAGATTTTTGGTAGCCGTAATGATCGGATGGTTAAGCAGTATTTTCAAGCCGTGCGTATTATTAACGACATGGAATCAGCTATCGCAGGTTTGTCGGATACTGAATTACGTGCCAAAACAGACGAGTTCAAGCAGCGCATTCATAATGGAGAATCTTTGGATGTGTTATTGCCAGAAGCATTCGCCGTGGTTCGCGAAGTCGGTAAACGGGTTCTGGAAATGCGCCATTTTGATGTGCAGCTTATCGGCGGTATGGTCTTGCACGAGGGCAAGATTGCTGAGATGCGTACTGG
Source organism: Nitrosomonas sp. (assembly GCF_019752415.1). Lineage (GTDB taxonomy): Bacteria > Pseudomonadota > Gammaproteobacteria > Burkholderiales > Nitrosomonadaceae > Nitrosomonas. The sequence continues at coordinate 10,311 of NZ_JAIEME010000080.1, forward strand.
TGAGGGTAAAACCCTTATGGCAACTTTACCTGCATATCTGAACGCGTTGGCGGGTAAAGGTGTGCATATCGTTACTGTGAATGATTATTTGGCAAAGCGCGATGCGGATTGGATGGGGAGAATTTATCAATTCCTCGGAATGAGCGTGGGTGTGATCTATGCACAGATGCCGCATAGTGATAAGCAGGCTGCATATGCTGCAGATATTACTTATGGCACCAATAACGAGTATGGTTTTGATTATTTACGAGATAATATGGTGACGCATGCTTATGAGCGTGCGCAACGTTTACTCAATTTTGCAATTGTGGATGAAGTGGATTCAATCCTGATTGATGAAGCACGTACGCCGTTGATTATTTCGGGTCAGGCAGAAGGCGATACTGAAATATATGTACGTATTAATGCGCTGATTCCTAAGCTGACACGCCAGGAAACAGAAGATAGTCCAGGTGACTATAGTGTGGATGAGAAATCTCACCAGGTTACACTTAGCGAAGCGGGTTTTGAGCATTCAGAAAAGTTGCTGGCAACAGCTGGCTTGCTGAAATCAGGAACCAGTCTTTATGATCCAGCTAATATCAATTTGATACATCATCTGAATGCGGGATTACGTGCACATAACTTATATTTTCTTGATCAAAATTATGTCGTACAGAATGGTGAAGTAATTATTGTTGACGAGTTTACCGGTCGTCTGATGGCTGGTCGCCGCTGGTCCGATGGATTACATCAGGCTGTAGAGGCGAAAGAAGGCGTTGCAATTCAGAAAGAGAATCAGACACTTGCCTCTATTACTTTTCAGAATTATTTTCGTATGTATCAGAGATTATCCGGTATGACCGGAACTGCTGATACCGAGGCTGCTGAGTTCCAGCAAATCTATGGGTTAGAGACGGTTATCATTCCAACGCATCGTCCGATGATTCGTGATGATCGTATGGATCAAGTGTTTCGTACAACGAAAGAAAAAAATGAAGCAATTATTCAAGGAATCAAGGAATGTTATGAACATGGACAGCCAGTATTGGTGGGTACAACATCAATTGAGAATAATGAGTTGTTGTCCAGGCTACTGGAACGGGAGAAGCTGCCGCATCAGGTCTTGAATGCCAAACAGCATGCCAGTGAAGCGGGTATTGTTGTGCAAGCTGGCCGGCCTAAAATGATTACCATTGCAACAAATATGGCGGGTCGTGGTACGGATATTGTGTTGGGTGGTAATCCGGAGCCGGAGATAGAGCGGATACGGCATGACGAGAAATTAAGTGAAGAGGAAAAAGAAAAACAGATTAATGAAGCTTATGCTAGATGGAAGATCGCTCATGAAGAGGTTTTGAGTAAAGGCGGTTTGCACATTATTGGTACTGAGCGACATGAATCTCGTCGAGTGGATAATCAGTTGCGTGGTCGTTCAGGTCGACAAGGGGATCCAGGATCCAGTCGTTTTTATCTTTCACTTGAGGATCCTTTGCTACGTATATTTGCGTCAGATCGCGTTGCTAATATTATGACGCGTCTCAAAATGCCCGAAGGAGAAGCTATTGAACATCCTTGGGTTACTCGTGCTATTGAAAATGCTCAGCGTAAAGTAGAAGCGAGAAATTTTGATATGCGTAAGCAGTTGCTGGAGTTTGATGATGTGGCTAACGATCAACGTAATGTGATTTATCAACAGCGTAATGGATTATTAGAAGAAGATCATGATATTTCAGAAACAATTACGGCGATACGCGAGAATGTTTTAAGTAATTTGTTCAGCTTATATATTCCCCCCCAGAGTGTTGAAGAGCAATGGGATGTGCAGGGTTTGGAAAAAGCGCTTGCAGCGGAATATCAGTTACACTTTCCTTTGCGAGAATGGCTCGAAAAAGAACCAGAGTTGCACGAAGAAAACTTGTTTGAACGTATTATTGACCTGGCAAATGAACAATATCAAGCAAAAGTCGGAAAGGTTGGCGCTGAACCAATGCATCACTATGAGCGTGCTGTAATGCTGCAAAGTTTGGATTCGCATTGGCGGGAACATCTGGCGGCATTGGATCATTTGCGCCAAGGCATACACTTGCGTGGTTACGCACAGAAAAATCCAAAGCAGGAATATAAACGCGAAGCTTTTGAGCTTTTTACCAATATGCTCGAAGAGATCAAGAACGAGGTCTCAAAAATACTTTTAACTGTGCAAATAAAGAGTGAGCAGCAAGTAGAAGCAGTGGCAGAGTCACTAAGATCGCCAGAAAATATACAATTTCATCATGATTCCTACAGGGAATCTCTGGCCGAGGAAGCCGAGTACGAGCGAAATCATGATGAGAAAGTTCAACCTTTTGTGCGCCAAAACGAAAAAGTTGGTCGTAACCAGTTGTGTCCTTGTGGATCCGGTAAAAAATATAAGCAGTGCCATGGAAAGGTTAAATAGATACTCAAGAAAGAGAGCTGTCTTGTATGTATTTTGGTGGTTTTCTCCATTGAAATACTTTAAGTTCTCTATAATCCTTAATATGGTTATGGTATACTGCCCGCTTTTGTAGTTTATAGTTTCTAAATTTGCTCGTGAAAGTGGTGGGAAGTAGATAAAATTAATCTTTTTATTGATACCCTTACATGAAAAATATAACTGATGGAATAGTCGAATATGGCTGATAGTTTTAGCATACCTGATCAAATGAGCGGCAGAAGAAAATTCTTGGTCGCAGTAACATCTGTAGCAGGCGGTATTGCGGGAGTTGCAATTGCAACTCCCTTTATGATGAGTATGATGCCTAGTGAAAGGGCTAAAGCGGCTGGGGCGCCAGTAGAGGTTGATATATCAAAGCTTGAGCCTGGTATGCTTTTGATGGTTGAATGGCGCGGAAAAGTCGTATGGGTTTTAAACCGCACTCCAGAAATGCTTGAGACACTTGTGAAAGTAGAAAATGAGCTGGCTGACCCTAATTCAGAAAAACCACAGCAACCGGAATATGCTCAAAATCGTACGCGATCAATCAAACCGGAAATCCTCGTTACTGAGGGTGTGTGCACACACCTAGGATGTTCGCCTGTATTTCGGAAGGAGATTGCTCCTGCGGATTTAGGTCCAGATTGGCTGGGCGGATTTTTCTGTCCTTGTCATGGATCAAAATTTGATTTGGCTGGCCGCGTATATAAAAGTGTACCGGCTCCAACTAATATGGTTGTTCCTCCTCATGTATATTTGAGCGATAGCCGTCTTTTAATTGGAGCTACAAGCGAGGGATCTGTGTAAATGAATAAGATAATTGAATGGATCGATAAACGATTTCCATTGACGTCAAATTGGAAAGCACATCTTTCCGAATATTATGCCCCTAAGAACTTTAATTTCTGGTATTTTTTTGGCTCATTAGCCTTGTTGGTTCTGGTTAACCAGATACTTACCGGAATTTTTCTCACGATGAATTATAAGCCGGATGCCGGTATGGCATTTGCTTCTGTTGAATATATCATGCGAGATGTGGATTATGGTTGGTTAATTCGCTATATGCATTCAACAGGTGCTTCCATGTTTTTTGTCGTGGTCTATCTGCACATGTTCCGTGGAATGATGTACGGTTCTTATCAAAAGCCACGAGAGCTATTGTGGTTAGTGGGTATGGCAATATTCCTTGTGCTGATGAGTTTAGCTTTTACTGGATATATCTTACCTTGGGGACAAATGTCTTACTGGGGCGCGCAAGTGATTGTAAGTATGTTTGGAGCAATTCCGACTATTGGAGAATCTCTCCAACAATGGGTGTTGGGTGATTTTACACTTTCGGATGTTGCGCTCAATCGTTTCTTTGCGTATCACGTTGTTACATTGCCCCTAATAATGTTAGTTTTGGTGTTCGCGCATATTCTAGCATTGCATGAAGTTGGATCAAATAATCCAGATGGCATTGAAATAAAAGCAAATAAAAATCCAAAAACTGGCATCCCTGTCGATGGAATACCTTTTCATCCTTATTACTCTGTAAAAGATATAGTCGGTGTCGTGGTATTTTTAATGGTGTTTTGTGGAATTGTCTTCTTTGCCCCGGAAATGGGGGGGTATTTTTTAGAATACAATAATTTTATACCTGCTAACACATTGCAAACACCAGATCATATAGCACCCGTATGGTATTTCACGCCCTATTACTCCATGCTTAGAGCAGTCACTGTCAATTTTCTATGGATAGATGCGAAGTTGTGGGGTGTGATATTGATGGCTGCTTCTGTGGTTATCTTTGCCTTCTTACCTTGGCTGGATAGAAGTCCGGTTAAATCGATACGCTATAAAGGTAAATATTTCAAGACAGCCTTGACGCTTTTTGTGATTAGCTTTTTCGTATTGGGTTGGCTCGGAACAAAATCTCCAACTCCTTTATATACTTTATTAGCGCAAATCTTTACAGTCATCTATTTTGCTTTCTTTATTTTAATGCCGTGGTATAGCAAGATAGATAAAACAAAACCTGAGCCCAAAAGAGTAAAAGAGTAAAAAAATGAAGAAAATAACAATCGTTATATTTATTTTATGTATGACTCTGTTTAGTGACTTGTTCGCTGCAGAGTCTGGCATGGCATTAGATAGCGCTCCAATTAGCACATCTGACAATGCTTCGTTGCAGCGTGGCGCAGAGAGTTTTGTTAACTATTGCCTAACTTGTCATGGTGCAAGCTATATGCGCTATAACCGTCATTATGATATCGGATTTACTAATGAAGAAATACTTACTAAGCTGATATTTACAGGTCAGAAAGTAGGCGGTCTGATGGAATCTGCAATGCAGAAAAAAGAAGGTGAAGAATGGTTTGGTGTTGCGCCGCCTGACTTATCAGTGATAGCTCGTTCGCGAGGGGCAGACTGGTTATACACTTATCTGCGGGCTTTTTATCGTGACGATTCCACTGCGACTGGATGGAACAATCTTGTTTTTGATCGTGCAGCAATGCCACATGTTTTTTATCAATTACAGGGTGAGCAGAAATTGATAGTTAAAACAAGTGATAAAGGTGAGCAGAAGACCTTGGTGCTTGATAAACAAGGTGAAATGACAAAGTCGGAGTTTGACAGCTTTGTCGGTGATTTAGTTAACTATCTGGTTTATCTAGGTGAGCCTCACGCAAATGCCCGTAGGGAGTTAGGGCTCAAAGTTATGGCTTTTCTTTTAGGTATGCTGATTTTATCCTATGCACTAAAAAGAGAATATTGGAAAGATATTCATTGATATAAAACTTGCTGAATATATTGTAACGAAGTTCGGGAATAGAAGTTATGATGACACTATATTCAACAATTACATGTCCATACAGCCATCGTTGCCGGATAGTTCTGCACGAAAAGGATATGGATTTTCAGGTAATTGACGTCGATCCAAATAATAAATCAGAAGACTTGGCTGTAATGAGTCCTTATGGAAGAGCTCCTGTACTTGTGGAACGCGATCTTGTGTTATATGAATCAAATATCATTAATGAATATATTGATGATCGCTTTCCACACCCGCAATTAATGCCAGCAGATCCTGTAATGCGGGCCCGTGCGCGTTTATTGTTGTTTCGTTTCGAACAAGAATTGTTCTGTTATATCGATGCATTTGATGGTTCAGATCAGAAAGCAATAGATAAAGCTCGTACTGTGATAGCAGATAATCTGACGATTATATCTCCAATTTTTGAGAAACAAAGGTTCATGCTTGGCGATGATTTTTCAATGCTTGACGTTGCGATAGCGCCTCTACTGTGGCGACTTGAACATTTTGGAATTCGCCTTCCTAAACAAGCTGCACCGTTGTTAAAGTATTCGGAAAGATTGTTTAGTCGACCGCTATTTATTGATGCATTATCAGCTTCAGAAAAAATAATGCGGAAATGAGCACTAATTCAACGAAGCCCTATTTAATTCGTTCGATTTATGACTGGTGTATTGATAGTGGTTTTACACCATATGTTTCTGTAAAAGCCGATCCGGATTTAGACATTCCAATAGAGCATGTGAGGAATGGCGAAATAGTTTTTAATATAAGTGTAAAAGCTGCACATGAACTCATTATTAGTAATGATTTTATCAGCTTTACTGCACGATTCGATGGTGTATCAAGAAAACTAAAGATTCCGGTTGCCGCTGTTAAGGGGATTTTTGCGAAAGAAGTAAATCAAGGAATAGCATTTTCTTCTGAGAATAAAGAAAAAGAGAATCAAGTAATTACAGATAACGAACAACAAAGTAGTACAATTCAGAATTCTTTAACATACCAAACAAAAAAAACACTCAAACCCAATCTTAGGGTAATCAAATGACGTGAGTTTAGGTTTGAACATATTAAGTTGCCGGCATAGCTCAGATGGTAGAGCAGCTGATTTGTAATCAGAAGGTCCCGAGTTCGATTCTTGGTGTCGGCACCATAAAATCAATGGGTTAGATTGATTTTATCATCTTCTAATTTTCCACTTGTGTCAAAATTGTGTCATTCAGAATTTCATCTACAACCATTGCATGTTTTCTGAATTGTTCGGGTGCCAAATGAGCATAACGTTTCACCATCTCAGTTGACTCCCAAGCTCCCATTTCTTGAATTACATTTAACGGCACACCTTTTTGAGTTAACCAACTGGCCCAAGTATGGCGCAAATCATGCCAACGGAAATCTTCTATTCCTGCTCTTCTTAGTGCTTTCCGCCATGCCCTGGTATTGACCTGAATAATTGGTTTTCCTTGGTAAGTAAACACTCTTAACGAATGTTTGCCAACCTGCTTTCTCAGAACTTCCATAGCCGTTGCATTCAGTGAAATATGAATGCTTTTTCTTGCTTTGGCTTGATCTGCATGAATCCATGCAACATTTCTCTGCAAATCAACCTGAGACCATTCCAAATCAGTAACATTGCGTTTGCGCAATCCTGTTGAAAGTGAAAACTTTACCAAATCAACCAAATGCTCACGTAATTCATTTAGTAATATTTGTACTTGCTCAGGTGCTATCCAACGAATCCGCCGTTTGGGTTCCTTATATAGCCGGATAAAGGGTGCTTTCTCAATCCATTCCCAATCTAAAGCTGCTCTTCGTAGAATGGCCCGAATTGTAGCCAAATAACGATTGAAGGTGAAGTTTCTTTACATTTTATTTCACCTACTTCAGCAATCACTTCCCGAGTTAATTCAGAAAGTAATTGGCCTCTAAAAAACTGTTGAAACCACGCAACTTGCTTCATGTCCTGCTTATGTGAAGCCTTATGTTGTGTCTCCATCAGCCATTTATAAGCCGCTTCATCCCAAGTCCGCTTTGGCTTATCCCCCAGTCTTGCAACACGCCAGGATTCCGCTTTCAGCTTATCGTGGAATTCTTGCGCCTGGGTTTTATCTTCAGTTGCAGCAGAGCATCTAACTCGCTCGCCGCTTGGTGTGGTGAAACTAATCCACCACGTCTTACCACGTTTACAGAGTGACATAATTGTTTCTCCTCATGTCCCACTTGCAACGCTTGCCGAGTGCAAGCATATAACGAGCGAATATGATCAGCAAGATCATCTTCAATAAATGCCCACCGTTTCCCTAATTTTGCACCCGGAATAATTCCCGCTTTAGCGCGACGACGCACTTCTTCAGGGTGCAGCTTCAAGAATTGGGCAGCTTCACTTAAATTTAGCGTTCTCATGGACTATCCAACTTATTTTTAGAAAATCTTGCTATAACAAAATTAAAAATATGATTACAACTGAAATCAAGAGTAAGGTTGATGCCAGTAAATTAATGATGGCCGCCTGCCTGGAAATTCTGGTGAGATCGTAATTTTCCTGACCCTCTCTACTTTTTATCTTTTCATCGATCAGCTGAATACAGCTTTCCAGGAATTGGTCTCGTGTTAATTGCGCGCTACTGTTGGATGAATTAATCAGCGCATTGGATTTTTTGGTCGAATATTCACACCACCGATTAAAGTTTTCTTCCAATATCGCATGGTAATTACTTAACAGCTCAGCATGGGCTTCTTTATTTTGTTCCAGCAATACTTCGTTGAGCGTATGCATCATCAATACCGGATCGTCCTGTGACAGAACAATGCCGTGTTCTGACGCGATTCTTTCAATGAGCACATCTAATTTGTCGGTATTCATGTTAAAACCGCAGCCACATTTTCAATATTGATAAAGAGCTGTCTGCGGATAATCGTTAATCTCTGACGTACCATCACCGGCAAAGCACTATTTTTAAGCGCTTCATCAAAGGTGAATTTCGATTGCAGAATCTCACTTAAATCTTTGCCAAAAGTCTCAGGCTTGTAGTGCGGAATTCGGATAATGGCGGATACTCTGGCTTTGTTATCCACATACGCTTTCATTTCCTCAAACTGCTTGCCATTCATGGTGATTTCACCCCAATAGGGATTTAACCAAACGACAAACAATGCTTCTTTGGGAAACTGTTTAATCAGCTGCACAAAACCATTCAATGTATCCAACAAAGCCTGACTGCCGGTGATGACAGTATGTACAACCAGTTCATGCCCCATATCCAGAAGTAAGGCGGGTATCTGATTGCTGATGAGATAATGCGACATGGGCACAAAGGTGCTGGCACCATTATCAATAATGACGTCATTTTCTGCTTTGGCGATCAATTCAATTAAATCATCAAACTTTCTCGGATCAATCTCATCATTGTTCATGACATTAATCTGCTTAACATTGAGTTTTTTAAAGCCATAAAAAGTGGCATTAACCGGATCGGTATCAATGCATA
>NZ_JAIEME010000051.1 GCF_019752415.1 Nitrosomonas sp.
GCATCAGACAGGGCTTTACCTGGCTTGAATTTAACGACCTTTTTGGCAGGAATTGTCATGGTTACACCAGTCGCTGGATTGCGGCCTTCACGACTTGCACGTTCTGTCACTGAAAAAGTACCAAACCCCACTAACTGAACATCGTTGCCGCTTGCCATGGTTTCTTGAATAACTTCAAGCAATCCGTTCAGCATGGCGGTAGTTTGGGCTTTGGTGGTTTTAGAACGAGTAGCAATGGCTTCAATCAATTCAGTCTTGTTCATGTAACGCCCTATTGGTGGTTTAAGAAGTGATTGGTAATCTAGCAGGATATAATGCTATAAATCAATAACTTTTAAGCATTTTATGTGCTTGTCGCCTAAAAACTCACTTTATTCGCAAATATAAGACACAGTCGGATTTCAATCCTGAATGAATTGCTTTTCAGATTGCTATTTAAGTCTATACATTGGATCTTCTATATAGACGGGAATATGTAGCTGCATTTTTCATTGTTATTAAAGACCGCTGCATAACTGTATTTTTGAGCTTTTCTGCTCGATCTCAGCATATTCAAGTCAAGCGCGTATAAGTTTTTACAAAGAAGGAAACCGGTTATGCAGAGACCTCTAACCAATACTCGTATTTTGGGAGATTTGGTATCGGACAGCATCATACTCATAGATGAATCTCACCAACGCAGGAATCTTTCCAACTTTTTCAGTCATTAGTTATGCAATATTTGCCGATAAAAAAAGATGCCTGGCTGTATTGGGATTCTAGTAGTTAGCAAACGATGATTGATGCGGATTTAGAACGTGCTGTTGGGCATATGAATGAAAGTAATAATTAAAATTGCGGAATCAGGGACATCTTTACTAAATCCAGAAATTGGAACACAATTTGTAATATTACATAAGTTACATCATATAGAGGCATGGATGAGCATTGGAAGAAGTGGACGTGTAGTGATTGAAATTGATCCTGCATTAAAGAAGAAACTGCATGCAACATTAATGAAGAATGGCCTTACACTTAAAGAGTGGTTCGTTCTCTCAGCAGAAAATTATTTGACTAATACCACGCAAGGATCCTTACCATTTGATGAAGATAAACATCAAATGAAGGAAGCTTTAAAATGAAACCATTTGATAAATCTTCTGCTGTATCTTTTGGCCGCCATGAGACCTTTACACTTCGTTTTGGCTGGTTAACAAAAGGCTTCAAAGCTTGGTGCGAAGATTCTTCAATTTTTGAAAAGGATGATGCAACAGTTGTTCTGGGTGTAGGCAAAAATATGGTACATGCGATTCGCTATTGGCTTATTGCGTGTCAAATTCTAGAAGCCAATAAACATACATTAACATCGACCGCACTAGGAAAACGGCTATTTGATATAAAAAATGGACATGATCCATATCTAGAAGACGATGCCACTATTTGGCTACTCCATTGGTTAATCGCTTCAAATGCCGAGAATGCAACAGCATTTTTCTGGTTTTTCAATAGATTCCACAAACCTGAATTCACACAAAAAGAATTATTTGAAGCTTTGCAAGTATTTGTACATGAGAATGTAAGTAGCCGAGTTGCCGATAATACTTTGAGAAGTGATATCACATTAATGCTACGAACATACGAGCCGACAATAGATTTTAAGAAAACTCCAATTGAAGAAGGACTTGACTCTCCGCTAGCTATTCTCGGGTTGCTTAATGAAATTGGTAATTCAAAATATCATGAGTCTAAACTTGAAAATCGTTGGAATCTCCCAGTCGTGCCATTTAGCTATGCGGTTCTGGAAGTTTTCAAATTTTCTAGATTATCTAGCTTGCCTGTCGAAAAATTGATGATCAGTGATGGCTTTTATGCTGCTCCAGGAGCCGTCTATAGGTTAAATGAAGAGGGGCTAATCGATAAACTAGAAGAAATGATAACTTGGTTACCTGGCGTTTTTGAACTTAGAGAAACTGCCGGTATTCATCAACTGTACATGCTCAAGCAAATTGAACCATTGGATGTATTAGATAAATATTACGAAGAATCTAACGAGGCGCGATTGGTGGAGATAAGAGCATGAGACTGATAAACCTTTTAAAGGTTAACACACATTACACGAGATCGATTAATTTGGAACGAGATTCTGAAGGAGATTCAAGTGCATGTACTTATATTCCAACACATCGTGCGGTTCAAACGTTGAGTCGTGTCGTCGATACAATTAATACTAAAGAAGCGCCTCGTGCATGGGCCCTAGTAGGACCTTATGGATCAGGGAAATCAGCATTTGGCTTATTTCTTAGCCAATTATTAGGTAACCCAGGATCTGCAACATGGCAACATGCAATGAATATATTAAAAAGTGCAGATGAGAGTATAGCCAAAAAGATTTCACAAGAACTCACCGGAACTAATGGTTATTGCTGCATCAATTTAACTGGTAGTCCAGAAGCACTTAGTAAAAGACTTACGAAAGCCATGCTTACTAGTGCTCAAGTTTTTTTTGGTAAAAAGCAAGGGCCTTTGCCGGATATTCTTAAGCAGCTTCAGGCTATGTCAGAATCTGACTTCGTTACCACTTCAAAAGTAACTGAACTAATTTCAGAGCTTCAGAAAGCTGTTCATCGAGCGCAAGGAGTTGGCATCCTTATCATAATTGATGAGTTAGGCAAGTTTCTGGAATTCGAAGCGAGGAATCGCAATGCTAATGATGTATTTTTGTTACAAGCAATTGCGGAGTCTGCTTTTAGGCCCAATTTAATTCCACTGCATTTTGTAGTTCTATTACATCAAGCTTTCGAACAATATTTCCAGGGATTTGGTGAGAAGCTTAAGAATGAGTGGAAAAAAGTACAAGGTCGTTTTGAAAATGTACCATTTCTTGAATCCGCTGAACAAACTCTACGAATTCTTTCAGCATCGCTGATTTCCAATTTTGATAACGATATTATCGTACGGAAATCTACTCAATGTGATCACATAGTGAAATCACTCGCTTTGGTCAATGCCTTACCCACAGGAATGAGCGTTGCAACTGCTCAGAAATTATTTGAGAGCTGCTATCCCTTACATCCTTTAACTTTATTATTGTTGCCCACGCTATGCCAAAAAATAGCACAAAATGAACGTACTATATTTACCTATTTAGGTAGTCAAGAGCCATATGGTTTTCTTGATACGTTAACTCATCTTGAAATTACTAATGATGGATTGCCCTGGATAATGCCTTGGGAAATTTATCAGTATTTCATTTTGAATCAACCAGGACTAACCACAGATCATGCAACTCATCGCCGCTGGGCAGAAGTCGTGATGGCGTTGGAACGTTTAGGGGATGCACCTATACAGGAAATCCAATTACTCAAAACTATTGGATTACTTAACATTATCGGTGCTCAAGGTGGATTAAAAGCATCAAAAGAAATTATCGCCCTTTGTGGAGATAATAATGAAGACACTATCAATCACGCACTGGAGTCGTTACAAGAAAAATCAATTATCACTTACCGTAAATATAATGCCGAGTATCGTGTATGGCAAGGCAGTGATTTTGATCTAGAAGCTTCTGTACAACAGCAAAAAGCGCAAATGGCCAGCATTCATCTTGCAGAGACACTTAATGAGAAAAAACCTTTGCAACCTGTCGTTGCCCGACGTTATGGGATTGAAATAGGCACGCTACGATATTTCAGGCCAATATTTATTGATAGATTTAATACAAATCAAATCGTTTCAACAGATGAACCTACACTATATTTATGTTTGTCAGAAACGGGGGAAGATGAATCCCTCTTTGAAAGCTGCTTGGGTACACTCGAGTGTTCACTAGCAATCGGTGCAATTATAGGATCAAGTGCAACATTGAAAGAATCTTTGATTGAGCTTATTGCTTTGCAAAAGGTCCAGCATAGCAGTCCTGAATTAGCATCCGATCCGATTGCTCAACGTGAGCTCAAAGATAGGTTGACTGTCGCAATCAACAATGAGAGAAAGGTTATCTCAAGTATTCTTGAAGAACCAAGTAAATCGACTTGGCATTGGGATGCTCGCCGCTACAAAGTAAATAATAAACGTGCATTCCAAGAGCTACTAACTTTAGTGTTGAAAAGTAATTACTCTAAAACACCGCATTTACATAATGAACTGATCAATCGTGAGAAACCTTCTTCAAGTGCAATAGCTGGCCGTAAGAAATTACTGCTTGCTATGCTTGAAATGGAGTCTATTGAAGATCTAGGAATTGAGAAATTTCCACCAGAGAAAGCGATCTATCGCTCTATTCTTCGAGCTACTGGCCTTCATACTAAGACGAATCAAGGGTGGCAATTTACAGTACCTGAATCCCCGTTAGCATCAGATAGAGATATCCAATCTCTTTGGGAAGCAATTGATAACTTCTTAAGTCGTACCGAGCAGAATCCGCTAGCGATCTCTCAATTTTACCAAGAATTATTAAATCCACCGTATGGTATTAAATCAGGCCTACTACCAGTGCTCTTTCTTGCAGCTTATTTGGTTTATAAGGAAGAGATTGTTATCTACGAAGAGGGTTATTTCTCACCATTCCTAACTCAGGAATTATTGGAAAAAATCTTGAAGTCGCCTGAGATGTTCTCAATTCAGCGTCTCAGAATTGATCATCTAAGAGACCAGCTTTTCAAGAAATATGCGCAAGCTATTACACTTGATGACCCTGCTGACGTTAATATGATGGCAGTACTTAAACCACTATCTAGGTTTATGGTCAATTTGCCGGATTATACAAAGCGAACTAAACGCATTTCTGAAAAAGCACAGAAAGTACGTGAGCATTTCTTTGCAGCAAAATCCCCGCCACAATTGTTATTTAAAGAATTGCCGATTGCCTGTGGATTCAGACCAATTGGCGCAGAAACAACAATTGAAGTACTTGAAGATTTTTCCAAAGAATTAAAGTCAGTATTCTCAGAACTGCGCATTGCTTATCATAGCTTGTTAAGCGAGTTTCGGTTGATGCTCAAAATTACCTTTAATGAGAATGAGAAAGTTGTATTCTCAGAATTGCGTGAACGTTTGCGCGGACGCTATGGCCCACTTCAAACATATACGATTGATACTCATGGATTGAAGGCATTTTTGGGCCGTTTGGCTGACCCCTATGGTGATGACGGACATTGGCTAAATAGTCTGGCAACTTTCGTCGCTCGCAAACCTCCTGAAAAATGGTTAGATGAAGATATCAATATAGCGGAATACCGTCTTGTTGAATTCTCAAAACGTTTGCGCGATCTAGAGCGTTTGCGTATTCACTATGAAGATAGCGCATCATCTTCTCATAACACTCAAATTGAGGTGGTAATGCTCCGAACGGTGCGTCAAGGTGGGAATGATCATGATGCTATTATTTCACTTGATGAATCCAAGAAAAAAGCCATAAGCGAAAAATTCGAATTGATTCAGCGCATGCTGAGTGATTTGCCTTCAGAGGATCTGCGTTTGGCACTTCTAGCTCAGCTTTTTGAAGAACACATTGCGAATCAAAAGAATAGAGAGAATGATTTATCATCAAAAAAAGAAATAGGAGCAAGCAATGAGCGATAAAAAAATACGTCACGTTCTTGGTCTTTCTGGAGGTAAAGATAGTTCTGCGCTTGCAATTTTTATGCGAGACAAGGTACCACAGATGGAATACTTTTTTACTGATACAGGTGCTGAACTACCCGAGACCTATGAATACTTGGATAAATTGGAGGCTTACCTTGGCAAACCTATAGCTCGTATCAATGCCACACGGACTTTTGATCATCTTCTTAAAAATCAATATAACAATTTTCTTCCATCCCCTAATACGCGCTGGTGTACTCGTGAACTTAAAATAAGGCCATTTGAGGAGTTTGCGGGTGATGATGTCGTCGTTAGTTATGTAGGAATACGTGCTGATGAAGATCGAGAAGGATACGTAAGTACTAAACCTAATATCAAAGCAGTATTTCCTTTTAAAGAAGCAGGTCTTGTATATGCTGATATTATGCGTATTTTGAATGATTCTGGCCTTGGCATTCCTGCTTACTATGAGTGGCGTAGCAGGTCAGGATGCTATTTCTGTTTTTTTCAGCGTAAATCTGAATGGGTTGGTCTCAAAGAACGCCACCCCCAATTGTTCGAAGATGCAAAACAATATGAAAAGTTTGATCCTGAAACAGGCACACGATATACCTGGTCTCAAGGTGAAAGTCTGGATGAACTAGAAATACGTGCGGAAGCTATCAAGCAGAATGCAAGTCAAAAGCTAAAATCAATCTCTGCTGTAAGTTGGCAAGATAAGCTTGCTATAATTGCAGAGGAAGAAGTTGATGAGTCCTGTCTTATTTGTAGCTTGTAAAGTAGATTGCACGCCGTCACGTATGCCCTTGTTTCTATAAAATTCAGAATAACTGCAAGATCAAAACATGACTCCACCAGCTCTCAAGTGGGTACGATTCCTTAGAAATTATGGCCCCCTACCTACAAATAGCAACCTCTTTGACGAGCACGTCAATGTTGCGTTGAGTCAAGCGAACGTTAGTCCAATTTCACTACCAACGCCTTATGTTGATGAGATGCTGGCATATGTTAAAACCGACAAAAACGGATCGTTACTAATCGCGGGTACAGCAGGCGATGGCAAAACCTATCATGCCCGTCAACTATGGTTGCGGCTTGGTGGTAATGAGAAGAAATGGGCAGCCCGGGAAAAGATCCAAACATTGGAGTTGCCGGGGCGCTCCGTTGTTTTTGTGAAGGACCTCAGTGAGCTGAAAGGCCCAGAAGGTGAAAAAATCCTTGATGGTCTAGAACAGTCCGTCGAAGGGAACGAGAATACTACCGTTTACGTGATTGCTTGCAACCACGGTCAAATCCTCGATCGACTCCGTAAGAGTAGAGACGCGGAAGACGTCCCTTCACCTCTGCTGGCGCCGGTTCAGAATGCTTTTTTCCAAGACGGATTCGAACATCCGAGGCTCAAAGTCATTGATCTGAGTCGATCAGGGCATCGACAATCCTTGTCGGCCGTTATCAAAGCGGTAATGGAACATCCCGAATGGGATCGGTGTTCGAGCTGCGAGCTTAACCAAGGAGAACGCATCTGTCCGATCGCTGAAAACCGAAAGCGAGCCATCGGCCTGGAGGATGGCGGCCGGTTTGCTCATCGTTTGGGAGACTTGATTGAGATCGCGCGTCTGAATGGCGCCCATTTACCTGTACGCGATTTACTTGCATTGGCAGCGAACTTGCTCTTGGGCCACAATCATCCTTCTGTGAAGGAAGGACTTATGAGCTGCTCAGACGTTGTTCAAATTCAAGATGACGATGCAGTGGATCAAGGCAGTATTTATAGAAATGTCTTTGCAGCTAACTTGCCCTACCGACGTGCCATGGCGCGCCCCGTGTTCAAGACTTTACGGTCTTTTGGTATCGGCGAGGAAACAACGAACGGTGCCGACGGTTTGTTGGTTTATGGATCAGACGATACCAGGCTACGCGCAGACTTTGACCAATTCGTGGGCGCTGACAGGGTTTACGGGGCCACGAAGGAATACCTGGCTCTTCAAAAACAGTATCTCGAAGGAGAAGAGTCTGTACGTTTGGAAGAGGGTGCAAGGGGCTTCCTAGATCGATTGGCAGATCAACGTCAACGGCTTTTCTTCACGTTGCCGGATGAGGTTTATAGCAAATACCCGTTCTGGAATCTTACAACTTTCCGGTTCGCGGGTGATTACCTCCGTCTTCTGCATAGTGTCGTTCCAGGTGAGTCCAAACGATTGGTGGAAGAGAAAATCCGCTCTCGCTTGGTTCAGGGTCTTAACCGGGTTATGACAGGCCTTTTGCTAGACAACTCGGACATCGTGTTCATTGCCAACTCAGGTGGTTTTACCCAATCCAAAATCAGCGTCTTATGCGAAAGCGCCGTTCCTAGTTACCGTACTGGTGGTATAGGGATGCATATCCGATGGGAAAAAAATGGGCAGAGGCCCTGCTTGGACATCTCGGTCGGTGGTGGAAATCAAGGCTCGGTTCCATTTGACCTTACCCCGGTGAGGTTCGAGTTCTTATGTCGAGTGGCTGAAGGCGCATTGCCCAGCAGTTTCTCCAACGAGTGCTTCGAAGACTTACTTGCGTTTAAAGCAAGGCTTCTCCGTAAAGCTGAGCTAGTGCGGGCACAGGGCCACGGGAATGAGGGCGATGACGATGATACGGCGGAGGAACATGCAAGTTTGGGTTTAACTTTCATCGAAATCGAGCAAAACGGTCACGGATTTTTAAAACGGATCTCAGTAAGGAACGCATAATGGCACCACGTATTGAACATGCTTCCTTCGCCGTCGATGAGCACATTTGGGGTCACCGACTTTACGATGAACAACTGCCTCACTTGGTCATTCTCGAATTTCTGAACGTACTGCAATCAAACCTCAACGATCCATTGAACGCACCACCTTCCGTGAAGATAAGCTATCAGCCCCAGCATCAAATCCGCCTCAGAAGCTTGTTGTTCAACAATCCTTATGTTGAAGTCGTACGAGCGCGGAAAATCCCTGACGACACTAAGTGGGACACATGGATAGAGCAGTTCAAGCGCGACGCGGTCGAAATTGAGGACATGTTTTTCGATCATCTCCGGAAATCGTTCACATCCTTCGATGATTTCGCGCGATCGATTGAATTGCTCCGGTCGTCGGCTTTTGAAGGAAAAAGCAATAAACGTTGGAGCTCAAAATTTGTGTTCCCATTTGGCCCCGACGCTTTGTACGAAGACTTGAGATTCGATGCAAATAACCATGCATCCAACGATCGGCGATTTTTCGCTCGTACGGGGGAACTCCTATACCTGATGTTAGGACGAGCCAGTAACGGTAGAGTTCTGGGCCACCAACTCGTTGAGCGTTTGTTCCGGCGACCATCCAACATGAACCAGTTGGTCAAGGTATTACAAGGATCGGTTCAGCAAGCACCAAACCGACGTGATGTTGGTTATTTGCCCTATGCTCAGCTTCCTAGGTTCGACCGGCTTTGCGACGACTGGCTGGCCATCCTAGGCAGAGACATTCCCATCTATGATGGTCTCGATCATATCACTATCATAACCGGGTTGAACCTTCTTTTATACTTTCTTGAAAGTGGTAAAAATTCTTTAGGTGACGTAGAACCTGTTGAGATTGTTTGCGAGGTGGTTTCAAGCCAACGAACCAAAGTCAGAGCGTTGTCGGGCGAGTCATTCCAAGCTAACCAAACTATTTCGCTACGAGCCGTAAAGGCTTTGGTCGAAAACGTCCGAACAACTCCTGAATGGGAAGCCGCCTTGAACTCGGAGGATCCGAAAGGCGAATGTGCTCACATCATGGCGGAACGCTTCCAGTACGACAAAGATGATGAAATCGACATTCACCAGTTGTCTGGGGAGCGATTGATCGAGGAACTCCTCAAAAAGGCGGAAACTCGTCATGCGCAGCACGTCGAGAAGATTCACAATACGTGGTCCCGCGCCATCGGTCTCAGTTCACGGCGCCTAGCCAGACGGGTTCGTTACGCACCGAACGATCGCTTTTTGAAAGCATTGGTAGTGACTGTTGTCGATGATCGGATGGAGTTTGGCGAGTTCCTTGCTGAAATTTATCGTCGCTACGGCTTGGTTATTGGTCACATAGAAGGGACCCGCCACATTCAAAACAACCAAGTGGACCAAGAAGCGTTGATGAACAACGCGGAGCATTTGGAAACGCGACTGTATGGCCTGGGGTTGGTTCGCCGACTTTCTGACTCTTGTGCATTTGTGGAAAACCCATTCAATCGGCAAGGTGGCATGTAATGCTAGCGGACAAAATCGTAGGTCGCGTCGGCGCCGACATCTTGCGGCGTCGCATCGGTGGTGCTCCTGCCTCGGACGGTGCCGCCGCTCTATTTCGTCTTGATCGCCTCAACGCCTTTCAAATAGCCTCGGTGGTTCGCGAAGTATTGGCAGACCCGGATCTAAGGGAACAGATAGAGATTAAGATTCCCGCGGTCTTAGTAGCTGGCCTAGGACTTCCTCCGGAAGTGTTGACGGATGAGAACGCAGGTGCTGTCCGAAACATTGGCACAGACAAAGCCGCATTACTCACTGCCAACGGCAACGAGCCTAACATTTCCGACACCCTTGGTTACGTCACTGCATTAGGCGCTCAGGAGTTTCGGGCGCACGAGGATGCTTGGGCCGAAGCGACCGTTCGCACCACTGCCTTACCCTTGGCACCGGAAGATCGTCGGGTGTTCCAGGCTGCATTGAAAGGACTCTTGGCAGTTGCCGACATGTCGCTGTTTCAGCTCGGAGACTACTGTGCCCAGATTAGCGAAGCATCCAGAATGGAAGGCCATCCCATTCGAGATGCGCTAGGCTGGGCATTACCACGTCTAGCACTACCTCGGGATACCACGTTATTTTCGAACACTAGATCGTTTGGTACGGCCAGCGGCCCGTGGCGAAAGGCCTTCGAGAAGCTATTTTCCGACCGCGCACCGCTATTACTCAAACAACACAAAACAGGACAAGCAATCGATCCGGAAGACATGTGTGAAAGGTTTGAGAGCAACCGTGAATTGATCCAACTCGCTGCTCACCCCGTTATTGAAGATTTTATTCGGGCGCAACCCGGGGATCCAGATACGAAGGAAGCGCTATCCCTACTCGAATGGGAGAGTGATGGCATACATTTATTGTTCGATCGCCCCAAAGAAAAGCAACAAAAGTTGGCCGATCATACCCTCGACTTTTTTGAAAACGACTGCACCGACCCGGGTGTTTTAACGGATGCCTGGAAGAAGCATCTTGAGGAACTGAAAGCTCGGGAAAGGCGATCAGATTGGAACGAGGCCGACGAGGAGTTCTTCGAAGTGCACCGGCGTTACCTTGACCAGGATCCAAGGCTTCGCGGCCGCTGGGAAAAGGTGGTATTCGGGAAGCCAATCGAGTGCACTGATTTTTTGGATGGCTTGGTAACGGCCGTTCAGCGCCTAGTAGTTCGTGCAGGGGAGCCAACCACAGAACGTTTTATTAGAGTCCGTGTTACCAAGGGACGCACCGAATGGCGTGAACGCTACAATCACGATGTCGGTGCCTTCTTCTCCATCATGTACCGTGGCCTACCGCAGCTATTGTGCGAGCGCGTACAATGGCATGTGGAAAAGATGGGAACAGCAGACATTCCTGATCCTCTTTTTGATTACCCTGCATTTTTCGAGTACGAAAACAAACGAAAAGATGGAAAGCTAAAACCAAGTACATCCGCTTCTAAACTACAAACGCAGATCAAGTTTGAAGTGAGCTTGGTTGAACAGCATGCGGGCAACGATCAAACGATCGAGAAGACCCAATTGTTATGGATGGCACGTCCAGAGGCCATCGGGTTAACACTTCACGACGACATGAAGCGATTGCTGGAAAAGGGGGGTATTGCCTGCACAGAAGTACTGCGGCGGATGGTGAGCAAGAAGGGCGGTGTCCAGAGTGTGTCCTTATTAGATGTGAACACGCTTGAAGCTACCTTCGGACGCGATGCGGGGTCGCTGGTTCCCCCGCCCGGTCGTATCAAGAGTCTTCGAGCAGAAATCAAGCGCCGCATTGACGAGCTATACAATGATGGCCGCTTAACTGCTGAGCAACTGAAAGAAATTAAGGTCGCGTGGGCCACCTTTGAATCGGACTACTCCGATGCTATCAAGCATTTTCTCGAAAGCGGCTTGCACACCGAAGCCATCTTGAACCAAGCGGAATCTTTTGGGGCGTTGCTACGGATGTTGAAAATTCACGCACGGGGAGACGTAGCCCGCGCTAAGCTCGTGTCAGAAGTGCTGACAGTAGGAACGATTCGCCTGACGGGCGACCAACCTAGCATCATCGTCCCTCCTTGGCATCCGGAACGTATGAAGGCACTGGCCGTGAAACTCCGCCGAGTAGCTGGCTTGATTACGCACCTATTGGTCGGCCAGTATGCTACCTTCGGAGATCGCAACATCTTCTTCCAGGAGTTCAGCGAAGAGCTGGAGCACCCGTTTTACCCTGAAATCGCCGTTGCCGACCGATCAGGGACGCCAGTTTTGGTGACCACAAGCAGTACCGTCAACGGATACAGCCTGCTGGAACGACCGGTTCGAGCGGATGACGAACAACTCACTGACGTTAATCCGATGGAAGCTGCACGTCAAATCCGTGAGCTATTGGAACGGTATGTAGGCCTTCAGCCGCACGAGCGGTCGAACTTAAGCATTTTGCTCTACAATGCTGATGCTGCAGATTTGCCGCTTGCAACAGTCCGGGAGTTGACGGGCCTGCAAGAGGATCTTGAGCTTCATTGCAACGTGTCAGTGCGCCATCAAGATTCGGGAAAACTTCGAAGGATATACGCTGAATTGGTGAGCAAATCGGATGCTGATCCCGATTTGTCCGTGGCTAGTGAGACTTCCGACAACTTTATGTCCAAGCTTCGCATTTCAGTGTCCCCGCCGAACATTACAATCACTAAACCCGAGGATGGCTTCCGTCCCTTTGACATTGCTTTCTTGCACGATGTGATATCTCGAACGGCTACCGAAGAGTGGGTCCCCGTGGATTGGCTTAACGATCGGCCGGTGTTCGAACACGCGCCCTCGCGGTGGTCGTATCGCAGCGTATCCGGTGAAAATGAACTGAAATCGACCACGTTCTTGACTTGCCCACAGCAAACTGCCACGGGGCGTGCGTACGTTGATATGGTCGGTGCTGTGGTGCGACAACAAGACGTATCCCTGCAACACCACCTGGTGCCTGCCCGCCAAATTTCTTTGCAGAGCGATCGTCTTCGCAGTGTGTTCGAGGATGCGCATAACTTGGCCGAGTGGGTAGCCACCTACGACGAGTTGCTTGATAAGCGGCAACTTCAAGCCAACAAAATCAACGTAGTGCGATACCGTCGTAACCGAACCAACGGCCGCAATATGATCGTCAGCTCAACATCTGAGCTTCGGCTGCTGAGCGTTCTGGCTAAGCGACGTATTCAAGAGTTGGGGCTCACGCTAACGGAGGACGAACTCAATGCGACTACTCAACGCCTGATCGACGATGCAATCAGCGTTTCTGGTGATATCGTGCTTCGAGCGGCCAAGAGAGGAGTATCAGCGGGCGAATTAATCGGTTTGGTTTTGAGTCGTTTTATGATGGAAGATGAGTTTAAAATCATCTGTGGAGGTGCTAACGAGCCCTCCATACAAGTTTTCTTTTTGCTGGACGATTATGCTAACTGGCTAGCGCAACGAGAAAATCGTATAGCTGATCTTTTGGGGATGTGTATTCATGATTCGGCAGAAGGTATCAGACTTCACTTAATCATTGTTGAATCAAAGTACGTGGCTGGCGCGGGTGAAGCAGATGCTAGGCGTTCATCTAAAGCACAGTTGCTTGCAACACTGACGATAATTAGGGAAGCTCTTTTTGGGGATCCCGGTCGTCTTGATCGTGACCTTTGGCTATCAAGGATAGCTGATCTATTGATCGACGCAGTGATCCCTCCTGGACAAACTGCTTTGCTCGAGCGCGCTCGAGTTGCGATACGCGATGCTAGCGTAGGGATTACACTTCGGGGCTATTCGAATATTTTCATTCACACGCCCGAACCCGGTCAGACTGCTTCACGATCAGAACGAATCATCATTGAAGAAACTGATGGCATCAACTCATATCAAGAGGTGTTTGACCGTCCTGATTTGCGAGGGCTGGCTGAAGCATACGCTCGTCGCGAAAACTCACTGGTAGTTCGCCAAACTATCGGAATAGATACACCATGGAATGAAATACATGTTCAGCAACTTGCGAAACGTGTGACCTGGACTAACATGATTGATCGACTTACGCAGTCAGAATCAGATCTATTTAACAAAATCCCCTCGGATGAAAGCACTATTGTTAGTGCCGTTGAACCACAAACGACCTTGCAAGTTGAAGTAGTCTGCTCATCAGATACGCCCATTATGGCGCCAAGCATCACGACTATTCTTGATGAAATCAAATCGATCAAATCTAAGCCCACCCAAGGTACGGCTCTGATGAGTCTCGTGACCGAACATTTGGCACAACGCGATCAACTGGTAGATGATCGGGAAACCTGGGCTAATGAAGTTAAGGTCAATCTGAAAAAAGCACTCAATAGCTATGGTTTCCAGGCCAACATTATCGGGGCTCGATTGACACCTAACGGCTGTTTGATACGTCTTTCAGGATCGGATCGTCTTCGGATGGAAGACATCGAAGCGAAACGAACACAGTTACTGACTACTCATAGTATCCAATTGGTAACAGTTCAACCAAAACCGGGCGAGATCATTGTTTCGATCGCAGGTGTAATGCGCCAACCCGTTTCGTTATGGGATATCTGGGCGATGCGTCAGATGAACAAAAATACTGCCGGTATCAATACATCATTTGTGCTTGGCCTCCAAGAGTTGACTGGCAATGTATTGTATCTGAACCTAGGTAGTGACTTCGGCGGCTTATCTCAGCACGAACCACATTCCTTGATTGCAGGATCAACAGGCAGTGGGAAATCTGTGCTGATTCAGGCATTGCTGCTAGACATTGCTGCCACAAATCCAAGCTCTTTGGCTAATATTATCCTGATAGACCCCAAAATGGGTGTTGATTACATTGGCTTAGCTATCCTTCCTCACTTACGGGAAGCGATCATCACCACCCGTGAAAGATCTGTCGAAGTACTTAATGGATTGGTTGAGGAAATGGAAGAACGCTATAGGATTTTTGCTGCTGCGAGGGCTCGTGACTTGTCAACTTATAACGCCAAGTCATTGCCAGAAGATCGTATGCCGATGGTATTCTTGGTTCATGACGAGTTCGCAGACTGGATGCTGGATGACAGTTACAAGGGAACGGTTAGTGCAGCAGTACAACGCCTCGGCGTTAAGGCTCGCGCGGCAGGTATTCACCTTTTCTTTGCTGCCCAGCGACCGGATAAGGACGTGATGCCGATGCAATTGCGCGAGAATTTGGGCAATCGATTGATTTTGAAAGTATCCAGCGAAGCAACTTCGCGCATTGCTCTAGATCGTCCTGGAGCAGAGATGTTGTTAGGCAAAGGGCACCTAGCTGCAAAATTGAATGGAGAACAAGGGCTGATTTTTGCTCAAGCACCATATTTGTCAGACGATGACATCGTTTCAGTGGTTGAAGCGATCTGCTTTGACAATGAAGGTTGACCAACCTTGCCCATATGAGATGCTTCTCCCAGAAATCTAAATTCGTAGCTATAGAAATAAAATAACGGAGCACAAATGTGCCCAATAGGGCACTAAAAGTGTACCAATTAAGCTAAACAATAGTGACTTATATATAGTTTTTCTACCTCTGATTTTCTATATTTTGGGTTTGTACGTAGGTAAAACAGCAGTAATTGCCTAAAGAAATTTAGTCCATTATCACGGTTCGCGGGATACGCTTTCCGTTGGATGACAATTTCATTCTAGTCATTTGACGGCTTGATTCTGGAGACCAACTGACGTGTATAGGCCTTACTGAATCATAAAAATATATTCTGTCAAAGTTTGTGTTTTTACATACCCATGCTACGACTTCTTCCATATCTTCATCTTCAATAAAAAAGTCGCAAGCAGCGCCTAGTCGTTCGCATATAAATTTACCATTTCGTTTTCTTTCATGAGCAGCATGCTGATCTAGATCAGGCGAAATTCTTCCAGATATTTCTTTTGCAAGCTCTGCCGAGCAAAAACCATAAGTTAGTTTAATCATTCCAAAATAATCTATAACAGGATCAAGAATATTTGTAGCAAGTTCATATATAGCAGTGTAGGAATCGGCCTCTTTTGGTAAATTAGAAAGGCCTGTTCTGGCATGAGCCTCGCCACATTCAATAAAATCCCTGTAAGTTAAATATTTACCACATGGCGTATCAAGATTTGGAATAGCTTGACTACGAATTAAATGCATTCCATCAATTTCCCATCGGGCCAAATATAATTTTTTTTCAAATTCTTCTGTTTTGGGTCCATAGTTTGAATAATCAAAAAGATTCAGAGCTTCTAATTGATTATCGAATGCGATCTGTTCTGCGTAGCTATCCATTTCTTCATTCATAAATCGCGATTTCAGATAAAGGTAAGGTGGCTCAAATCCTTCTCCATACTCAAAAAGATGAAACTCTTGTTTATAAAATAATATTTTTACACGATGTATCATTTTAGGAAGTGGCTTGCCATAAAAATCATCAAACCGCATCAGGGTAAGTTTTCCTGAACGTATGTGAATTTTGACTAGATCAGCGGATGTAATATCACCGTACAATGCTGTACCACAACCAATATATATACGAAGAATGGGGGTAAGTCGCTCGACAAGACTTGAATGAAGTTGTAATGATTCGCCTTCGATATACCAACCAAGACCTTTTGATGCCGCATCCCGACAGGCTGCATCAATGCGCTCAGGTTGCGAAATCTGGAACAGTAACTCTCTTGCCGCTAGCTGGACAGATCCATAATCAGCAAAAAGAGCTTTAATGTCGCGTTGCAATTGAGGATCAAGATGACGATAGGGTTTACGCTTTTCAAACATTCCAAGCGCAAAGTAAACTAATAAATCATCTTGCCGGATCTTGCGAGCAGTTTCCAGAATGGCGTCATCTTTTTGACTTCGCAAGAAACGAAGTGCTCTATGAAAACTACCAAAAGCTTCAAGTACTTGAGGTAAGTTTATGGCTTCGCTTTTATCCGGTTCACGTCCGTTTTCCAACCATTGAAGCCAAATCAAATCGAGCAGAGCCTGATGTTCAGCATAGCGTGCGAGATCTTTCTCAATCTTACTTGGTTTTGATGCACGTTGTAACTGGCTAGCAGCACGCAATAGATTAGAACGTGAACGGCTTCTGCCAACTAAGAAACGTTGTTCCGCATCTTTGTCCTTAAAAACGAAAAATATACCCGGAGCTACGGGGATTGATTCTTCATATAAATTTTGCTCGATAAAGATTTTTAGTTCACTTGGTGTATAAAATTTTTGAAAGGTACCGCGAGTTGTCAGAATTCCATCATAGAGTGGCTTACCCTTCACCGCATATTGGTTTGTTAGCATCACCGCCACCACTAGTAGCTCTTGGGTTAATGAATAGGCTCCTTGAAGTGCTTCGATACGCTCATTGACATCTTCGATAACATTGATGACAAAGCCCAGATTAACAATATTAGATAACTTCTTTTGATTCTCTGGTGCATAGTGTGGATCCCAACCTGATGCTCGAATACCATTTTCTTGTAAACCTCGTAAATCATCTCCACGGCCACAACCATAATCAAAGACACTATGTAATCCATCGAGAAAGCCAAATCTTGCGAGCATTTGTATAGGAGCGGAAAACCCATATCGCACAAGGGCTGTTAAATGCCGCTGCACCTCATCAGAAGGGGTTCTACTATCGTTATCAACTTCTGAAAAGTCATTGCCAAGTGGAACAAATTCATACTCAACCAGGCGGTAGCCTTTTTCGGCAATTAATTTCTCCCATTGGTTTTGAAATCCAATTCTAGAAGGGTCATCGAACAGACCCAATGTTTCAGCTATATTGGTCAGTGCTTGAAATTTTGAAATCTCATTATGCTCAGATGGCAGTAAAAGCTCTTTGCGGTGGAGGATAGGCGGATTTAATGAATCAACGTAAGAACGATGATGGATTTGTGCAACTCCATCGAGTACTACGCGCCAACTTGCATTCAGTTTAGGAAAAGGTTGATCAAAAAAATCAGGATAATGAAGGAAGGAAACAGATTCTTTATTTTCAGAAATTCGGACAACATTGTAACTAACGCCTTTAGTGACTTGCGCAAGTTTCTCTGCATCTGCTATTAATTCTAAATCCCTTAGACTAAGTGAATTGAATGCTTCTATATGCAGATAACGAGATGAGTGAACAAATTTTCCGATTTTGTCTGAAACCATTATTGTGCAACTTGCCAGATCAAGAGCTTGAATTTAAGCTAACAACATTATTATTAAAAATTTCATGGCAAAACAACCCCAATCATTAACAATTTACCATTTAAAGTTCTTTTCCCGCTATTTTCATACAGCCATCAACTTTTGGTTCACCGTATAGACTTACTGCTTATTTAAGATTTATGTAACAGACTTGCAGCAAAATATTAAGGATAACTACAAATCAAAAACAATTACTAAAGCTTGTTTGATCGATTGCAAATATTCACTCTCAAGCCTGCCTTGCTTTTTGCCAATTCGAGAGATATCAATTGCACGTAATTGTTTGAGATTAATATGACGATCTTTGTCTAGTCCGTTATTATTGGGCGGATTCAACTATGAAGTGCAACTTTTGTAAGGAAGTTTATAGGCAAGCTGCGGTAGTATCGGAGC
>NZ_JAIEME010000052.1 GCF_019752415.1 Nitrosomonas sp.
AGGGAAGCGCAAAATACCACGCAACCTTACCCGCCTTCGGACACCGTGCTCGCCTGGCAGGTACGTGCCGCATTGCGGGTTAGCAACTGGGATGAAGTCCTGAAAACTATCAACAGAATGTCGCTAGCCGAGCAGCAGGTCGATACATGGCGTTACTGGAAAGCGCGCGCATTAAAAGCAAAAGGGGAAGCGCTGGACGCGCATAACGTTCTTATTCCGCTCAGCGATGAGCACAGTTTTTATGGTCAATTGGCCAGAGAGGAATTGGGTGCAATGCTCAGCATTGCGGACAAAACTTATCGTGTCAGCAGCGGCGAAGTGTCCGCAATGGACCGGAAACCCGGCATACAACGCGCCCTGGCTTTCTCCCGTATGAATTTACGTACCGAAGCGTACCGTGAATGGAGCTGGACCGTCCGAAATTTTAGCGACCCGGAGTTACTGGCTGCAGCGGAAGTGGCCCGCCGTCATGGTATGTATGACCGTGCGATTAACACCGCAAACCGGACCGTATCGCAGCATGATTTCAGTTTGCGCTTTTTATCACCGCACCGGGAAACACTCAAAAAGGTCTTGCGGCAACACGAACTGGATGAAGCCTGGGTTTATGGCCTGATCCGGCAGGAAAGCCGCTTCATTGCGGATATCAAATCCCATGCCGGGGCAGCAGGGTTGATGCAATTGATGCCCGCCACTGCCGAATGGGTTGCCAAGCAATTGGGCATACAAAATTTCCGCCAGAATATCGTGGTGGATGTGAATACCAATCTGCAACTGGGCACGTATTATCTCAAGCATGTGCTCGGTACGCTGGACAATCAGCCGTTGCTGGCTTCAGCCGCCTATAATGCCGGACCGGGACGAGCCAGGCGCTGGCGCGATAATACCGTACCCCTGGAAGGTGCGATTTATGCTGAGACGATTCCTTTTAATGAAACGCGGGATTACGTCAAAAAAGTCTTGAAGAATTCGATGTATTACGCCAAAGTTCTGGATCACGGAAACGATTCGCCAACGCTTAAGCAGCGTCTGGGCGTTGTTCGGGCAGCGAAATAACGGTTGGTTAAATTCTCATTCATTCAGCGTTAGAGTCAATAGTGAAAACTTATCTGGTAGGCGGTTCCGTGCGCGATGAACTGCTGGGATTGCCCGTCAAAGATCATGATTATGTTGTTGTGGGCGCTTCGCCAGAAGAGATGGAGCGGCAGGGCTATCGTCCGGTCGGCAAGGATTTTCCGGTTTTTTTGCATCCGCAAACGCACGAACAGTACGCATTGGCCCGTACCGAACGAAAAATTTCACTTGGGTATAAAGGATTTGAAGTGTTTGCCTCACCGCAAGTCACTTTGCAGGAAGATTTGGCGCGGCGTGACCTAACCATCAACTCGATCGCCAAGGACGAAGCAGGCAATATCATCGATCCGTTTAACGGCGTTGCGGATCTGGAAGCCGGCATACTGCGCCATGTGAGTCCTGCATTTTCCGAAGATCCGGTGCGTATTCTCAGAGCTGCACGCTTTGCGGCGCGGTTCAGTTTTCATATTGCGCCGGAAACGCTGGCGCTGATGAATGAAATGGTGCATAACGGCGAAGTGGATGCACTGGTTCCGGAGCGTGTCTGGCAAGAGCTCGCGCGCGGACTGATGGAAGATAACCCCTCAAGAATGTTTTATGTGCTGCGCGAATGCGGTGCTCTGGCGCGTATCCTGCCCGAAGTCGACGTGTTGTTTGGTGTTCCGCAACCGGCGCATGCACATCCTGAAATCGATACCGGACTGCACATCATGCTGGCCATCGATCATGCTGCTGAAAAAAATTATTCATTGCCAGTACGTTTTGCAACGCTGACGCATGATTTAGGCAAAGGCACGACACCGCCCGAAGAGTGGCCACGCCATATCGGGCATGAAGCGCGCAGCATTGATTTGACGCGGAATTTATGCGAGCGCATCAAAATTCCCAAGGATGCACGTGACTTGGCGTTACTGGTCGCCCGCTATCACGGTAATGTGCATCGGGCGGAAGAACTCAAGCCATCTACGCTGGTGGATATACTGCAAGCGGTTGATGTTTACCGGAAACCCGAAAGATTCGAAGAGTTTTTGCAAGCCTGTGCGTGTGATTTTCATGGACGGCCCGGCTATGCAGTGAAACCTTATGTTCAGGCGGAACGATTCCAACGGGCCTATGCTGCAGCGAAAAGTGTTGATGCCGGTGCAATTGCGGGGGAATTGAGCCAGAGTCTTGCAGATCCCACAAAATTACCCCTGGCAATTAACACGAAGGTACGCGAGGCGAGAATCGCCAGAATAAAAGCTGAATTAATCTGAGAAAGGCTTCAGAAAAATAACGCCCCGCGTAGTACGCGATGCCGTGAATGAAAACTTATCTTGGACAGTCTCCTAGGCGACGAACTCTATACCACTTTGCTGAAGTCCGACTAGATCGATATTCGTTGCATTGACTTCAGAATTAGCGGCAATTTCCAGCAATTCCGCTTGAGTCAATGATCCGCCACTGCCCTCTAGCAATCCGACATAAAAATCATGTTCCGCAGACGAAGGCGCCGCACCTACTACGTTCTGGAAGACGTTATCCACAAAGTCCCCATTGCTGGGATTGCCCAACACGCCGATCACGAGTTGCGCTACTTGCAACATACTTTGGCCGGAATCGAACAGATTGAGTCCGATACCGACATAATCAGGGTGTTCCTGAATAGTCGGCGCATCGAACGCCGCACCGATGAGTAAAGCCGTGTTGCTGGCTGCTTGTCCGGCATTGAGATCAATCGCGATATTTTTGTCGGCAAAATGGAAGCGTTCGATACCGGTGAGTATATCGTTGCCATCCGGCCCAGAAACGTTGAGAGCGGAGCTTGATCCGAGGATCGAGTAGTCTGCACGATTGCTGGCGTAGAGTGCAGTATCAACACCCAGGCCGCCATTCAGTGTGTCATTACCCTCCGCACCTTCCAACGTATCTTGCCCATCGGCGCCCAGGATAAAATCATCTCCTGACGTCCCTACCAAATTATCCGGATTATCTGTCCCTGAGATCACATTGCTTGGTACAGTGCTGGCGTTACCCGCAAAATTTGCGGGTGAATTGACTCCAGTGGAACTATCCTGGTTAAGTGACAATGTCCCATCAACCGGTAATGCAGCATAAGTAATCGTGCCTCCAATCATTCCGGGGAAGCTCACGGTGCCATTGGTAGTAAACAAAAAACCATTCGGAATGATGTAGTCAGGCGTCACAATGCCCAAGTCTGAAAATCCTTGCGTTGCAACCAGTACCGACTTGCCGTTGGTCACTTCGCTGGGTAGATTGGTGGGGATATTGAAAGTATTGGTGGTGATGCCGTTGCTCGAGGTAATAGTATGTCCAGCCCATTCGTCTTCGCCGTCAGCATCTCCTGCAAACTCGATGAATTGAACAGTTCCATTAGCATTTGAATAGACTTCGTTAATGTGGAATACGTGGAATGTCATTTTTTGCTCCAGTAATGTTTAATTTAAATAATGATCAGAACAGTAAATAATATTTCCAATCGCTATTTATAAATTTATATGTGGAGGCACGCCCAGTCTGTTCGGTAACGAACATTGATAAAGAACTTTGCACGGCCGGAGTCAGTTTCAAATGCGATTAATAACATAATAATGTTTATAATCATATTATTGAGATAATTGATATGAGTTTTTCGGAGTTTGATGTCACCCGCCACACTCGTAAAGGAAACTTCCTCAATCCAATCGATCAATTGATCGATTGTGGGCACCGATAGAAAAAGCAGTTGCCCCGCATTATACACCGGTATCAGATGCCGTAGGCCGTCCGGCCTATCCGGGATTACTGTTATTCAAAATACATTAGCAGGAATCTGTCGCGGTGGCCTCAGCGATGAAGCGATAGAAGACATGGCAAACTCGAATCTGCACGAGATCTTATGTTCAGGTTGAACGATTCTAATGGGCCTGTGCTGGAGCGAAAAGTGTCTATGCTGGCAAGATTGCAACAGAACTCAATCAGAAACTTCTCGATTCTAATGAATTACCCGCTGCAATCCATGCTCAAGTTCGCGCTGGATCTCTACTTCGTCCGTTTAGGAAATGTTCGTACCTGCGGCGGGGAAGTCAGATCAGTTTTGTTAAAGCTGATCAAGAATAATACTGTGTATGCGTTATAAAACGTGTCCGCAATAAACGGTGAAGAGGAGGCTATAAAACGGCCCGATGGCATATCAAAAACATCTAAATGGAATCTGACGTAACCACTCTGTAGATCTGCCTTAAAGAGTGCTAATTCAGGCAATGAAATAGGGATCAGCGAAGCTTGTATAGGAGGAATTCCAAAGAATGTATTACCTACTTCGGAACCCAGAGAATCAATTACAAGATTAACCCGATGAGTCGCATTTTCTGGACCATCCTGAACTGTATATCCCAAAAATCCTAGCCATCCTGCCACTATCCCTTTTGCCATATCTTTGTCGGGCGTCAATCCAGTAACATCTAGTTTAACGATTGCCCCTTTGGGCATCGGTAATGGCAAATCAATCTGTTTAGGCAGACTGCGCGTGATTGCTTCACTAATAAGCAGTTGCTCCGTGGCTGTTCTTGCCGAATTTGTTACCTTTTGTGTTGTTGAGCAAGCGGATAAAAATCCAATAAGCAGGCTTAAAAAAAGCAGAAGGATTGTTTTTTTCATGACAAATATTCCTTATTAATACTTTCCAGGTTTAATTCCTCGCCGCTTGTGGCGGGAGTGCTTTATTTTCATAGTTTGATGGCTTCTCTTCTGCGGCCCCGTGATCTATAGCAAAGCATATTGGGATTGTCAAACTGAATTGATTATGTGTATTCCTGTGACAGATAGAGGCAGTGATACCATAGTCAGGGACTATCTGGGTACGGACTGCGGGAAAAGTTTAGAAAAACTATCTGCGTTGCCGCTGCGGTGTTAAAAACAGGCCAAAAATGCTCATTTATTAAGTATAAACTGCGCTTTCTCGCCTGTTTTTGCGTTGCATCAAGCCAGGAAATCATGCGCGGCATTTCCAGATCTGTTTCCGGGTTACTTCTTTTTCCACTGCCCATCGATCTGAATCCAGGTTCCTGCCGGGACTTTCCGGATAATCTCTGCGGCATACACTTTTCCTACCTGTTCAATGTCTATGCCCTGTGCAGTGGCTTTTTCCTGGTAAATGGTTTTGCGCTTGGCGTTAATTGCATCGACTTCCGCCTGAGCACTCGCGTCTCTTGCTATGACGTAGCCTTCATTGGTTTCACCAATCATACCCGATGCGCGCAGGTTATCGAGCGCGTCAGCCCATGCCGGTGTTGCGCAGAGTGCTAGAGCCAGAAAAATAGTACCGCTGATTCCTGCGAGGGGTTTTTTAACTGTCATTTTTGGAATACGCTGCATAGTGTTCTCCTTTCTCGTTTAATATCAGAAAATGCCGGGGTTGGCCGCGATATCTTTCTTGGCTTCTTCTTCAAGCTTTACCCGAATATCAGCATCCAGCTTAATATTGAGATTAATCGTAATCGGCTCCTGCGGTGTTTCCAGCTTGACTGTCGGTGCGCATGCAGTGATCACCAGGCAGCAAAGGATCAGGATTGCTGTGACGCGTATTGTGTTTGTTATTCGATCAATTTTGCGCATGATTGCACTCCTTTTCTGGTGGATTTCCAAGCCGTTTTCTGGCCGGGAACTGGTAATGAACATAACTGTGCTCTATGGCGATAATATGGTGCAGCCTAACTTAATGACGCCTGAATGCATTGCGCAGAATTTCATGGGATAAATTGTAACCCTGATTAATCGTCTGCAGAATTTTGTCGATATCGCTTTCCAAATTGATATTCAAGCGGAAAACCTGCCCATCTTTAACTGCAGGATTATTCCCCAGCAACGAAAGTTTGGCGATCAAGCCATGTGTTGCCGATTTGTCCAGATCCAGTGACAGCTCGGTGTAATGAAAATCCTGCATAGCTTGCAGTAACAAGTTCATCTCTTCACCCGCGGTGGTTAACAGTTGTGAAGCTTTTGCGGACTGGAAGCGCAAAACACCCGGCGCCTTTGCTGCCACATGGCCTTTTCTTATCATAACCTGATTATCTTCCAAGCGGACCGGAATCTGACCATCCAGATGCCCGCTTCCGGTGAGCCCATCGATTTGAATCAGGTTAAAAAAGGTTCCCAGATCGATGTTGTTCACGTGGACCAGGACATCAGTGTGTGCAGCGGCAGGATTAATGATCGCGGGTGCCAATGACAGGATGCCATCCATCATGGAAAATTGCGCTTTCTCAAGCACGATACGCGGTGGATCCGCGCCTTCGATCTGGTAGGAAACCAGCAGATTTTCTACCGGAATGCCGAAATCAATGCGCCGGATCGTGATGGTCTGCTGCGGCAGGCTGCTGGGCGATACTAAGTTTTCTAGATTGAGCAATGCAGTGAGATCGTCTATTTTGGCGGTTTCATGGGCAAACGATACCTGGCGCAATTCAAACGCGCCGCGACTGCTATGCACGCCCTGATTGGACCAATTGAATTGCGCGCTTGCGCTGATTTGACCGCTCACTGCTTCCAGCCGGGATAAAGCGGGAGAAAGTGCGCTGGGCTGCAAGCGGTCTGGTGAGAAGTTCAGCGGAACCATCTCTGCTTTTAGCATCCCGTTACCGCTATCGGGCGAATGCTTGCCAGTAATTTTTAAATAGCGTAAATCTGGTACGCCGCCTGCAACGTTTAAAGCATACACCGCTGGCTCCCCTTCAGCGGCTTCATTGCGGATGCTTCCGGAAATGGACAGCGCTGCGAACAGCGGCTCGGGTGCCAGATGTTGCAGTTGGCCGATAGCAAAGTCAGCAGCAGTGCCGGTTTCTGGGTCATTCAGATGCAGCGTGGCGGAGATAGCCTGCAATTGTAGTTGAGGTTGGGGTAACAATACCGCCGTATCGTTGAGGGTAAAACGCCCCTGGTACTTCTCTTTGGCATCGAGCGTTCCGGTCAAGGCTATTTTCCCTGGGTGAATCTGAGCCTCAATGGCCGGAGATTTGTCTTGTTCAACCAGCAAGGAGAAATCTGCAGGTATCACAGCGATATCATGTTTGAGTGTCAAGCCCTGCAAATTCTTGACCAGCTCCAGATTGGCTTGGGAAATTGGAAACCTCAAAGGATTCTGGAAGCGAAAAGCAGCGCCGGAGCCAATCTTGCCCAAGGTAATTTGTCCCGGATTGCGCAGTCCAATGCGCCAGCTATCCTGATCGAGAATAACTTGCATCGGTAAGGAAACAGTTATCCGCTGGATATTCAAAGGCTCTCTGGTCAGTTGGCCGCCATCGAGATCCACATCGAGCTGTCCGGACCAGGAATCCGCTAATCCGTGAATATCTCCTTTAACGCTGATTTGATCAATGGCCATGTCAGGCAATATAAATGCTGCTGAGTTTTTACCAGCCGTTTCAGAAACTGGCTTCGCTGACTTTTCTCCAGACAATTTAACTTTGGATAACGCAAACTCAGTGGCAATATGTTGCAGCCGCATAGCCGCAACTGCAAACGTCGCTTCACCTGAGAAACTGGAAATTTTTGCTTCGGGCAAGTTCAGCATGCCTTCTGCAACAGTGACCTTGCCCCGCATGTTCCCCTGCCTATCTAGAGTTGCAGCCAATGTGCCTTTGGTTTGACCGAGTGAACCGGAGGCTATGGCGCTGAAACGTATCGCCTGAGTGTCCGGCTGGTCTTGTTGGATGTCGCTAGACAGCGCAATCGTGGCATTGCCAGCCGTTGAATGAAGGTGAATTGCCGAGTCCTTTAGTGAAAAGTTAGGCAACCAGGGTATGTTGATATCGCTTCCAGTCTTTAACGACATGGTTCGCAGCGAATCCGAATGAGGGCGTTTTTCGTCCAAATCGAGTACCCATTGCAAACCGCTAATCTCAATCGATGCCGGTTTCCCGGAGAGCAGATCCGGCAGTTGCCAATCCACCAGAATTTTGCCAACACGCAATTCCTTGTTTTTACCCGCTGTCAGATCCTGCAAGCGGAAGGTAGTGAGCGAAATATCGAGCGTCGAAATGGATTGCAATGGCAACCCCCGTTTGCTCAATTGGGTACTGATCAGTGTTTCCAGCAGGGGATTGCGGAGTGCATAGAGACTAACTCCAGCAAAAATAATCAGACTGACCAGAGCCAGTAACCCGGATTTTAACCGTTTGCCCATTGGATGAATTGGTAATGGTTGTAATAGCGCATTGATTTCTCGATTAGACTTTACTGATAGGCCCTGATGTGCCGCGACAAGATAGTATAACCTGCCAGTTTTATTTATATCCTTTATGTTTGGGCAATGCCCGGCAAGAATAAATCGCGATCGGACCATTTATCCTTCTATACTATGTCTCTTTTATAATTTTTTATTTCAGACCCTTAACAAATATGGATTTATTGACCCAAGGATTGCTCGGTGCCACGATGGCGCAAGCGGGTGCCAAGCAACAGGAAACGCGACTTGCGACCGGCATTGGTTTTTTTGCCGGAATCGCTGCGGATGCCGATATTTTGATTCAGTCGTCGAATGACCCGTTATTGAATATCGAGTTTCATCGTCATTTCACGCATTCGCTGTTTTTTGTTCCGTTCGGTGCCTTGATTGCAGCACTGCTGCTGTGGCCATTTTTGCGCAAGCGCATGCCCTTTGCCCGTCTGTATCTATTTGCTTTGCTCGGCTATTGTTTGAGCGGCGTGCTGGATGCTTTTACCAGCTATGGTACCAATCTGCTCTGGCCGGTGAGCGATGCGCGCGTGGCGTTTAATATCATTTCGGTGTTGGATCCGGCTTTCACGTTGATCTTACTGGTTGCTGGAGTGATTGCTTTCAGGAAATACAATCACACGGCGGCACGGATTGGATTATTGCTCGCGGCGGTTTACTTATCATTCGGCTGGATGCAACTGCACCGTGCCGAAACCGTCGCGGAAACACTGATCGCGGAAAGAGGGCACCGTGCGGAACAATTGCTGGTCAAGCCAACGCTCGCCAATCTGGTACTGTGGCGTTCCATCTACGAATTTGAAGGCAAACTCTATGTAAATGCGATCCGGGTCGGTTTGTTTTCCGAGCCGCGCATTTATCCGGGAGAATCCGTTGAAAAATTTGTCCTGGAGCGCGACTTGAGCGCATTGCCGCCGTCGTCGGTGCTGGCCAACGATATTGCGCGCTTCAGCCATTTCTCGGCAGGATTGCTCGCGATCCGACCGGAACAACCGAATGTGCTCGTGGATGTGCGTTATTCCAATTTACCGATGACGCTCGCGCCGCTCTGGGGCATTGAAATCAACCCGGAACAACCCGATCAGCATGCGAAATATACGCTTTACCGGGATTCATCCAGCGCAACACGCGAAAAATTTCTAGCATTGCTCTTGGGTGAGCATATTCTAGATCTAGACTGATTGATTCGGCTTGGATTCCTACCCTATGGTTTTTTGGTAACAGCGTCACGTAACACACTTGGGGTATAGTTTTTAACATAGAAGCAAAATGGACAATGCATACGTGAATACGTATGGTGCGCTATTGGGAGGTTTTTATGACAACGTTGAATGTAACTGAAACCAGGGCTAAATTATACAGTTTGATCAATGAAACGGTATCCAGCCATCAGCCTATTTATTAAAGGGAAACGATCAAATGCGGTATTGCTTTCCGAGGAAGATTGGAATGCCATTAATGAAACACTTTATCTGGTTTCCATTCCTGGCATGCGTGAATCGATTAGGGAAGGTTTACAAACCGAGGTTGATGCTTGTAGCAAAGACCTGGATTGGTGATGTGGGTGCTTTACTATGCGCTTCCAGCAAACATGGATGCCAGAAAACTTGCAGTAGTCGGACTGAAGCAGAAGGCACTCGCGTTGCTCAATGTTATTCGTAATGATTCTTATCAAAATCCACCGCCTTATGAAAAATTAGTGGGCGATTTGTCGGGCGCTTATTCTCGTCGCTCGTCGCATCAATATCCAACACAGGCTTGTTTATCAAGTATTCGAAAAAGAAAAATTGTAAAAGTATCGCGGCTGTGGACGCATTATGAATAAAGCATTTTGCGAAGCTGTCTACTTTTTCAAGTTAATAATCCATTTCTGATACAACCGCTCCGCCACTGCATTCAGTGCTGCCACGCGCTCAGGCAGATTCTTTTCAATCTCAGCGATGGACTGCACCGATGGCTCATTCAGGCTGGCGAGTTCTTCCGCGCCGACGCTGCACCAGTCAATGACCAGGCGCTCGGTCATTTCGACGTGGCATTGCATGCCTAAGTGCATGCCCAGCGCAAACGCCTGATTCTCGCAATACGGACTGGACAGGATGCAGGTAGCGCCTTGCGGGATGCTGAATGCTTCGCCGTGCCAGTGAAAAGAATTGAAGGTTGTTAAATCGCCAAACCATGCGCGTGCTACCGGATTGTCCGGCACGCTGACTTCGCCCCAACCCATTTCCTTGACCGGATTGGCGCTGACGGTACCCCCAAAGGCTTTGGCCATGAGCTGGCCACCCAAGCAGTGGCCCAGCACCGGTACATCATCAATATCCGCTTGGCGGATCAGCGTCAGTGAGTTTTCAATCCACGGTAAATCGTCATTGACACTCATCGGCCCGCCCATAAACACCAGGCCGCTGAATTCAGCAATGCTGGTTGGCGGTTTCTCACCGGCGTCTATTTTAATCAGTCGCCAGGGAATATGATTGTTGTCGAGAAATGTGGCAAAATAGCCTGGCCCTTCGATGGGTAAATGTCTAAAAATTGCAACCGGTTTCATAGAATTGTCCTGCCATAATTTTTGAATGATTTAATAACAAATTTTAGCTTGTTTTGCTATAACAGGCCTTCCAAATTCTATTGCGCTCATAACGAATTTCAAAGGCCTGATAAATTCTAACCATTTTTTATGAAACAAAAACCCAAATCAGCCCCCGTAATGTCTTGATTCTCCTTATTTGGAATTAACCAGGAAATGTCAGTAAAGAAACACACATTCGATGATTTGGTGCGTATCGAACAGGTACGCAAGATAGAATCTGCGAAAGCGGAGGATTTATCGTACGCCAGTATTCAGGAGTTGCCGCGGTCTGCCAATGGTGATTTCAATTATGTGGATTTTATCCAGCGATTGAACACGCGCGCCAAGCGGTTGATTCAGGAAAACACGCTGAACGATGCTTTGCAGCAGCCGCACCGGCAATTTATCCGCGCGCGCCGGATTTGCTTGGGGGTTGCCGCCATTCTGGGCGGGCTGGCGGCGAGCCAGGCGGTGGGGGATTATTCGACGCTGAATATTTACTGGCTGCTCGCGGTACTGCTGGGATTTAACTTGATTTCCCTGTTGCTATGGATTTCGGGCATCACCTTGAATCTGCAAAGTTTAAGCAGCGGCATTGTCGCGCAATTGGCCAGTTGGTTGCCTTTCCGGCACAAGAAAGACCCCACGATTGCCTCGCTGGCATCGCACGCCTGGTGGGAGAGCTGTTTAACCGGCGATGTCGGCAAGTGGCGCATCAGCGTTCTCACGCACAAATTCTGGTTAACTTACTTGACCGCTGGCATGGTGTTACTGATATTACTCATGCTGGCCAAACAATATAATTTTATCTGGGGCACCACGTTGCTGCCGGACAGCACGCTGCCCAGACTCACGCAAATTCTCGGTACACCGCTGGAAGCGATGGGATTAAAAATACCGGATGACCCGCAAACCGTCGCCAGCCGGATAGGGGTCAGCAAGCAGGACGCGGAAACCCGAATGGCTTGGGCTACTTTTCTAATCGGTGCGTTACTGGTCTATGGCATATTCCCGCGCCTTTTGGTGCTCGGACTCTCGCTCGTCATGCAAAAATGGAGTGAGCACCGGTTCAAGCTGGATCTTTATTTGCCCTACTATATAGAGCTGCGTCAGCGTTTGATGGCACGTGAAGTAAAAGCCGAGGTCATTGATGCCGATCCGCTGGCTGGCGTCAAACCCGCCGAAGTTACGCTGCCGCCAGCGAATGTCGCCATTCCATCGAATGCGCAGGCTTTTGGTATTGAGCTGGATCAAACAACAAACTGGCCGGAATCAGTAACTTGCCGGTTGAATATCATCGATCAAGAGTCTCATGACGCAGCCATTGCATTGATAAAAAATCTCAATGGCTCATTATTGCTGGGTGTGGCCGCGCATCGTTTGCCCGATCGCGGTGTACAGCGTCTGATCAAGGAACTGGTCGACAGCAGTAATGGAAAACCCTGGTTAATCCTCTTGAGCAAGCCATCGGCCCCGGTTACCAATGCGCGCGAGTTTGCCTGGTTCCGCCTGGCGGAAGCTTGCGGCATTCCCGCAGAACATGTGATTACCCAATAAATTATGATCGTAAAGAATCCCCATCGCCCGCATACCGATGCTTTGCTAAATATTGCCGTCGTCGGGCATACCAATACGGGCAAAACATCATTGATTCGCACCATGCTGCGCAGCACCGAATTTGGCGTTATTGAAGACGGTGCAGGCACCACGCGGCATGTCGAACAGGCGGCGATATCCGCCGACAACGAAGCGATTCTGAATTTGTACGACACGCCCGGTTTGGAAGATTCACGGGCGCTATCCGCACATATCAAAAAGCTGGCTGCAAAATCGAAATTGTTGTCACCGGTGCAGATACTGGAGCATTTCGTGACGCATATTGCCATCAATGATCCGCTCGAGCAGGAAGCAAAAGTCATCCGGCAAGTGTTACGCAGCGATATTCTTCTCTATATCATCGATGTGCGTGAGCCTTTCCTGGAAAAGTACCGCCTGGAACTGGACATACTGACGCAATCGGCCAAACCGATTATTCCGGTGTTTAACTTTATCGCCGGGCATGAGCGGGAATTGGCGAAATGGCGCGAGCATCTGGCAGCTTTTCACATGCATGCGACGCTGGAATTCGATACCGTCGCATTTACTTTCGAAGCGGAGAAGCGGCTGTATCAGAAAATGCAGACTTTGGTGGAATCCCATTACGGCCGGCTGCAGAAGCTGATTGATTACCGTGCCAAGTTATGGAACCAGCTTTGCTTGTCGGGTGCCAAACGGGTTGCTGCGCTGATTGTGAATGTGGCTTGCTATCGCGAGAGCAAATCGACCCAAAATAATCTGATCGCGCATTCACTGCTTGAAGACCGGCTGCATGAATTTGTCCGCAAAGCCGAGCAGCATTGTCTGCGCGATTTGTTATCTATTTTTAATTTTTCGGAAAAAGATGTCGCGATCCAGAAAATTCCAGTTAGCAATGGCCACTGGCAATTGGACATCTTCGCCCCCGGCATACTCAAAGCGTACGGACTCGATGTCGGTAGTGCCGCAGCCAAGGGTGCCGCCGCCGGAGCGGGCATTGATTTGATGGTTGGTGGCATGAGTCTGGGCGCTGCCACTGCATTGGGCGCCATTGCCGGCGCCGGTTGGTCAACCTTCAAGCGCTATGGCGATGAAATTAAAGCAACCGTGAAAGGTACGCAGTGGCAGTGCGCCGACGAAATCACGCTGCAAGTATTGTATCTACGCCAGAAACACCTGCTGAATAAATTAATGCACCGCGGTCATGCCGCGCAGGATACTTTGCATGTGGACAAAGCGGATAGTGAAAAATTACCCGATAACTGGGTCAAACTGACCAGCGCCTTGCGCCAGAATCCCTCTTGGCAAGAGCCTTCCGCCGTTCGTAGCAACAATCCGCAATACCAGGAAATAGAGGCGAAGCTGGTGGGTGCGTTGTTGGATGAAGGCGAAAGTTGATAGTTCTCTCCCTTCTGGTTTGCCCATCCTGATCGGCTCGAAAAATGCCTGCTAATCCATCTGCGTTGTCTGAAAGGGCCTAGTCCTGAGAAACTCTCTTGATTGTATCGCCAGATTTCCCGTGCAGCGTGATTTAAAGTCAACCAAAGCGGATCAGCGACTGATTAACCAATCAGTCAAAATAAGGAACAACTTCTAACATAAAGCTATTTTCCTATTGGAAGACGAAAAACAGAGGAAACCTCATTAGTGAAGCACTATATTTATTCAATCATCTTATTCCTAGTACTTTCTTTGATTCAGATAACCGCCCTGTTCGCAGATGACAAGATTATCCATACGATTGATTTCACCGGTCAGAAAAATGGTAGCGCAATCTCCTGGTTAGAAGAAAAAGGGTTCGAGTTTGAGTTAGACGCAATTGAACTGAACCCAAGGTTTGAGAATAATGCGCTAGTCATTAGTACAAAAGATAAAGTAGCTGGGTTAATCGGCCTTAGGTTTGAACAAAAGAATTTTATCCATAATGTTAAACGAGTAAGTATTGTTTGGGGAGTGACCCGGTATCCGAAAGGAGCTAACTGGGAAAAAGGAAACAACAGGGTGCCAATCGCGGTTATGTTGTCATTTGGAACTAAAAAGCTTTCAAGTGGATTACCTTTGGGAATAAAGGCCGCACCTTATTTCTTAAGCCCATTTATTGGAGAGAAAGAAGAGCTTGATAAAATGTATGCCGGTAGACTTTGGACAGAAGGCGGACGATATTTTTGCGTTATGTCGGGTGATCAATCCGGTAAGACCATTACCACAGACTTTGAAATTGATGAAAGATTTAAAACAACTTTTAATCAAGAAAGTACCCCTCCAATTACCGCTTTTGCTTTCCAACAAAATACTAGCAATACTGAAGGGGGTTCAGAAGCATTTATAAAAACAATTACGTTTATATCGAAGTAGTATAGGTTGACGCCGGTTGAAAATTGACCAGATAATTCACGTACTCCGCTTGAATTTTAAGCAGGGGAACTATAAAGGTGATTACCCTGGTTTTGCATGCAAAGATACGGCCAGATGCTGATCGGATGCTAGTTATCCGATTTTATTAATGCATACTTATTCACAACTTCAAGATCAATTTCTGTGTACGCGCTGACGACAAAATCCGCTTTTTCTAATTTTCCCGGATCATAGGTTGTAGTGATTGCAATGCACAACATCCCGGCGCTTTTTGCTGCGTCAATTCCATGCGGTGCATCTTCAATGACGACGCAGTTTTCCGGCGATGACTGGAGTTGCTGCGCTGCATACAGGAAAATGTCCGGATTGGGCTTGGAACGATAGCCTACTTTATCCAGCGTATAGATTCTTTTTCCAAACAGTGTCGAAAGACTAAGTCGCTGATCCACGCGCTTCAGCAGATCTTTATCCATGGACGTTGCGATACAAGTTTTGTAGCGGTTGCGCACGGATTCGTAGAATTCAAGAAATCCGGAGATGAAGCTGGTTTCATGAATAAAAAGATCCTGCACGATATCTGCACGTTCTTGCGCTAACATTTCGGTATCCCCTGCAAACTGATACGCTTGCTTCATTATTTCAACCCCTTCAGCAAGCGTCCGCCCGGTGAGTAATGGTTTGATCCGTTCCCGGTCATAGACAAAGCCCCTACGCTGCAAAAAGATTTCCTGTCCCTTGTCCCAGATTGCTTCTGTATCAATCACAATGCCTTCCGCATCAAAGATAATCGTATCAATCATGACAGTGCGCTCAAATTAAAACCATCCATGTGAAAACAGCATTTTATTTTTTTAATAGCCCGCCAAGGCTGCTTAATAATTCTTTGAAGGTTTTTTCTTTAATATGGCCATAGACAAGGAGGGCAGCTAACAGCATTACGACAAAAAAGGCAAAGGCCAGAAGACCGAATTTCTCGGTAACCATCAAATAAAAACCAA
Source organism: Nitrosomonas sp. (assembly GCF_019752415.1). Taxonomy (GTDB): domain Bacteria; phylum Pseudomonadota; class Gammaproteobacteria; order Burkholderiales; family Nitrosomonadaceae; genus Nitrosomonas. The sequence goes on from NZ_JAIEME010000052.1 coordinate 15,785, forward strand.
GCCCGGAGAGCAGGGTTGCAAATCCCATGATGATGATAACCGGGGCGATTTTCCAGCCAGTTAATTCAGACCGGGACTCCGGCGTGCGTGCAGGAAGATCCGGATATTCCGTGCCTGCGTGCTTTTGCAAAACAGCCAAGGCAGGTAATGCTTTTGCTGTGGCCCAGGAAAATAGTCGCGGCCCGTAGAAAGCTCCGGTGTTTTCATCGATCTTGTCTTTAAGGCTATGCATGGCTTCATGCGCCAATGCGCTTTTCTTATCATCCAAATTCTCCGAGCCGAGAAGAAGCCGCATCAACAAGGTATCGGTCATGAACATAAAGCCATAACCGCCGGTTTGCCCATGCGCAATTTTGGTTTGGTCAATTTCCACCCATTCTTCGCGCAACCTGATGGCTTTATCCGGGTTTCGCAGCAGCCATTCGATGGCCTGTTTTTCCTGTTCAGGAAATGGACTTAAATTATTGTTGCGCGCAATTTGCAATACCAGCGCGGCATGGATGGTATGGACGCCTTGCAAGGGACCCGGCGCGCCGAATGAGCCGCGCACTTCATCGCCCCCGTCATTGTAATAAGCACCCACCAAATGTTTCAGACCTTCTGAGATCTGAGTCTGGTAGGCGCCAGGATAGGCATCGTAGGCATCCAACAAAGCTGTCAGCGCAAAACAAATTGGCATCAGTGCATCGGGTTTACCTCGGGCATAACTCCAGCCTTTGGTATTTTCATTTCTGCGCCCAAGCAGCCAGATCAGCGCCAATTGCACCGGGCCTTCGTCGATCCCCTTACCGGCTTTGATGAGCGCCTGAATCGCATAGCAGGTACGCACTAAGTCCGGAATATCGATGGTTTTACCGTCATCCGCGGTTAATTCCCGTGCCCACGAACCGGCATCTTTGCCATCCACTGTTTGATGTTTCAGAAGAAAATCAACCGCACCGCGGATCGAGCTGGTGCCCGCATGACAAACCCCGCTATCGATCAAAGCGATCATCGCCTCGGCAGTATTGAGCACATTGATATGACTGCCGCGACGCTCGCCCCATCCCTTCGATTCACTGTCTTGCTGCTGCTCCAGCCATCGGCCCGCATTTTTGATAATTTCAGTGATTTGAGTCATGCAATCCCCTTCGAAATTTTTTGCCGCCAGAACCGGCACAATGACCGCTCCGAATGTTCATCCGCATGCATGTGGCCATGCGACAAAATGATGCTAAAAAATTAATCTGCAGTATGGCAGGATGTGTCGATGCTGGAAAGTGCATCAGTCGAAGGATGATTTCTTTCGGGAAATGTCCAGATTGTAATGTCTATATTCGCAATTCCCCACATGAATACCCCTTAGTTGAGAATCTTCGACGCCGCCCTCAAAATAGGCGACAAATACCCGCATGGTTTCTTCATGCGCGACTATAAGCAGGGTTTTATCCTGCTGCGCTTTTAACCAATCGATAAAGCGCAAAACACGCTGCTTGTGATCCAGCAGCGACTCGCCGCCATTCACACGCGCCCGGAGCGGATCATGGCTGATCGCTGCGAAATAATCCGATACCGGCTTGCCTTCAAACCCTGAACGAATGTCGGCAAGATCCGCATGCATCACAATCGGCGCGGCGTGATACCGGTTCACGATCTCCGCTGTTTGGCGCGTACGCGGCAGAGGCGAAACGATGATGCGCTCAAATACCACATTGCGCAGCGCCAACGCTGCCGATTGCGCTTGTGCGATGCCTGCCTCCGTTAAATAAAGGCTCTGTAGCAATTAATTGTTGAATTGTTAGTCGAATATGCATCGGAATGTAAAAAGAGGTATACATCATGAAAGC
>NZ_JAIEME010000014.1 GCF_019752415.1 Nitrosomonas sp.
TGCGCGCGATGACAGCCTTTGAACGCCTGATGGGCTTGATACTGACGGCGATGTCGGTCGAAATGCTGCTGGCGGGGATCAGGGATTATCTAAAAACCCTGAACTGCTTATTAAAAGATGCCATTAATAAAGCCTATCTGGATTCGCTGCCAAGCAATAGCCAGCGCTTTATGGGAACTTGATCCAGCTATCCACCCTAACCATATTGCTCGATCTAAAATACTGCAGCGAATTGGCAATGGCGCTCAATATGACATAAGTACTATTACTGACTGGATTGCCGAGCTTGATCCACAAAAAGACTATCGAAAACCAGGGCGACCACCAAAACCCCAATACGTAATTAAATTTGAAATGATCCCTCAGTCTAAAAAATAGCCTTTCAGTTTCTACTTAATCAATTCAAACGAAAAGTCGTCAAAACCGGCACCAAATAAAGAGCTATAAAACTTGATTCTTATTGATCGGCAAGCTTAAGTATCCCTCAGTCAACTGACCCTTTTTTATTTCTCTGCAAGTTGCAGCAGTATTGATTCCATATTAACAACTCACGGAGTCAATCATGCAAACCCCACTACTCACCTACTAAACAAGCGTCACAAATCTTAGGCGCCAGTATCGCATTCCTGGAACGAGACCGCTGGGCAGGTGCGCGGGTGCCTATCGTCAAAATAGGCTCCCGAGCAGATCGCTATCGCCATAGCGATCTGCTCGCCTATATTGAATCGTGTCTGTGTCAATCCACCAGTCAGTACTGAGGTGTGTCATGCACACGTCAGTACGAGGTAGCCAAAAGCTGCTCACTCCCGGCGAACAGATTGCCGAAAGTATTTTAAGTTTACTGGATGAACCGGATAGCAACGACAAGCGATGGTGTGCGTCCATATTCCAGAGACTTCCCGAACGCTTTGCTGAAAACGCCGCTCATGACTACAAAGAAACCTACATCTTTGAAGGCAGGCGCAATGCCAAACAAGGTTTACTTAAAGCTTATGGAAAGCCCAGCAAACACAGTATTCTAGATACTTTGTGGCAAGCGTTTGGCGCTGAACGTTGCCTTGATTTCGATGAGATGACGGGTGCATTTTCCCTCCGACATATTTAAGTGACAGTGCCAAATAAAGCGCGCATTAGTACCAAATGGGACGGCGACTTACATTTAACTGTCAGTTTCTCGAATATAGATTATTTATCTGGCAGTTTACTTCCATCTGCTGTCTACATGAGAAAATATTTTTATTTATACTTCTTATAACCTATTGATTTTATGGTGCCGACACCAAGAATCGAACTCTGGACCTTCTGATTACAAATTTGACTTACTTCAGAGTCGGATTTTCTTAAACAAATTTTCATTTGTCTTTTATCCCTGTTTTACTGTCTACATAGTGTCTACATAAATCATGAATCTTTATGGAATTTAATGTAACTTATTGATTTTATGGTTATGTTGCGCAGAATCGAACTGCGGACCTACTGATTACGAAACATTGGTACTATAAATAAAATCAATTGGTTGGATGTGGTTGTCTCTTTGGTGCCGTCTCGCAGAATCGAACTGCGGACCTACGCGTTACGAGTGCGTTGCTCTACCAACTGAGCTAAGACGGCTTTGGAAGTTGGGGATTTTATCATTTTTTAAAAATTGAGCTTATAGTTTCTTTGAATTTTTTTAACCGCATCGCGAAAATCTCGGAGGCTTGCCCCCGAGCTGGACAGTTTATCTCTTTTTGGTTATAGGTGCTTGGGCAATCGCGGGCAAATTATAAAGAACAGAATTCGATTGTTTGCGGTTTGGCTATGATCTTTCTGCGGACTGATTTAGATTCTATATTTTGAAAGATCAGATTCAATATTTTTTCAACAACTTTCGCTTAAGTTCGGCGAAATTCTTTAAAAACTGTACATTTTTAGCATAAGAGTCCATAATTAACAAATGGATTCGAAAAATGTAAAGGCGAGAAATATCTTGATTATTCACGGACCCAATTTGAATCTGCTAGGGGTTCGCGAACCGGAGATTTATGGCGGTGCGACGTTACAAGATATTAACAGAAATTTAAGCAGATTAGCTGAAAATGCAGGTGTTAAACTGGATTTCTTTCAGAGTAATGCTGAATCTGCTCTGATAGATAGAGTCCAGCAAACGATGAATGATGGAACAGATTTCATAATCATCAATCCAGCTGCATACACGCATACCAGTATTGCTTTACGTGATGCGCTTGCTGCTGTCAAATTGCCTTTTATAGAAGTGCATCTTTCAAATATTTATTCCCGGGAATCTTTTCGTCAGAAATCCTATTTTTCTGATCTGGCGATTGGCATTATTAGTGGTTTTGGGGCTAAGGGATATGAATTGGCGCTGGAATATGCAATGACATCTTAAATTAACCGGATGTTGAATCTGAACTATCGATAAATCTTAATTTAAACTTCAATTCTTTTCGCAACGTAGCTGTAATCTTGCTCATTTTTACATTAAATATTTTTGTTCTCAAAACTACCTTATACGAGGCATTGTCTCGGGAGATTGGATATGGATTTAAGAAAGCTTAAGAAGCTCATTGAACTGGTAGAAGAATCAAGTATTGCGGAATTAGAAATTACGGAAGGCGAAGAAAAAGTTCGCATCAGTAAATCTGGGTCCGGAGTGCAAAATTATGCGTTTATGCCGCCTGGCATGCAGCCTGTGATGTCTCCTGTTCAGCAGCAAGCGCCAACGACTGGATCAGTAGAAACAGCAAATGCCAATGGATCTCTAGCTGCTGACAAGAATGCAATACCGGATGGCCATATTGTTAAATCTCCTATGGTGGGAACATTCTATCGAGCTGCATCGCCGGGTGCGAGCGCATTTGTCGAAGTCGGGCATAGGGTTAAAGCAGGCGACACATTGTGCATTATCGAAGCAATGAAGCTGTTGAATGAGATTGAAGCCGATAAAGATGGGGTTATCAAAGCGATTTTGCTCGAAAATGGTCAGCCTGTTGAATATGGCGAACCCTTATTCGTAATTCAATGATTATCTGAATAGAGATCAGATAACTATGTTTGAGAAAATTCTTATAGCAAATCGTGGCGAAATTGCCCTGCGGATCCAGCGCGCTTGTCGCGCGATGGGTATCAAAACCGTTGCAGTGCATTCTGAAGCCGATGCGGAAGCGAAGTACGTCAAGCTGGCCGATGAATCGGTCTGTATTGGCCCGGCACCGGTAGCGCAGAGCTATCTGAACGTGCCGGCGATTATCAGTGCTGCCGAAGTGACCGATGCCGAAGCCATTCACCCAGGATACGGATTCCTGTCAGAAAATGCAGATTTCGCCGAACGAGTGGAAAAGAGCGGATTTGTGTTTATCGGTCCGCGGCCGGAAACGATTCGCCTCATGGGCGACAAAGTCAGCGCGAAGAATGCCATGAAAAAAGCCGGTGTGCCCTGTGTGCCGGGATCAGATGGTGCATTACCCGAAAATATTGATGAAGTTAAAAAGATTGCGCGGGAGATCGGTTATCCCATCATCATTAAAGCTGCAGGTGGTGGCGGCGGCCGCGGAATGCGGGTTGTACACACCGAAGCGGCGTTATCCAATGCCGTGATCATGACGCGTAATGAAGCACAATCAGCGTTTGGAAACCCGATTGTTTATGCAGAAAAGTATCTGGAAAATCCGCGTCATATTGAATTCCAATTATTGGTAGATGAACATGGCAATGCTGTTCACTTGGGCGAACGAGATTGTTCCATGCAGCGCCGCCACCAGAAAATTCTCGAAGAAGCACCGGCACCCGGCATATCGGAAAAATTGCGCAATAAAATGGGCGAGCGTTGTGCCGATGCGTGCCGCCGTATTAAATACCGCGGTGTGGGTACCTTTGAATTTTTATTTGAGAACAATGAATTTTACTTCATTGAAATGAATACGCGTTTGCAAGTAGAACATCCGGTGACAGAAGCGATTACCGGTATTGATCTGGTACGGGCGCAAATTAATGTGGCAGCCGGTTTGGTGTTGCCGATTAGTCAAAAGGATGTGGTTATCAAAGGGCATGCGATAGAGTGTCGCATCAATGCGGAAGATGCTTACAAACTGACACCTTCCGCCGGACGTATTACGCAATATCACGCGCCGGGGGGGCCGGGTGTGCGAGTTGATTCCCATGTTTACCATAATTATATGGTGCCGCCGCATTATGATTCCATGATTGGCAAGATCATCACCTACGGGGATACCCGTGAACAAGCGATTGCACGCATGCGGATTGCTCTGTCCGAAATGGTGGTTACCGGCATTAAAACAAATATTCCCTTGCACCTGGATTTGTTGACCGACGCTTCCTTCCTGCGCGGCGGTGTCGCGATTCATTATCTGGAGCAGAAACTTGCCCTGCATAATAAGAAGGATTGATAGGCAATCGATCTCTCCCTTTCAAGCTGACTGTTAACAGGCTCGATAAGAAGCATGTCCTGGGTTACGCTGATTATCCGAGCTGATGCGACGCATGCCGAGTTACTGAGTGATGCCTTGATGGAACAGGGCGCACTGTCAGTAGATATTCATGATGCTGCCGCCGATACGCAAGAGGAACAATTACTGTTCGGAGAACCTGGAGAACCGAGCGGAGTAATCTGGCAGAATGCGGAAGTTTCTGCATTGTTTAATCAAGGTGCGGATTTTGACGAAATTATGCAAAATGTGACACAGCTCTCGCAACTGGATAGTCAGCCCAATTACCGTTTGGAGCGCGTTGAAGAACAGGACTGGGTGCGCTTAACGCAGTCCCAATTTAATCCGATTCAAATATCCTCGCGTTTATGGATTGTTCCAACCTGGCATCAATCGCCTGATCCGGCAGCAATTAACCTGATCTTGGATCCCGGTCTGGCTTTCGGCACTGGCAGCCATCCGACTACGCAACTGTGTTTGGGTTGGCTGGATCAGAATCTGCAGCACGGAGACCGAGTCATTGATTATGGCTGCGGTTCCGGAGTATTAGCTATCGCAGCGATAAAGCTGGGTGCAGATTACGTCACCGGTATTGATATTGACCCCCAAGCGATTTTGGCCAGTCAAGATAATGCACTGCGCAATGATTGTAATCCCGAAAAATTTGTTTTTGCAACAGCGCATAAAGCTGCCGAACAGGATTTACAACCCAATGAACAGGTCGATGTTGTGGTTGCAAATATACTGGCGAATCCTTTGATCATACTGGCATCCATCCTTGAACAAGCAATCCGGAGAGGTGGTCATATTGTGCTATCAGGCATTCTGCAGGAACAAGCCGAGGACGTCAGGAACGTTTATCAGCAATGGTTTGATATGCGCATTGCCAATGCCCAGGAAGGTTGGGTGCTGTTAACCGGAATTAAAAGGTGAAATAATAATCCCTTTGACTAGAATTACCGAGATTTTAAGTTCCTATCCATGATCCGGCTATGGGCATTTAACCCGATCCATTTTAGGGAGTAGCGAATGGCGCTGGTAACACTCTGTCCTGGCTGTGGCACGACCTTTCGTGTGAATTCCGCGCAATTACAAGCCTGTGGCGGTGAAGTGCGTTGCGGTCATTGCCAACGAATATTCAATGGGTTTGCCACGTTGATAACCGTTAATGAATCCGCTATTGAATCTCCCTCCCCACCCCAGTTCCAATCACAACCGATCAGTGAGGTGGGAACAGCCACAGAAAATCTGGCAGTAATCACGAATTCGGGTGGCGCAATGGATCTGCCGGTTTCTCCAGACTGGAATCAGGAAACAACGGAAGCTTCGGATAACCCCTTTGATGATGACAAACCAGCCGAGAGATCGCGGGGCTGGGGACTAGCGAATGTTCTTCTATTATTGCTTTTGATCGGGCAGATCGCGTATGCCTATCGTACCGAACTGACGATCATTTCCCCGGAAATCAGGCCTTATCTGGAACGCTACTGTGCGTTCATTGCTTGCACGGTACCCTATCCGCAAGACATCCAACAACTGGGTATTGATTCATCGGATTTGCAAAAGAATCTGACGCGGCAACCGGAAGTCACCACCATGCGGGCGATCATCAGCAATCATGCCCATTTTCCGCAAGCATTTCCGGCGCTGCAACTCTTATTGCTGGATGTCCATGATGAAATCATCACCAGCCGTATTTTTACCGCCCAAGATTACTTGCTGGATCAAGATAAATCGCTTCAATTTATCGAATCCCGGCGTGAGATTGAGATCCGGCTGGATTTTGATAGCAGCCAATTGAATGCGCTGGGCTACCGTTTGCAATTGCTTTATCTGTAATCAATTCATCGATTGTGGCAAAACACGATTGAACGGGTGCAAAAAGGAAATTAGATGGCGTAAGCAACGCGCCATTCACCGTTTGCCACTAACAACCTGCGCGATAGATCGAAACAGCTCAGGTATAATGCCCCATCCATCTTTTTTACAACATGAACGAATCCATGACTAGAGATTCCCGTACTGCCTTATTGGGAAGTTTGTTTGCCCAGCGCATCCTGATTTTGGATGGCGCGATGGGCACGATGATTCAGACATTCAAGCTGACTGAGGCGGATTTTCGTGGTCAACGTTTTGCCGACTTTCCGCATGATCTGCGAGGAAATAATGATTTATTGACACTCACGCAGCCGCAGGTTATTCGTTCGATCCATACGGGTTATCTGGAAGCGGGCGCGGATATTCTCGAAACCAATACCTTCAATTCGAACGCGGCTTCGATGGCGGATTACCACATGCAGGATTTGGTGTATGAGCTGAATTGTTCTGCTGCAAAACTGGCGCGTGAGGCCGCGCAAAGTTTCGAAGCGAGAACACCGGAGAAGCCGCGTTTTGTCGCCGGCGTGATTGGGCCGACCACCAAAACAGCCTCCATCTCTCCGGATGTTAATGATCCGGGCTTTCGCGGCATTACTTATGACCAACTCGTCGTCGACTACACTGAATCGATTCGCGGGTTGGTGGATGGCGGGGTGGATATTCTTCTGGTCGAGACGATTTTCGACTCGCTTAATGCCAAAGCGGCGCTGTTTGCCATTGACCAGTTCTTCGAAGACCACGGCATCCGTCTGCCGATCATGATTTCTGTCACCATTACCGATGCCTCCGGACGAACGCTTTCAGGACAAACACCGGAAGCATTCTGGAATTCGGTCAGCCATACCCGGCCGATATCCGTCGGTATTAATTGTGCGTTGGGTGCCGAGCTCATGCGCCCGTATATCGAAGAACTGGCGGGCGTGGCGGATGTTTATACCAGTGTGCATCCCAATGCCGGTTTGCCGAATCCGTTATCCGACACGGGCTATGATGAGTCGCCCGAATATACCGCGAATCAAATCAAAGGATTCGCGCAATCCGGCTTTGTGAATATCGTGGGCGGCTGTTGCGGGACCACCCCGGCGCATATCAAGGCGATCGCTCAAGCCGTCAGCGATATCGCGCCGCGCAAAATACCCGAGATTCCCAAGAAACTGCGTTTGTCCGGTTTAGAGCCACTGAATATTGGTGATGATTCACTGTTTGTGAATGTCGGTGAACGCACTAATGTTACCGGCTCCAGAGCATTTGCCCGCTTGATACTCAACGATGATTATGCCGAAGCGCTGAACGTGGCGCGTAGCCAGGTTGAGAGTGGTGCGCAGATTATCGATATCAACATGGATGAAGCCATGCTGGATTCGCAAAAAGCCATGGTGACATTCCTGAATCTGGTCGCTGCTGAGCCGGATATCTGCAAAGTGCCGATTATGCTGGATTCCAGTAAATGGACCGTAATCGAAGCGGGCTTGAAATGCGTGCAAGGTAAATCCGTTATTAACTCGATCAGCATGAAAGAGGGCGAGGAAGAGTTCATCAAACATGCTAAATTGGCTCGCCGCTATGGCGCGGCGGTGATCGTGATGGCGTTTGATGAACTAGGCCAGGCCGACACGCTGAAACGCAAGGTGGATATCTGCACGCGCAGTTATCGATTGCTGGTTGATCAGGTTGGTTTCCCGCCCGAGGACATTATTTTTGATCCGAATATTTTCGCGATTGCGACGGGAATTGAAGAACATAATAACTACGGTGTCGATTTTATTGACGCTACCCGAATTATTAAACAAACCCTGCCGTATGCCAAAGTGAGCGGTGGAGTATCCAATGTTTCTTTTTCCTTCCGTGGCAATGAGCCGATTCGTGAGGCCATTCATACCGCGTTCCTGTATCACGCGATTAAAGCCGGTATGACCATGGGCATTGTCAACGCCGGGCAACTGGGTGTGTATTCGGATATTCCCGCAGAATTATTGGAAAAGGTTGAAGATGTCATCCTGAACCGGCGTGCGGATGCGACTGAACGTCTGGTTGAATTTGCGGAAAATTTCAAGGGTAAGAAAAAAGAACAGGTTGAAGATCTGGCCTGGCGCGATGAACCGCTGCAACAACGGCTGACGCATGCCTTGGTCAGGGGCATTGACACTTTCATTGTGGAAGATACCGAAGCGGCGCGTGTGGAGATTGAAAACAAAGGTGGCCGCCCGATTCAGGTGATCGAAGGGCCGTTGATGGAAGGCATGAGTGTTGTGGGTGATCTGTTTGGCGCCGGTAAAATGTTTTTGCCGCAAGTGGTCAAATCCGCACGGGTGATGAAACAGGCAGTCGCCCATTTGTTACCTTTCATCGAAGCCGAAAAGAAATTATCCGGCGATAACAAACCCAAAGGAAAAATTGTCATCGCCACCGTCAAGGGCGATGTGCATGATATTGGCAAGAACATTGTGACCGTGGTTTTGCAGTGTAATAACTACGAAGTGATCAACATGGGCGTGATGGTGCCTAGCGCGCAGATTCTTGATATGGCGCGGCGTGAAAAGGCCGACATCATCGGTCTGTCAGGATTGATCACGCCTTCTCTGGAAGAAATGGCACATGTCGCCAAGGAAATGCAGCGCGAGGGATTCACGATTCCACTGTTGATCGGTGGCGCAACCACTTCCCGGGTGCATACTGCGGTCAAAATTGCGCCGCATTATGAAGGCCCAACCGTATGGGTGCCCGATGCCAGTCGTGCGGTGGGTGTGTGCAGTAATCTGCTTTCACGGGATTTACTGGCGGGTTATGTGCAGGAAATCAAGGAAGAATACGAGAAAGTGCGCACCCAGCACAAGAACAAGAAAGGGACGGCGAAGCTGCTGACGATAGCTGAAGCGCGAGCCAATGCGTATCAAACGGATTGGGCGAATTACCAGCCGTATCAGCCCGAACTGATCGGTGTCCGTACGTTGAATAATTACCCGCTGGAAAAAATTGTTCCGTATATCGACTGGACGCCTTTCTTCCAGGCTTGGGAACTTGCCGGGCGTTATCCGGACATTCTGAAGGATGAAGTCGTTGGAGAAACGGCCAGCCAGCTATTTCGCGATGCGCAGACGATGTTGAAAAAAATCGTCGAGCAGAAATGGCTGAGTGCCAACGCGGTGATTGGTTTGTTCCCGGCCAACTCCGTCGGCGATGATATCGAAATTTATACCGACCAAACGCGCAGTAAATTGGCAATGACTTATCATTGCCTGCGTCAGCAAGACCAGAAACCCACCGGGAAACCCAATCGCTGCCTGTCTGACTTTATCGCACCGAAGGAAACCGGTATCAAGGACACCATTGGTTTATTTGCCGTGGGTGCCGGGTTTGGCATTGATGAACGTGTCAAAGCCTTTGAAGATGCAAACGATGACTACAGCGCGATTGTACTCAAGGCACTGGCAGATCGTCTGGCAGAAGCCTTCGCCGAGCATATGCATTCGCGCGTGCGCCGAGAATTCTGGGGCTATGCCAAGGATGAAACCTTAAGCAACGAGCAATTGATCAACGAAGAATATCGCGGCATTCGCCCCGCGCCGGGTTATCCCGCATGCCCGGATCACACCGAAAAAGGCCCGTTGTTCGCAGTGCTGAATGCTTCAGAGAATGCCGGTATCATTATTACAGAATCATTTGCCATGGTGCCGACCGCGGCAGTATCCGGCTTTTACTTTGCACACCCAGAATCCACTTTCTTTGCCGTCGGTAAAATCGGCAAAGACCAAGTGGAAGATTATGCCAAACGGAAAGGCTGGACAGTAGAAGAAACGGAAAAATGGCTGGCGCCGGTGCTTGCGTATGAGCGCTAAGTTGAAATCGTTATTTTTTGTGTGAGTATCTAATCGTGCAATAAAAATAAGCATAATGCTTATTCATCTGTCACAATCGTTAGTATTAGAATAATCATTCTAATGAGAATTTCTGATAAATTTTGTTGGAGGCTATAATGAAAACAAAAATATTACGCTATGTGGTGATTCTACTCGTTGTACCGGTGCTTTCGGGATGCTGGCTACTTGCAGCGGGAGGAGCCGGCGCATACGGCGGCTACAAGGCTAAGGAAGAAGGCTATGGAGTTCAGAATCCTATCACAAAGGACAAAAAGGAAAAGACTGAGGATCAGAAAAAGTAGTAGGAGGAGTTTGAGTAACATCCCGCTCGCCCCATGCGGTTTTTGTTTAGGCGAGCGGGGGTAGTTGAATCGATTCGATGTGCTGATTCAAATGTACGAATAAGTTTGTTCGAATAAGAAGTTTGCCTCCGAAAAGGTAGTTGCTTTTACCAAACTGAATTTTCTGTACGATGCTGTAAAAAAAGTAATAGCAGCGAGGCTAACTGGTTATTCTCTCAGAATTCTCATGTCTATGAATGGCGAAACGCAGCCCCAATTGCAGCAATTCATCCCAAATATCTCCTTGCGCTACTCCCTTAATGATCCGGTCTATTTTCGCGGCATCGGATAATCCCTGCATCAGCGATTGCAGACTGATGCGTTTGGCGGCGATCATTACTGATTTCTGCCTATCGCCCCAGATTCTGGCTGCCTGTAGTAGTTGTGCGGGCGATTGACCGTTGTCGAGACCTTTACGGATGATGATCAGTTGGCGGATTTGTTCGGCGAGTGTGGCGAGAATTAGCAACGGGGCTGTGCCTTCGCTTTGCAATCCGATTAGGATGCGGGTGTAACGGGCAGTGTCGGCTGCAGTCATGGCGTCCGACAATTGATAGACATCGTAGCGCGCTACGTTCAGAACCACCTCTTTCACTTGATCGAATGTCAGGTTACAGGCGGGATAGAGCAACGCGAGTTTTTGAATTTCCTGATGTGCAGCGAGCAGGTTGCCTTCCACCTGATCGGCGAGAAATTGCAGCGCGGTAGAATCGGTTTTTTGTTGCTGCCGGGCAAGACGCTGACCGATCCAGCCGGGTAGCTGGTCACGCTCAATGGCGTAAACCGCGATCAGCATGCTGGTGGTTTCAAGCGCTTTGAACCATTTGGTTGCTTGCCCCTGTTTGTCTATTCTGGGGAGTGTGATGAGCGTGAGGGTGTCGGGCGGCAGAGCGTTGCAGTAGGCTTCTATGGCTTTACCGCCTTCCTTGCCGGGCTTGCCGGATGGGATGCGGATATCCATGATTTTGCGATCGCCAAACAGAGATAAGTTGTTGCCTGCATTTAGCACATCAGACCAATTGAAGTGTTGGTCAACGGTGAACAGCTCACGTTCGGTATAACCTTGCTGACGCGCATGTGTGCGGATCAGATCAGCGGCCTCCAGAATTAGCAACGGTTCATTGCCAAATAATGTGTAGAAGGAAGCAGTTTGTTTTTGCAGGTGTTGGGGGAGCTGTTCGAGTTTTATCCGCATGCCGGCAAGTGGAATCAGCGAGGGTCTAAGATGGCATTTTAATTGCGGACAAACGCCAGATGATTTGCTGGATGGCATCAGCCTGCATGTCTTTTTGCAGCAATTTCTCCTCTGCTTCTTTGGCCAGGATTTGCGCGTCCAGGAAAGGCAGGACGCGTGTAATAGCAACTTCAGTGTTGGGGATGATTTCAATACCTTGTTTGTCAACAAGACGATACACAACCCGGTAAATCAAATTGAAATCACGCACACGGCCACCGCCGGACAACGACAGAATGACCCGTTCATGGACAGCACTGACAACTTCCAGAACGGCTTCTGCTTCCACCGCATTGGTGGTGACTTTGGTTGTGGATGAGGTGGCTACCGCACGTTCTAGATCCAAACCAATGGTATGCCCCTCGGGTGCGGAGACATACAGTGATTTGAATGGCAGTGAAGAGATTTGCCCGCGCAACTGGAACCCGCAAGCAGTCAGCAGGAACAATACTACCAGGATAAGAATCTTCTGTGTACTCAGGTTCATAATTATTTACTCTGTTCCTATACAACAATATTGACCAATCTGCCGGGCACGACAATGATCTTTTTGACTGCTTGCCCCTCGATAAATTTCAGCACCTGTTCATTCGTTAAGGCAGCATGCTCAATGGCGTCTTTCCCGGCATCCTTGGTGACATTGATTTCTCCACGTAATTTACCATTGACCTGCACAATCAGCTTGATTTCATCCTGTACCATGGCTGCGTTGTCTGCTTGTGGCCAAGGCTGATCAAAAAGTTCGGTGCCCGGTTTGAGTTCACGCCACAGTTCATGGCAGATATGCGGAACGATCGGGGAGAGCAGCAACACAATATTTTCCAGCGCTTCCTGCATCAGGTTACGGTTTGCTGGATCGGTGCTCTGGCTTTTTGCCAGACCGTTCATCAGTTCCATCACAGCGGCAATGGCGGTGTTGAATGTGTGGCGCCGATCCAGATCATCGCTGACTTTGGCGATGGTCTGGTGTAACTGGCAGCGCAGGGATTTGAGTTCCGGGGTCATGGTTTGATGCAACGCGGGATCGATACTGACCACACCGTGCTGGAGGTGCGTGTAAACCTGTTTCCATAGCCGTTTGAGAAAACGGTATGCGCCATCAACGCCGGCATCCGCCCATTCCAGTGTTTGCGTCGGAGGACTGGCAAACATCATGAATAAACGCGCGGTATCGGCACCGTATTCTTCTACCAGTTTTTGCGGATCAACCCCGTTATTTTTGGATTTTGACATGGTGCCGATGCCGCCCGATTCAACCAGCTGGTTGTCGGTTTGCAGGATTGCACCGCAACGTTTGCCTTGTTCGTCATACTGGATGTTGACTTCCGTCGGGTTGAAATAGGTCATGCGTCCGCTGTCGGCTTTACGGTAAAAAATTTCATTTAGTACCATACCCTGCGTCAGCAGGTTGGTGAACGGTTCATCCAGAGTCATTAAACCCAGATCGCGCATGACTTTGCTCCAGAATCGCGAATACAGCAAATGCAGAATGGCGTGTTCAATACCGCCGATATATTGATCGGCTGGCAGCCAGTAATTGACGCGCTCATCGGTCATTGCCCGATTCTGGTCGGGGCAGGCATAGCGGGCGTAGTACCAGGATGAATCAACAAAGGTATCCATGGTGTCGGTTTCCCGGCGCGCAGCTTTGCCACATTTCGGGCAGGCGCATTCGTAGAAAGACGGTGTTTTTGCCAGTGGATTACCCGAACCATCGGGCACCAGATCCTGCGGCAGCACCACCGGCAATTGATCGTCCGGTACTGGCACTACACCGCAATCGGTGCAATGAATCAGCGGAATCGGGCAGCCCCAGTAGCGTTGGCGTGAAATGCCCCAATCGCGCAATCGATAGTGTACACGTTTGCTGCCCAGGCCTTTTTGTTCCAGTACCACTGCAATAGCATCTACTGCTTTCTGAAATTCCAATCCGGAAAATTCACCGGAATCAAAGGTCACACCATGTTCTACATAAGCTTGTGCCAGCGGCATTTCCAGATCACCATCCAGTGGCTTGATAACCGCTTTGATCGGGAGTGCGTATTTTGTGGCAAACTCAAAATCACGCTCATCATGCGCAGGAACTGCCATCACTGCACCTTCGCCATAACCCATCAACACGTAATTGGCCACCCATACCGGTAATTTCTTGCCATTCAACGGATGGATCACAAACAAACCGGTATCCATGCCTTTTTTCTCCTGCGTGGCCAAATCCGCTTCCTTGGCTGAGCCGAGTTTGCATTCCTGAATAAAAGCTTGCAGCGATGGATTTTTTTTGGCGGCATGCAGTGCAATCGGGTGCTCAGCGGCAATGGCGACATAGGTTGCGCCTTGCAGCGTATCTGCGCGAGTAGTGAATACTTTTAGGTCTTGCGGTGTGCCGGATTCGATATCCGCAGGAAAAGTAATGTCGACGCCGTAGCTTTTGCCGATCCAATTAGCCTGCATGGTTCTGACTCGTTCCGGCCAGCCGGTCAGTGTGTCCAGTGCTGCCAGCAGTTCATCGGCATATTGGGTGATTTTCATGTAGTACATCGGGATTTCGCGTTTCTCTACCGGCGCACCGGTGCGCCAGCCGCACCCATCAATTACCTGCTCGTTTGCAAGCACCGTCTGATCAACCGGGTCCCAATTGACTGTGCCAGTAGTTTGATACGCCAATCCCTTTTCCAGCATGCGCAGGAACAGCCATTGATTCCAGTGATAATAACTGGAATCACAAGTGGCGATTTCACGCGACCAATCAATACTCAATCCAAGGCTTTTCAGTTGCTTGCGCATGTAGGCAATGTTGTCGTAGGTCCATTTTGCCGGAGAAACATTGTTTTGCATGGCGGCATTCTCAGCCGGCAGGCCAAACGCATCCCAGCCCATCGGCTGCATGACGTTGTAACCCTGCATGCGGCGGTAACGCGATAAGACATCTCCAATCGTGTAATTGCGTACATGCCCCATGTGCAATTTGCCGGATGGATAGGGGAACATCGACAGACAGTAATATTTCGGCTTGCCAGTAATTTCGATCGCTTTGAATGCGGCTGTTTGTTCCCAGTATTGCTGTGCCTTTTTTTCGATTTCCTGGGGATGATATTTTTCTTGCATGGAATTTAGCTTTTTACTGTAAAACGCTGATTATACCGTGAAGTATTTGGGGTGATTGTGCCTATTACTCGACAGATTTTTGCTCATGCTGTTGGGCGCGTTGCAAGTTTCGTTCATGCACGCTTTGTAAGATTGCTTTCAACTCACTTTCTCCCCATTCTTGTGCCTCAGATTCAGATGAAAATCCTTTCTGGCGCTTTGAAACAATCGTTCTCTTTGCCGTTACTTTTCTGATAATTTCTGCGGTCCAATCGATATTTTCTTGCTTGACACGAAATTCGTATTTTTTACCTTTTGCCATTTTTAATTTCCTGAGAATTGATGAATGACCGCTGCGTTGAGTTTGCCGCGCTATTGGTATGGCTGGCATATTGAGCGGAATAGAGAGGATTTGTGTATTGTACGCTGGAGATTAGTGGCGTGTTGGAACGGTTACTTTTGTATTTGGTGTAATATTTTTTATCAGCAGTTTGGCAGTAATCTGCTCTGAGTCGAAGCCCGGTGATTGTTCCGCAGATTTTGCCTTAAAATCTGCGGCTATTTGCTTAACCAAGTATTATCAGATTGCTATGGTATATATTCTTATGCTGTGACACAGCAATGCAGATGCGGTAGATTAATCCAAACGAAAACCGATTTTTAGTTTTACCTGATAGTGTGCAACTTTGGCTTCAACGATATGTCCACGGGTTTCTACCACTTCAAACCAATCCAGGTTACGCAGTGTTTCGCCGGATTTGGCAATGGCTTGCTGGATGGCATCTTCAATACTTTTTGCTGAAGAACCAACGATTTCGATTACTTTGTAAACGTGATCGCCCATTTTGGAATTCCTCTTTATATTGTTGGAAAAAGCGTTATATCATACTTTAAGCGAATAGAGATACCAGCATATCTATGCGGCATCAACAAAAAAACAGTTACTATTCTATTGATTCAAAGAAATATCATGGGATGTGAAATAAACTCAATGACCTCTTTTAAGGAAATACTTACTACTATGAAACTCAGAATGATATTGGTTCTATTGATCGTAATCTTTCTTACTGCCTGTGCGACTACCCCAACTGGAAGAAGCCAGCTGGCTTTTATGCCCGATAGTGAAGTCGATGCGATGGGGTTGCAAGCTTTTTCAGATTTAAAAAAAGAGAAAGCAATCAGTCAAAATGCACAGGAAGACCAGTTTGTGCGATGTATTACCAATGCGATTACACGCGAAGTCGGCGGTAATTGGGAAGTGGTTGTTTTTAAGGATAACACATTGAATGCTTTTGCTTTGCCAGGTAACAAAATTGGCGTGCATACCGGATTGGTTGAGCTGGTGGATAACCAGGATCAATTGGCCGCTGTGATTGGCCATGAAATCGGCCATGTGCTGGCCAAACACAGTAATGAGCGGATGTCTCAAAAGATGGGCGCGCAAATTGGTATCTCATTGATCGCAGCAGTGGCGGCGCCACGGACGCCAATGGGACAGAACGCATTGGGTTTGCTCGGTGTTGGTGCGCAGTATGGGTTGATCATGCCGTTTAGCCGCTTGCATGAGAGTGAGGCGGATGCAATTGGGATTGAATTAATGGCAAAATCTGGATTCAATCCTTCTGAAAGTATTACGTTGTGGCAGAAAATGGCGCAGGCCAGTGAAGGTTCTCAACCTGTGGAATTTTTGTCAACTCATCCCTCTCCTGAAACGCGTATCGATGATTTACGGGGTCTTTTGCCTAAAGCCATGCCACTGATGCAGCAAGCCCGTGCAGCAGGTAAGAATCCGAATTGCGTGAAATAAACAGCTATTCTTTTGGTTCCGGCTCGCTTGCCGGAAAATCCAGTTCCACTTTTGCACCGTCTGGATCATGAAAGAATAATTGCCAGCTTTCCAGCCCCTTCAAACGGCGCAATTCATAATGAACGCCGTTCTGCTTTAAGGTATTGACTACAGCGTGCAGATTAGATGCAGTAAAAGCCATGTGATCAATTACACCGGCTGCATTGGCCGGTAATTGTTTGCCCGTCATGATATGCAAAATCGCCTGATTTTCGGCATATAGCCATGCACCTGGAAAATCAAAGGGCGGGCGATAACCTTCCGTGAGGCCAAGAATATTGACATAAAATGCCTTACTTCTTTCCAAGTTACTGCTCAGTACGGTGAAATGATTCATGCCTTCGATTGTCATTTTGCTTATCTCCCGTTTAAAGCACAATTTTATAACAAGAAATATGTGCTCGCAGCCTATAAGAACTCAAAAGGCATAATAATCCGCCGCGAGTACTATGCCGCATATTTAGTCAATGCGCACGACACATTGCTATATTCCTACAGTAGTCCTCATTTATTCCTATTAAGATAAGCGGGTATATATGCATTCTATTCCATCCTTACCTTCAGCATGGTTTTCATTAAAATTCGCCCAATCTGTTAAAGAAAGTTTTCTTGATACCGTAAGATAAGTCCTACTCTTGGCTTAATTAAAATAAGCATGAGATAAAGGTAGGAGAAAATCGATGACAGAGATTTCATTAGAAAGAGGATAGATCATAAATTGCCGGTTGATAGTTGATAGGGATTTATATAGCAAACAAGAGGAGCATAACTCATGATGCAGGAGCAAGCAGCAAATAGGGTTACCGAGTCATCCGGCCCAATTACCAGCCATATGGCCAATGAATTTTTGACCTTTCGTTTGGGGGGCGAAGAATACGG
>NZ_JAIEME010000103.1 GCF_019752415.1 Nitrosomonas sp.
AAAAGTACCAAATCCGACCAAAGTTACACTTTCATTCTTTTTGAGCGCTTCTTTAATTGCAGTTAACGCTCCATCCAATGCACTGCCTGCTGAGGCCTTAGAAATTTTAGCCGATTTTGCGATAGCTTCGATAAGTTCGGATTTGTTCATATAATTCCCCTTCTTAGTTAATGGTAATTAAATCACAAGCAAGTACTGCAGACGCTCTTATATCAAGCTGTTAACGCCCGGTCAAGCAAATTAAGGCAGTCCAGCTACATCATTTCTCTGATAGACCAACTGGATTAAAAATGAAAAACTATTTAAATAAATTGAAAATTACATAGAAACAAATAGCTAGTTACATAAAATCGAAACTACTTGAAGTTTCCTATACCGATTCTATATTAATAAATTTCTGTTTTCTGTTCACGATTTAGCAACACTTCGACAGCTGTACGTGCTGACACAGCATCATGCAGAATGCTGCAGACAGCTTGTGTAATCGGCATTTCTATCTTCAATTGATCTCCGAGTCTAAGTACTGATTGTGCTGTGTGCACACCTTCAGCAACATGTCCAAGTTCACTCAAAATAACATTCAATGATTTTCCTTCGGCCAACATCAGCCCTACTTTTCTATTTCGAGATAAATCACCAGTACTCGTTAGAATTAGATCACCAACCCCAGCCAACCCCATAAAGGTCTTCATACTCCCACCCAAAGCAAGTCCTAACCGCGTAATTTCCATCAATCCACGCGTAATCAGGGCTGCACGTGCATTATGTCCAAATCCAATACCATCGGAAATACCTGCAGCTATGGTAATTACGTTCTTAACCGCGCCACCTGTTTCCACACCAATTACGTCTTGACTGGTATAAATACGTAATCTTGGACTATGCAATTCAGCCGCCATTCTGCTGGAAAAACCAATATCTTTGGATGCCAGTGTTAAAGCGGTTGGCAATCCTTTCGCCACCTCCTCTGCGAAACTGGGGCCGGACAATACGCCACAGTACGGCAATATGGCAGAATACTCTGCTTCGACAACTTGATGCGGCAGATGCGTAGTTTCTGATTCAAATCCCTTACACCCCCATATGATCGGTATCTTGATTTTGTTTGCAGCAATAGCACGCAATGTTTCACGTAAACCTACGATGGGTACAACAATTAGAGCAAGATCTGCAGCATCCAATGCTTCATTGAGTGCTGATGTGATTTTCAAAGATTCGGGTAATGAATAACCCGGCAAGAAACTGTGATTAATACGCTGACTATCCATTTCAATCGCATGATCTGGATCTTTTGACCACAAACTGATCTGATGACGTGCAGATAAACTAATTGCTAATGCCGATCCCCATGCACCTGCACCCAGTACAGCAATTCTCATGAACCCCAGACCTGATTGACTTTGACATAGCCAGTCTGCCCATCGAGATGCCGTACTTTTACCCAGCCTTTAACATCAGAATCTATCCATTCCATAACGATATTTTCCTCGGCTTGAAATACCAATTCAGAGCTCATATCAGCCGATTGGTAAATATTAGCTAATGGTACCGTCACAACAACATACCGTTGTTGGCTTAAAACTTTCTTTTCAACCCAGGCAAGACTCCCGCTACTGTCACGTACTTTTGCCCATCCATCTACATCCACTACGACTTCGACCGGAAGATAGCGACCTGCTACATATAATTTATCGGCTCTAAGCGATGGCGCGTCATACATAACAACAGCATTCTCCGCTAGTGAAAAAAATTCCATTTCAGCAGCTACGAAACCGGGAAGATTCAACAAGATAGTGGTCAGCAAAACACGCAGGCTGCTTTTCAACCAGAATGACTCAATCAGCAGGCTTTTTCTCATTGGTATATTCACCTCCAGGTTCGGGTTTTTAATTTAAATTCGTATTCGTTTCTGCTCTTTTTTGCTGATAAATAGCTTCAAAATTTACTGGATTGAGAATAACGGGCGGAAAGCCAGCTCGTGTCACAATATCCGATACCGTTTCACGTAAATAAGGAAAAAGAATATTAGGACACCCTATGCCCAGTATCGGGTCAATTTCACCATCAGGCACATGACGAATACGAAAAATACCAGCCTGCTGAACCTCAACCAGAAACATTATTTTGTCTTTAATCTTAGCTGTTACCGTTACCGTTAACAGTACCTCGTACAATCCCTCATCAATACTTTGGCTTTTTGTTCCAAGCTGCAAGTTGATTTCAGGTGTCTCTCTCTCCAGAAAGATATTGGGCGCATTGGGAATCTCCAAGGACAGATCCTTCACATAGATTTTTTCTATGGCAAAAACTGGTTGCTGTTGCTCACTCATATTTACTTTTTCCAGTAGTGAATTAAAAGTTTATTTATACTATCAATTGTTATCGCACCAACCCAATCCTGCGGATCAAGTTGCCAGCAATGCTGCCAATTCGCCTTTACGATCCAGTTGCGTTAAATCGTCATACCCCCCCACATGTCTTTCACCAATGTAAATCTGCGGTACAGTACGACGACCTGTTCTACCCATCATCTCAGCACGCTGGGCCGGCTCAAGATCGATGCATATTTTTTCAATTTCCTGAACCCCTCTTGAGCGCAGCAAGCTCTCTGCCATTGTGCAGTAAGGACAAAAACTCGTTGTGTACATAATTACCTTGGGCATTCAATTCTCTATCGTTTAACCATAGGCAAGCCCGCACGCTTCCAGGCATCAATACCGCCCATCAGATTAATTACTTGAGGAAAACCGTTCTTCCTTAGAACCAAACTGGCATGATTGGATCGAATACCACCAGGGTATATCACCAAAATGGGCTTGTCCTTAAATTTTTGCAACTCTACCCAACGTTCCTCAATCTTTTCAGATGGAATATGTTTTGAGTTCGGCAAATGGCCTGTCGCATACTCACTATCATCGCGGACATCCAACACCAATGCATCCTGGTAATTTATCAGTTGCACGGCTGCAAGTGTGTCGATTTCCTTGATACCACGACGCATTACCAATGGCCACAGCAATAATAGGCCACTGATTATTGCTGTAATAAGAAAGAGGAAATTTTCTAATTTAAAAAGAAAATGATCTTGAAATAATGATAATTCCATATAAGCTTTATTCTGTTTTTTTAAATGTTAATTTTATCAGAAACTGGAAAATTACGGGGTTTCCTTGATCCTGCCATTAAAGCCCACGCATAGTAACATTATGCCTATCAAATAATAATAATTAATCCTAGAATTAATTATACCCAATCTGTTTTATGAACTATTGTCAGAAAAAATAAAAATCAGTCATCATTTTTCACAAAAAGACACCTTACTTACCTTCTATTCGCACAAAAGAGTCAGTCAGATGCTGTGTTTGCAGCTAAAAGTATAATAAAATATTAGTATCTTTAACACTAATTGCTGCAAATCTCCCCCTTTTCATAAAAAGGTCAATATGAAAAAAATTATTCTCCTTCGCCATGGAGAAAGTACCTGGAATAAAGAAAATCGATTTACTGGCTGGACAGATGTTGATTTAACACCCCAAGGCTTACAGGAAGCTCGAAATGCTGGGAAGCTCTTACGAGAGCATGGATTTGTATTTGATATCGCGTATACATCAGTTCTTAGACGTGCCATTCGTACCTTGTGGATAGTGCTTGACGAAATGAATCAGATGTGGATTCCAGTACAACACACTTGGCGATTAAATGAACGACATTATGGCGCCCTGCAAGGATTGAACAAAGCTGAAACTGCGGCCAAATATGGCGATGAGCAAGTTTTAATATGGCGAAGGAGCTATGATGTCAGGCCACCTGCATTAACCATCGATGATGATCGCTATGCCGGTACTGATCCGCGATATAAAGATCTAACGCATGGTGACATACCTTTGACCGAGTGCCTAAAAGATACTGTCGCAAGATTTTTACCCTATTGGAATACGGTTATAGCACCTCAAGTTCAGTCTGGGAAAAGCGTTATCATTGCTGCACATGGGAATTCTTTAAGAGCACTGGTTAAGTATTTGGATAATATCTCTGATGAAGAGATCCTTAACTGCAACATTCCAACCGGCATCCCATTAGTTTATGAATTGGATGACAACCTGAAACCAATCCGCAACTATTATCTGGGGAATCAGAGCGAAATTCAGGAAGCTATGCAAATTGTAGCTAAGCAGGGTAAATCAGTAGTTTAAAACACATCCGACTCACTTATTCAGATATGCGTGTAAACAATACACTATTTCGAATAAATCATACCAATCTGGAAGTTGATACGTTTAATTTTATTTCTATTCGATATATTCAGTTGATGCTGATGATATGTGTTTTAATCTTTTTCTGCCCGCTCTCAGCTTTTTCCAACAACCAGGAGAATCTCAAGCTGTTGCGTGAGCGTATCCAATCTCTGCAAAAAGACTTAGCAAGCAAGGAAGCATTAAAACAGGATACAACAGATGCGTTACAAAAAACTGAGCACGCAATTAACAATTTCACGCTCAGATTAAACAAACTCATTGCAAATGACCGGCAAGCCAGTGATGAATACAAACAACTGCAAAAACAACACAGCCAAATCAGAGATAAAATAGAAATCGAACGAAATCAACTAGAGCGATTGCTCTACCAACAATATGTAGGGGGCCAGCAGGATTATTTACGGCTATTACTGAACCAGCAAAATCCTAATCAAATTGCGCGGAATGTCTATTATTACCAACAACTCTCACTCACCCGTTCGGGCATTATCAAGAATCTTCAAAATAATCAAGATGAAATTGAAGTAATAACGCAAACTAGCCGTCAAAAGAAAGAAGAAATCACTGCTATTCAAGCTGAATATTTCAGTCAACGCAAAAAACTTGAGCAAGAGAAAGCCAAGCAAGAGACTATACTCTCACAGGTATCTGGAAAAATTACTCAGCAACAACAAGAAATTAATAAACTCGAGAAGGATGAAAAGCGTATAACCAATTTAGTTAATGAGATAAATAAATTACTTGTTCAAGACAAATCTACGGATACATTGATTAACAATAAGCTCCCAGATGCCTTTACAGCAGGTTTTCCATTCTCAGCGCTCAAAGGCAAATTAAATTTACCCGTGCGAGGGAAACTTGTGAACACTTTTGGTGGTCAACGCTCAGGTAAGCATATTTCTTGGAAAGGACTGTTTATTCAATCGCCTGTTGGCAGTGATGTTAAAGCTATCTCAGGTGGCAGAGTAGTGTTTGCAGACTGGTTAAGAGGTTTTGGTAATCTGATAATTTTGGATCATGGAAATAGCTATATGAGTCTTTATGGCAACAACGCAACACTCCACAAACAAGTGGGTGATACTATTCGCGGCGGAGATACGATTGCAACAGTTGGAAATAGCGGTGGTAATACAGATTCAGGTTTATACTTTGAACTTCGTCATGGAGGTAAAGCGTTTGACCCTTTAACGTGGATAAAAATAGAATGAACGTAGTAGCCATTTACATAAATTTGATCAGTGCGGAGATAGCATAATGAGTAACGTAATCAAGAAAACAGGTTTAATTCTAATTGGTGCAATCGCTGGAATAATGCTCAGTTTGAATTTCTCTGCTATTGCCAAGAAAGATAATATCGAGGCGATTCACCCGCTGCCGATCGAAGAATTACGTACATTCGCTCAGGTGTTCGGCCGCATCAAAAGTGACTATGTCGAATCCGTTGAAGACAAAAAACTGATTACTGAAGCTATTAATGGCATGCTGGTCGGTCTGGATCCCCATTCATCCTACCTGGATAAAGACGATTACAAAGAGCTGCAAATCGGAACACAAGGTGAGTTCGGCGGGTTAGGCATTCAGGTCACCATGGAAGACGGTGTCGTAAAAGTAATTTCACCGATTGAAGATACTCCCGCATTTCGTGCAGGTATAAAAACCGGTGATCTGATTGTAAAACTGGATGACACCATTGTAAAAGGTATGACTTTGAATGATGCAATTAAGCTCATGCGTGGCAAACCCAATACTCCCATAAAGATTACTATCGTGCGGGAAGGTGAGACAGAACCACTGATCTTTAATTTAGTGCGTGACATCATAAAAACCCAAAGTGTTAAATCGAAAATGATCGAACCTGGTTATGCTTATATCCGTATCACGCAGTTTCAAGAACAAACCGGTGAGAATCTCGCACAAGCTATCAGGACACTTTTTACTGAGAATACTGGATCCATGAAAGGATTAATATTGGATCTGCGCAATGATCCAGGTGGATTACTGAATGGTGCTGTCGCTGTATCCGCCGCTTTTCTGCCAGAAAATGCGCTGGTTGTGTACACGGAAGGACGCAGTCCCGATGCAAAAATGAAATTGCACGCTAACCCTGAGTATTATCTTCGCGGTCCTGATGAGGATTATTTAAAAGGATTACCTTCTGAAGTCAAAACCGTACCGATGATCACATTGGTCAATGGCGGTTCTGCTTCAGCATCAGAAATTGTGGCAGGTGCCTTGCAAGATCACAAACGTTCTGTAGTAATGGGATCACAAACGTTTGGTAAAGGATCTGTTCAAACGATATTACCATTAGGAAATAACACAGCAATCAAGTTGACAACTGCGCGCTACTACACGCCCAATGGCCAGTCTATCCAGGCAAAAGGAATTACTCCCGATATTCTGGATGAAGCCGATAGCGGTGATGATCAACGCTTGCGTGAAGCGGATCTGAATCGTCATTTAACAAGCGGTAAAAAAGCGGAAACAAAGAATGCTGACTCTGATACAGTTAAAGCAACACAAAAACCTGTAAACAAGAAGAAAGCTAATAAGAATAAAGACGAGAAGAATAAAACCCCTATCGAATTTGGCTCGGCGGAAGATCTTTTGCTAACCCAAGCCATGAATTACTTTAAGGGTATTACTGCACCACCTGAAAAAAAGGGTGATGAGAGCGACAGCTGATTCACAAGGATCGTGAATGATAACCAGCTACTTCGATATAGCCGTCATATCCTGCTCCCGCAAATTGATATTGCGGGGCAGGAGAAGCTCAATCAATCACGCGTATTAATTGTCGGCGCTGGCGGTTTAGGTTCTCCGATAGCACTGTACCTTGCTGCCAGTGGAGTGGGCAACCTGATCATCTGTGATGGTGATCGAGTTGATCTTACCAATCTGCAGCGACAAATTATCCATGACAGCGGTTCTATTGGCCTAGCAAAAGTTCTCTCCGCAAAGCAAACACTCGCCAGAATTAATCCGGAAGTCAACGTCATCACAATCCAGGAGCAGGTAGACGCGGAAAAATTATTACAACTCGCCACAGAAGTCGATGCTGTGGTTGATGCCAGCGATAACTTCAGCACGCGCCACCATGTTAATCAAGCTTGTGTTTCCCAAAAAAAACCTTTGATTTCCGGTGCTGTAGTACGTTTTGACGGGCAAGTTAGCCTATTTGATTTACGCCATGCTCATAGCCCCTGTTATCACTGTCTATATCCAATTACCGCCGAAGAACAGGAAGACATGCCTTGTGCAATAATGGGGGTATTCTCGCCGTTAGTTGGCATTATCGGCTGCATGCAAGCTGCAGAGACACTAAAAATCCTACTAAATATTGGAGAAAGTCTGAATGGCCGCTTACAGTTATTGGATAGCCTCACGATGAACTGGCGCACGATCAAACTGCACAAAGATCCAGCCTGTCCAGTATGTCATTCATAAGAATTGCCGATTGATACCCAGTGATCCGTTGAATTCTCACGCTTTAGAGAATCTCTGCAGGAAGCAAACTCAGCCGCTGCACTTCCCATTTTGCGAGTGGGTCACGCTCGAACTCACTTTTCACAAACTGATACCAGCGGCCAACAATAAAGCACATAAATAAATTGGCTTGTGCCGCAACATCAAGGTTAGTGGTTATTTTATGCTCGCTGACAGCAAACCTTAGTGCCTGTTTTAAAGTGGCTTCCAACCGATCATGCAATTGATTAATACGTAACTGCAAATGCTCATTTTCATTTACCAGCACATCACCGATCAGAATACGCGTCATGCCCGGGTTTTTTTGCGAAAAACCTAATAACAGCAACAATAATTTTTCGATCTGCTTTGTGTCACAATTATCATCTTGCTGAATCTTGTTAATCAGCAAAAACAATGTTCGCTCAATAAATTCAATCAAAGCCTCAAACATCTGTGATTTATTGGAAAAACAACGATACAACGATGATTCTGAAATTTCCAGCTGAGCGGCTAACGCTGCGGTGGTAATCCTCTTTCTCTGCGGATACTCCAGCATCCTGGCCAAAGCTTGCAGGATCTGATCTTTTCTTTCACTGGATTTTACTGACTGGTAGGAAGGCTTCAATTGGTTAACCGCGAAGAAACAAAGGCAATAAATGAAATATAACAAATTAACAGACCAAGGCAAAAACTATTCTGCTTTTTTTAGATTACTCACTGTTGGTCTA
Organism: Nitrosomonas sp.; assembly: GCF_019752415.1. Classification (GTDB taxonomy): domain Bacteria; phylum Pseudomonadota; class Gammaproteobacteria; order Burkholderiales; family Nitrosomonadaceae; genus Nitrosomonas. Next base: position 8,453 of record NZ_JAIEME010000103.1, read on the forward strand.
TTTGGCAAATCAATAGTCATAATAACTGGATACGAACTAGACCTGTTCGCCTGAAACAAGCTAGAATTACTAATTTTAGGGTTTCCTGTTCATGCATACTTGGCGAAGGTCATCGATACGCGCAAAAACGCCGATTGCACTGACCATAGGTAATTTTGATGGCGTTCATTTAGGCCATCAAGCAATGCTTATCCGTCTGAAGGATGCTGCCAAGCGGCTTGGACTACCTGCCTGCGTAATGACTTTCGAGCCGCATCCACGTGAATTTTTTGCTCCAGATCAAGCACCTGCACGCCTGACCAGCTTGCGGGAAAAACTGAAATACTTAATCCAGTCAGAAGTCGATTGTATCCATATTTGCCGCTTCAATTATGATTTTGCCAGAATTAATCCAGAACAATTTATTACGCGCATTCTGAATCAAGAGCTGTCTGTTCGCTGGTTGCTTGTGGGGGATGATTTTCGTTTTGGTGCACGACGTGCGGGTGATTTTGCCATGCTGCAAGCCCATTCAGCAGCAAATGGTTTCTCCGTAGAGGTCATGCCCAGTGTCGCCATTGACAATCAACGTATTTCAAGCACTGCTACCCGGCAAGCACTTGCCACTGGCGATCTTAATATGGCCGGAAAATTACTAGGCAGACCTTACAGCATCAGTGGGCGTGTGATTGATGGTGATAAACTAGGCAAAAAAATCGGATTTCCGACAGCAAATATTCAGTTGAAATATAATCACCCGCCACTCTCGGGTATTTTTGTTGTTGCCGTACGCGGCGCTATCCAGTCATCGCCAGCAACAATACTTCCCGGCGTTGCCAGTCTGGGCGTGAGACCAACAGTCCATAAAAATGGAAAACCTGTATTGGAAGTACATTTGTTTGACTTTAACCAGGACATTTACGGGCAACACTTACAAGTCGATTTTCTGCACAAGTTGCGCGACGAAGAAAAATATGCGGATATCGACAAACTCATCGTTCAAATTAAAAAAGATGTCGTGCAAGCAAAAGACTTTTTCCTGACGATTCAGAACCATTAAAGTAGCCAGTAGCGTCCTTTAACCCACTAATTTATTTCATGACCGATTATAAAAAAACCCTCAATTTACTCGATACCCCCTTCCCGATGCGCGGCAATCTGGCCAGCCGTGAACCGGACATGCTAAAGGCCTGGCAAGAAAAGAATCTGTATCAGAAAATCCGCTCTGTCAGCAAAGGGCGCCCCAAATTCATTCTGCATGACGGCCCCCCTTATGCCAATGGCGACATTCACATCGGTCATGCGGTCAACAAAATTCTCAAAGATATCATTATAAAAAGTAAAACATTGGCTGGTTTCGATGCACCATATATTCCGGGTTGGGATTGTCATGGGCTACCCATTGAGCATCAAATCGAGAAGAAACATGGCAAACATTTACCGGCTGATAAAGTGCGAGAGCTTTGCCGTACTTTTGCCAAGGAACAGGTAGAGCGCCAGAAAGCTGATTTCATTCGCCTCGGCGTGCTTGGCGATTGGGATAATCCCTATCTCACGATGAACTTCAAAACAGAAGCAGATATTATTCGTGCACTGGGAAAGATTTATCAGAGTGGTTATTTGTATCAGGGACAGAAGCCGGTCAACTGGTGTATTGATTGTGGCTCGGCATTGGCTGAAGCGGAAGTGGAATATGAAGACAAGACTTCGCCCGCGATTGATGTTGGTTTTACCGTGCAATCGTCCGAACATCGATTGCTCTGCGACGTCTTTGGCATCCCGATCCCGGAAAATGACACCATTTATGCCACCATCTGGACTACCACGCCCTGGACACTACCAGCCAACCAAGCGGTCAGCGTTCACCCGGATTTTAATTATGAACTGATAAAAACAACACGCGGCTGGCTGATCCTCGCAGCCGAACTGAAGCAAGCTTGTCTGGAGCGCTACGGCTTGACCGCCATTGAGCACGACGGTATCCCCTGCACGGGATCCGAACTTGAAAAGTTAAAATTACAACATCCGTTTGAGCCACGCACGGTCAAAATCATCTGTGGCGAACATGTTACATTGGAGGCTGGCACGGGGCTTGTGCACACCGCACCGGCGCATGGTCAGGATGATTATTTTGTCGGTCAATTATATGGGCTACCCGTCGACAGTCCTGTCGATGGTCATGGAAAATTCAAGGCCAACACACCTCTCGTGGGTGGCATGTTGGTATGGAAAGCCGACAATGTTGTCATCGACACACTCAAAACCAGCGGACATCTGTTTTGCCTGAAAAAAATCGAGCACAGTTATCCGCATTGCTGGCGCCATAAAACACCCATCATTTTCCGCGCCACGCCACAATGGTTTATTGGCATGAATCTACAAGGTGCAATCGATGCAACTGCGCAGAAACAAACCCTGCGTGAACTGGCCATACAGGCTGTCGAGTCCACTGAATTTTACCCGTCATGGGGCAAGGCCCGCCTGGAAGCGATGATTAAGAACCGCCCGGATTGGTGCGTATCACGCCAGCGTAACTGGGGCGTTCCGATGGCCCTTTTCGTGCATAGAGAAACCCACTTGCCGCATCCACGATCACTCGAGCTACTCGAGCAAGTGGCGCAAAAAGTGGAACAACAAGGCATCGAAGCTTGGTTTGCACTGGATGCCGCTGAATTGCTGGGGGAAGAAGCCAAGGATTATCAAAAACTGACCGACACACTGGATGTTTGGTTTGATTCCGGCACCACACACGCCACCATCGTTAAGCCGAATGCTCAACTCAAATATCCGGTTGATCTGTATCTGGAGGGCTCCGACCAGCATCGCGGCTGGTTCCAGTCTTCGCTGCTGACCGGTTGTGCCATTAATGGCCGAGCCCCTTATGATGCATTGCTCACACACGGATTCGTGGTGGATGGCAGCGGTCACAAAATGAGCAAATCCAAAGGAAACGTCATCGCACCGCAGAAAGTGATGGATACTTCCGGTGCCGATATTTTGCGTTTATGGGTGGCTTCAACTGATTATTCCGGTGAGCTTTCCATTTCCGAAGAAATTCTGAAACGAGTCGTCGAGAGCTATCGGCGCATCCGTAATACACTGCGCTTTTTACTCGCTAATCTAATGGACTTTAATCCACAGACCGATCTGGTTGCTGTCTCTGATTGCCTGGAAATTGATCGCTATATGCTGGCGTTTACCGATTCTTTCCAAGAAGACTTGACACAAAGCTATCAGCGTTATGAATTCCATCAAGTAGTGCACAAACTGCACAATTTCTGCTCTGAAGACTTGGGTGGCTTTTATCTAGATATCCTCAAGGATCGCCTGTACACAGCTGCAGCCAAAGGCACGCCACGCCGCTCGGCACAAACCGCGCTATACCATATCGCACATAGCCTGGTACGCCTGTTTGCGCCAATCCTGAGCTTCACTTCGGAAGAAGTATGGGAACATCTGACTGGTGACAAAGAAGACAGTGTGCTATTGCAGTATTGGCATACTTTTCCAGCGCAGCCCGATACCCAGTTATTACAGCAGCGCTGGTTGAGAATACGCACTTTGCGTTCGCAAGTGCTAAAAAAACTGGAGGGCTCTCGCGCACAAGGAAAAATCGGTTCCTCATTGGCGGCGACGGTAGAAATTCACACCAACAGTGACGACTTCACCCTACTTAGGGCTCTGGGCGATGATTTACGCTTCGTATTGATTGTTTCTGAAGTTCATCTGATTCAGATCAATGATTCGCAGAAGGAAAAAATCGTTGTGGCATCCAGCACACAGAAAAAATGCGAACGCTGCTGGCATTATCGCCGGGATGTCGGGCATCGCGCGGAACACCCCACATTGTGCGAGCGTTGCGTCACTAATCTTTATGGCGACGGTGAAGAACGACACTACGCCTAAAACCTAACACTTATCCAACGGGAACTTCTGCTATGAAGCTTTACATCAGCCTGAGCATTGCTTTGATCGTTCTGGTTCTGGACCTTGCCAGCAAATATTGGGTAGAGTCTGCATTGGAATTTGGTCAGAAAATTCCATTGACCGGATTTTTTAACTTGGTGCTGACCTACAATCCCGGCGCGGCCTTTAGCTTTCTGAGCGAAGAGTCGGGCTGGCAGCGTTGGTTCCTGAGCGGAGTCGCGGGCAGTGCCGCATTATTGATCGTCTTCCTACTCAATAAATACAAACATGAAAAATTATTCTGCATGTCATTGAGTCTAATTTTGGGCGGTGCTTTAGGGAATTTATATGACCGCGTCACGCTTGGTCATGTAGTCGATTTTCTGGATTTCTACATCGGCACCTATCACTGGCCAGCATTCAACATCGCCGATTCCGCCATCTTTATCGGTGCCGCGCTGATGATATACGAAAGTTTCCAGCACAAAGAAGATTCTGAAAATTCTAAAATAAAAGGTTAAGTAGTCCTTGGTACAACCCTATCGCCAGGAATCTTACTTGTTCGATTTCTTTTCCTTGGTAATCGGGTTTTGTAGTGTATAGCCGTTCTCTTTCATTTTATACCCGCCATAAGCACCTGCACCCGCAACAACAAGTGTCCAACAACCCGATAACAGTGGCAGTATCATTAAGAGAGCAACCAAGCTTACTATCCGTTTTCTCTTCATTCTGAATTCCTATACAAAGTGATATTTTAATGGTTGCAGTCAATTTACTAGAATCTTTTAATGGCCTATTCTGTGAATCGTCTGCAATCACTATGACCATCCAACAAACTTGCAATTACCCAATTACCATATCATTCTTCATTATCCTTGTCCAAAGCTTATAAATCATCGTTATTCCGGCATCACATGCTTCAGCACCTTCAATAAAAAAGCCTCATCTTTATGACGAGGTTCCTGAAAAAATTTAATCGGGTCTAATGTTTTTTTTCTTGCGATGCGCAGTAAGGCTCAACAACCCAAGTCCGGTTAACAGCATGACATAGGTCTCTGACTCGGGTATAGGACTGGCAAATGAAACCATATCGAGCGAGCCGCCATAGCTATCGCTTATTCCACTGGCGCTAAAAGTCAGCAACCCATATCCATCAAAGTTAATGATTGTCGAATAATTTAACCACATGTGATCACTGCCTGAATTACTAGCACCATTCAAGACAGTCACAGGAGCAGATCCATCAACCGTGAACGTCAGATCATTAGTGGCGCCAGTACCCGGACGGGCTGAATACCAAAAGCTCAATTGATACAGACCAGGAGTACCAACCAAAAGTTGTGACAACGAGCTATTCGAATAAGTATCCAATTCGATAAAATTACCTCCCTCATAAGCAGTTCCAGCAACATTATTGCGCAGCTCGATGTTTGGGATACCCGTCCACCCGGTCAACGAATTATAGATATTCCAGGTACCGCTCGCTTGCGAATCCGCTTCGAAACTGCCATTCGTCACGAGATCCACGGCTGCCGAAGCTATCATCGGGATTGCAAACAAGATGCTGGCCACATATTTAGTAAAACTATTCATCACTATCTCCCATTCAAGTATAAAAGGTAAACATATTTCGGCTTCTCACCAATAAATCTTGATATCGGAACGATATAGCTTCTCTGAAATAGAAAAATTGGGCATTGATCCTAAGGATATCTTGCTAGCTTTCAGACCTAAAAAGCTCTACCCGGTGTATTATCAGAACAATGAAATCGACAAAATCAAACAAACGATACGTTTAAAACTGAATTTGAGAAAAACCAAATTTAAATTCAATTGGTTATCATGCGACTTTGGTCAGTACATCCCTATTATTTAGATGCTAAAGGCTTGGTAGCCCTGTGGCGCGAGGGCCTTTTAGCTCAGAAGGTTTTGCAAGGCTATACCAAGGGATATAAAAATCACCCTCAATTAACAAGATTCAAGAATACAACAGATCCTGTTGCCGCTATCGCTGCTTATCTGGGATTTGTAGTAGATGAAGCAGAAATCCGGGGTTATCACTTTGATAGAAATAAAATCACCGCTCAGTATTGTACAAAAAAAATTACAGTCACTAGCGGGCAACTGGAATACGAGTTTGGCCACTTATTGGGAAAACTGAAAGATAGAGATCATCGGCGCTATGCTCGCCTCAAAGAAGTCAGTGAGATAAGTGCTCATCCAATCTTTAACGAAACCGCGGGGAATATTGAAGATTGGGAAATAATCAACCCTGCCAAATAATCCTATCATTTTTCTTAAAAAATTTAATCAAATAAAACCAATCGGATAAAAACTTTTTCTGCCCCTCATTCTGGCACGCTCGTCTGAATAATCAAGAAGGCTGCGGAGGCACCTTGATCCACTCTCCTGCACACTCTTTGACATAAGGGTAGTATCCTTCAGGATTACGGCAATAATGCCAGTAATTTCTATTCTGCACAGGAGCAGGCCGGGAAACTTGATTTTGCTGAACATAGGTTGGGACTCTGGGTTGAGTTACAACCATCGGAGCTGAGAATACCGGAGATGCAGCAATCATTGCAGGGTAACCACCCAGTGGGTAGTAGGGATCAAAATAGCGATATGGCCCAAAACCAACGTTATTATAGAGCCCGACACCCACCCGATTACTGTAAAAGCCAAAACTACTAAACGGCGCACCAAAGCCATAATAGCCAAAGCCTCCAAAAGGACCGAATGGACTAAAAGGACCCCATGGACCGAATCCAAATCCCAATCCAACACCTAGGCCTAGCCCGAATCCCGAATCAAATCCGCCATGATGATGGTGCCCCCCGCCATGATGATCATGTCCATGATCTTGATTCTGCTCAGTATTATTATCTGAACTATTATTATTTTCAATATTCACAATCTGAGTTGAAGAATCGCCCTGAGTAACACCACTGTCCTGATTCGATTGATCGGCCCCAGCAGAATCAGGAGATCCAGCAGCTCCAGTAGAATCTGTAGGTACAGTTGCAAGTTCGTTCCGAAGTGGCTCCTGCGCAAATCCATCATTCTGTTGTGATCCAGTACTCTGATCTACACTATCGCTCGGATAAGAATCATTGGACTGACCGAATGCACCCGTTTGATCAAAGTCACCTCCCTGACCAGGGTCATCGCCTCCCCCAAAATCTTCCGGTTGATTAAATCCATCATCCTGATAAAACGCATCACTTTGATCGTAGCCATTCTGATCAAAAGTACTTTGATCAGAATCACCATAGTCAGAATAACCACTGGGGTCGTAATCACCGCTATAATCTCCCCCTCCATAATCCCCTCCGAAATCAGCGCCGCCATAATCGCCTCCAAAGTCGCCCCCATCAAAACCTCCACCATCGCCCCCACCACCATCTCCTTCAGCTCCTGCAGGCGGTGCCAAAAACACCCCACAAAGGATGATAGCCAGGCAAGTTAATTTGAACTTTTTCATATCAACCTCAATCATCAATGTTAATGAAGCAACACAAATTAATCTTATTTTTAACGACCACCCTGGAGTTTATTGCTCACTAGGCAATCCATTAAAAATATCTTTGCATTTATAATAATCATAGCAAGTAAAATCTGAATGGGTGCTGAATAAAAGGCTGATGAGATGCGCATCCTAGTTGCAGTAAAAGATTATTTTCAATCAGGAATTAAACCGAGCTATAATCTTTCTGCGGCAAACTCATCAATCAGAAGTTTTATGCGCACATAATGCCCACCCTGCCAGTAAATCTGGCCACATTCTGGAAAAACTAGAAATTTTTCGTAATATTCCCTTGTCAAGGGCTAGGAAATATTCGATTTGTTGTTTTCCGGTTTCCATTAATTTTCCATTACAGTGCGTGCAGCGTGTCAGTGGTTTTATCAAAGAATACAAATTAAGGAAACACTGATTTATTCGATCACATCGACTTTGGTCAAAAAGGTTTGATAAACTGCATCATACTGATAAATATGGA
>NZ_JAIEME010000101.1 GCF_019752415.1 Nitrosomonas sp.
TCTTCACGATCAAGTGGTGTTAACCGTGTTCTTTTGTATATTTTCATGTTCACATCCTCTCAAAAAGATGTAAACAACGCTAATAGAAATTACACAATCCGAGGTTTTACGGTTAGTGGAACAAGCAAAACAACGAGTAAAGGAATGTACTGTGGCTGATGTGCAGGCTCGGATGATGCGGGGAGAAAAATTCCACTTTATTGATGTCCGCAAAGATCATGAATTCTGGATTGATCATGCAGCTGGTGCTTGTCACCTTGGAAAAGGTATCATCGAACAGCGACATTGAAAACGTGATACCTGATAAGCAAGCTGTCATTGTGCTGTATTGTGGTGGTGGATACCGTGTTCGGTGCTGGCGGCGGATTTATTGCAACATATGGGCTATACCAATGTGGCATCGATGTAAGGAGGTATTAAAGCTTTACGTGATGCTGGTTTTCCGCTTGAAAAAGATAAATCCATCTAGAAATGATGCAAGAGTTTTGAATATAGCACAGTCAATCTTATGAAAAATTTCAATGTTTTTTTTCACCAGAGACTTCACCAGAGACCAGTGAATCTAACTTCTTCGATTTACTAGGTAGCCTATTTTCGGCTTCTTTGTGGATACCGGAGTGGATCGGAATGCCATTCTCGTTATCGAGCACCATATGCGCCCTTTCAAGAGGGAGGGTTTCGCCCCGAAAGAATCTGGGTTCACGAATGTTCCAAAGTATCATCAGCGGTACACCGAGAAATAACGTGACAACTCCGATTAAGAACACAGTACCCACGCCAACAAATGATCCACTAGATCCATAATTGGGATCCATCATGTTCCAGGCCTGAAGAATACCTACCGCAACCAAAATCACAGCAGCAATTACGGGAAGAATCACTTGTGATACTGCTGTGTGCCAATGATTAAATGCGGTACGATGAAAATAGAGCACACAGGATAGCGACGCTACAGTGTAATAGGTGCAGATTGCTATGCTAACACTGTGGATCGAATCTTTGACAATTGATTCGCTGATCATGCTCAGGGTTGTGTAAATTACCAGTGTCATCAAACCGATTGTCCACGTTGCAAACTTTGGTGTTTGTGTTGCTTCACTGATTGAAGAAAATTTGCTAGGAATGGCCCGGTATGTCGCCATTGCGAGCGCAATACGCGCTGCCGGCATGATAGTAGACATCGTCGACGAGAAAGCTGAAACGCCGATTATCAAGGCAGCAATTAGCGCACCTTTGGCGCCGATCATGTCGGTTGTTAGAACGGTTATGATCGAATCGATATTATCCTTGTACGTCAGGCTCGATTTATCTTGCGGATCAATACCAGCATACGCTAACGCTGTTGAAGAGAAAACTACATAGGTAATTACGGTAATTGTCATTGCGATAAGGCCACTTCGTCCTGCTTGCTCAGAGCTGCCATCCGTTTCCTCAGACATTGCTAACGATGCATCAAATCCCCAGAAAATGAATAGTGCTACAAGAAATCCATTCAGAAATGCGCTGAACGAAGAAATCGCAAACGGGTTGAACCACTCCAGTGAAAATTGCTCAGCAGTATTCACTGCTTCTCCCTGAGTGACGCGCATCAACAAAATTGCTGCGAGTACGATGAGGCCGCCGTATTGAGCGATCGTTAGAACCATGGTGGTGCGTGAAGATTCCTCAGCACCGAGTGCCGTAAGATACGTCGTACTGAGGATGAACAGAATCGCTACACCAAAGTGAAACCACAAGGGTGTTTCGGCTAAATTAAAAACGATGGCTGTCGTGTTGACTATGACTTGGGTTGCGGCGACGCCCGCCAGTACGCTTGCCAGTAACAGCGCCCAGCCGCCGAACCAACCAAAACGTGGGCCGATGGCTTTTGCGCCCCATGTGAAAACCGTACCGGAATCTGGAGCTGAAGTAGTTAGATGTTTGTAGGACAATGCTACAAAAAACATCGGGATCACAGACAGAATGAACACGATCGGCAACTGATAGCCGCTTTCCAATGCACCGTAACCCAAAGCGCCAGTTAACGAGTATGCCGGAGCGGTGGCTGCTAGGCCAATGGTGACCGCGGCCGACTTGGATACCGATCCTTTTTTTAATCCTTTGGATTTCAGGCCATGCATCACGGATTCTTCGTGCATCTGATACCTTGTCATTTTCTGCGAAATAGAAAAGGAGAATTTCTAGTAAACGTTGGAAAGTAACAAAGATTTGCAGTGAAGTCAAAGCAGAGTAAGGTGTTCAATACACATGACCGAATCGATGAGTATCCGATGTGTCGGACGATCATAGGAGTCTGGTTCTCTTAACTAGGGTATTTTACATAGTAGACTCAAGGATTAATATAGATTTTAATTCACATGAATGTTTTTACCAGGACTTACGAGTGTTCGATGTTGAAAAATACCGCTATTTTCGGTTGGAACGCATTATCCGAATCGTTGCTGAAGGCCATCGATCAGAAGCTGAGTACTATTCGCATTTCTAAATCAGAAAACCTGCCTGCCTGCCTGCTTTCGGTCGGTTTCATTTCAATCAGAAAATATTGGTGTGTATCAAACTCAGTTGCTTTAAACTATACGGAACAATGTACTTTTGCCGGTCAGTTGTATCAGACCGAATGCATTAATAGAGATTGGAAATAACTTATTATGATAAATATACACGATCAAATTCTACCTGTAGGGACACAAATCGGCGTCTACGAAATTAAAGGAACCGTAAAAGTTAATCCGTTCGATATTATCTATCGTGCCTGGAATCATCATCTTAAAGAGCAGGTGAGAATACAAGAGTATTTTCCGAACGATTTCGCTGTTCGTGCAAGCGATGGTCTGCGTGTTGAGGCCAAGTCTCTCGAAGATAAAGAAAATTTTGACTATGGGCTAAAGGCATTTTTGGAGCAGGCTGAGATGCTGACACAAATCGAACATCCCAATCTTGTCTTGGCGGAGAACAGCCTGCCATTCAATGGCACGGCTTATCTGATCATGAGCACCCGAGACGGTACATCACTTTCCAAGTTAATCCAATCTGAAGCAGTATTCTCTGAAACGGAATTAAAATTCATTCTTGTGTCTATCCTGAATGCGTTGCAGAGAATCCATGAAAACAAGATGGTGCATGGCGGAATTCAGCCGGCAGCGATTTTTTTGGGTAAGGATGGCGAACCAATGCTGACGAATTTTGCTGCTGCACGTCTGGTTATCGCTGCACGCACTACCCAGTTTTCGGATGAATTAGCTAGCGGTTACGCGCCAGCGGAACAATATGATCCTGCAAATGTACCCGGGCCTGCGGCCGATTTCTATGCGCTGGGCGCGACGATGTTTGCCTGTATCACACATCACCAGCCCATAGCTGCGCTGGGCCGGGTTGTGGCTTTAAGCCAAGGTGAACCGGATCCGATGGGCTCAGTTTCTGCGGCTGCGGGTGTTCCGTATAGCGTAGAATTGTTGCAAGTGATTGATTGGATGATACAGCCCGAATACAGCTGTCGACCGCAATCGGCAGGCGAGATTTTAACGCTACTAAAATCAGAGCAAACCAGCGACTCGGCGGAGTCATCACCCGCCAAGCGAGCAATCACAGAGGTTGTTAATCGCAATCCGATTGTTAAGAACACTCTATGGATTGGTGTTATGGCCGGGATTGTTGTGTTGGTGACGTATGGATTATGGTTTGAAAAGAAACCGGCAGAATTAGTGGATGACAAGCAAAGTACAGTAGCTAGTCAGCCTTTATTCCAACGCAATCCTGGTAAAACCGCTGTTACACCAGTAATTATTAAAGAAGAACGATCCGCTACCCCTACGATTGTCGCTCAATCAAATCCAGAATTGGGCTCAGAAAAGATATTAGAGGCTGAGCAGCAACCCGAGCAGATAGATCTAAAAGCAACGCTGATAACAAAAACTGATGAAGTTTTAATCCAGAAGTACTTGGTTGCAGCTGAGAAAGCTTATAATGCAGGTTACCTTACCACCCCATCGAGAAATAATGCCTATAAATATTATCAGATGGTCTTAGTCAAGGAACCAGAGAATGCAGAAGCGCGTGATGGTCTGCTGAAAATAGTGGGCCGGTATGTACAGTTTATTGAGAAAGCGAAAATCGAAGGCAAGCTCAATATGGTCAGACTCTATTTACAGAGAGCAGAGTTGGTCTTGCCGGATGATCCTAAACTACAAAATATTCGGAAAGAATTGGTTGCTCAATAAAAAGAACTTATTCAAAAAGTACATTTAATTTATATTATTTAATAATATTGTGTAGTTTGGTAAAATAGTGCACGTAAATAATTGAACTAACACAAGAAGTCGTGCACTATAATTCGTTATATTAACCAAAAGTAATCGTTCACAGAAAAAGAAGTCGCGAACTTATCACGAGATTGCCAGAAAACCTATCTTAGCTTGGTCAAGCTGAGACGACCATCCAATAAAAAACGCTGTGCAGGTATCAGGCAACAATTGCAGTTTCTGCCGTGGAATTTAAATCATATTGATCCGATGCAGATGGAATATCCGTTTCTCAGGCAACCCACTGGGGTGTCCGCCAAAGAGTATTCCTGAATATAAAGATGAATTGAAGCGCCTGAAAGCACAACTTCGGTAGGAATGTCGCGAGCGCATTCCGATTGAAGTAAAGTTTGGCCAAGGAAAGAATGATTGCCGACTCTACAAAATTCGAGCCATGAGCACTGATAAGTCTGTCGTATGATCAATGGTATCTTCCTGGTCATGAGCTTGCGCATCTTGGTGCGGTTTTTTTGTCTGAGGAATCTTGCTGCCAAAATAGCATTTTGGGTGACAAAAATGGGCATGCCCAAAGAAATCCCGTTTGCGCGTGCCTACTTAGTCACGACATTACAATATATAAATATACTATATTATATAGCAATTAAACATTCTGTGAAATACTAAAGATTATATTGTGCGGTTTTAAAATAGAGATATGTTTTGAAAGTGATGATGTAGATTGACGGCAGTACCAAATTTAGTCTCGTAATTTCTAGATTTTTGGGATTTATAAAATGACAACTCCTTTTATCTCTAGCAGTGTTATTTTCACCGACACGGCCAATGACAATCAGGTTGACTCTTTATTAAGCGGTACACGCTGGGCTAATTCAACCATTTCCTACAGTTTCCCGGCCAGTAACAGCCCATTGTTCTGGTCCATGCTTTCCGGTTCTGGCTATGGTTCTCAGTCCGGCGATGGCGAACCTTGGAATAGCGCAGTTAAACCACTGGCCAGCGCAGACCAGGGCTACTTTGAGAATGCTTTACAACAATGGGCTAATGTTGCCAATTTAAACTTCATCAAAGTTTCGGAAACCCCCAGCGCAGTTGGTGATATACGTGCAGCCTATACGGAAGATCCGGATGAATCGACATTGGCCTGGTCTTATTTACCCAGCAACAGTCCTAAATCAGGTGATATCTGGATGAATACCCAAAGTCTTCTCAATTTTCAAGATTGGACTCCAGGCACCATCTCCTTTGAAACACTGTTACATGAAATCGGTCATGCCCTGGGCTTTAAACACCCCTTTGCAAACTCGGATGACCTAGCGGAAGAGATGCTTCCACCCGCTCTGGATAACATCATGCATACGATCATGAGCTATACCTATTCAAATTTGCAAGGGGAAGAAGGCAATGAATTTTCCTTCCACCCTACCACACCAATGGTGCTGGACATAGCCGCCATGCAATATTTATACGGCGCCAATACACATTACCATGCCGGTAATGATACTTACATTTACAACGATGCAAGCACCCATAACGAAACCATTTGGGATGCCGGTGGTGCTTTTGACACCATTCAGTACACAGGTACTGTTTCTAGTCGCATAGATTTGAACCCAACCAGCGCATCGTTTATCGGTGAGCCGATATATGTTCAATCCAACGGCGTGAATGTCGGCCTGCCCATTCCAAATGTATGGATTGCAGACAATGTGACAATAGAGAATATCATCACCGGTCAAGGCAATGATGTGCTGATCGGAAACGACAGCAGCAATATCTTGGATGGCAATTCCGGAATTGATACCGTGTTGGTGCAAGCGCCGCGCAATAACTACACGCTGAATAAGACATCCAACGGCTATACCGTCACAGCAAAAAACAATCCCGGCGACCAAGATACACTGACGCATATTGAGCGCCTAGAGTTTAGTGATATCAGATTGGCACTAGATTTGGATGGTTACGCCGGTAAAGTTGCCAAATTGCTCGGTGCTGTCTTCGGTGCTGCTGCTGTCGCCAACCAGGATTATGTTGGCATCGGCCTAGATGAAGCGGATAAAGGCTTGAGTTATGAACAATTGGGAGAGTTTGCAATCCATGCGACAAGACTCACCAATCACGACGAAATTGTAACCCTATTATGGCAGAACCTGTTCGGATTCGCACCGTCAGGAACAGAGAAATCGCCTTACGTTAAAATGCTTGATACCGGTGAAATATCAACCGGTGGCTTGGCTGTGTTGGCTGCAGACAGTGCTGTGAATGTTGAAAATATCCATTTGATGGGACTTGTGCAAACGGGTGTTGTGTTTGTTTGATAATTTTCTATAAATGGTTGAATAAAAACTGTATTTCCTGATAGAAGTTTTCTTGAGTCAAACTGCATCAGCTGACTCTTCCTGTTGGCGATGATACGCCTTTTCAAATTCTGTCGGTGAGACATATCCGATTGCATCCAGCAGTCTTCGATTGCTAAACCAATCCACCAAGAAGTGTCCTCACAAATTCGAACAGTTGGATAAGTGGTAATCTTGCTGAATCTAAATCTGTGAAGTTTGCGGCAAAAAAGGAGTAAGAGTATGAGAAGGACGAGAAGGAATCACGCAGCCGGATTCAAAGCCAAGGTGGCAATAGCTGCGATCAAGGGTGACAAGACACTAGCTGAGTTAGCTGAACAATTTGATGTGCATCCAAATAAGATTTCGGAATGGAAGCAGCAGTTACAGGAATCTGCAATCGATGTATTCGGGAGTAATTCAAGTGCAAAGGCGGCCACACCTGATCTCAAGCTACTTCACGCCAAGATTGGACAGCTTACATTGGAGAATGATTTGTTAGAAGGCGCGTTCAACTGCATACTGCCGAGCGGTTCCGCTATCAGCGGAGGAACTTGCGCTGATGCGCCGGATAGACGAATTGCATCTGAACCACCCCTTTGCAGGCACCAGAATGCTTTCCAAAGTACTCAAACGTGAAGGGAGTTTACTCGGTCGGCGTCGTGTATCCACGCAGATGAAGCGAATGGGAATCCATGCAATCTACCGCAAGCCCAACACCAGCAAGCGATATCGGACGCACCCAGTCTATCCATATCTGTTGCGGAATTTGTCCATCATCCGCTCAAACCATGTCTGGGCAGCAGATATCACGTACATCCCAATAGCGCGGCTTTGTTTATCTGTTCGCCGTGATAGATTGGGCAAGCCGTCGGGTGCTGTCATGGCGATTGTCTAACACTTGACTACCGGCTTCTGCATTGAAGCTGTGCAAGAAGCCTTAAACAAGCATGGCAAGCCAGATATCTTCAATACTGACCAAGGTTGCCAATTCACCAGGATGCTGAAGGATAACGGTATTCAGATCGGTATGGATGGCAAGGGTAGTTGGAGTGATAATGTGTTTGTCGAGCGGCTTTGGAAGAGCGTCAAATACGAAGAGGTATATCTGCACGCCTACGACAGCGTATGCGATGCACAGCGAGGCTTAGAAAAATATTTCATGTTCTACAACCAAAATAGACCTCATGCCGCGCTTGACGACAAAACGCCCAAGGAAGTTCTACTTTAAGAACCTGTCTGCAATGCAAAAAGCAGGGTAGCCATTACCGCAAGATTTTCACTTAAGCTATGGGAAAAATTGTCCAATCAAGTAAGGCCATCTTAGATTAATTATTTTTTCGGGACAAAGGTGCCAGTGCAACGCTAATAATAAATAATGATTAATTGACTATAGCAGTAAACAGCTCATAGAAATTATGATGAAGTCACTCATGAATAATGTATCTAAAACTTAATGAATTAGGTGTCACAATAAGCAGTTCGATTGATCAGAAATAGAAACAAAAATGGGGCAGAGCCGTTCCACTGTATCAATAGGATACGCTCTTAAATTCAATCTATAATCGTCTTGACTGCGGGCCCTACTTTAGTAATTAACCGAAAATGATAGAATTACTTTATTGATTATCGATGAACAATCTGATTTACTTCAATTGACTGGGAGGAACATACAAATGTCATTAAAAAATTCAATAAAAGAATTTAAAGCTTTCTTAGGTGACCGGGAATCGCTTCTTGATAAAAGCTATCCAAGAGTGACGGAAATGATTCAATTACACTGGGGCTATAAAGAATTCTATTTGTACATCAGCAAACTGCTCATTGTTGAGAAAGAACAAAACCGGCAAGGATTTCCTTTGGAGGTGCTACAGGAAATTTATAAATTACAAGAAATACATGAGAGTGCATTTCCGAACTTGAGGTCACTATTAAAAGAACCTCTGAACCAAGAACTATGATCATTTCTGGTGTATGACAGGAGAAGAGAGCGGTGTAATCTGTTGATAAAGATCTGGCAGATCGATTATCAAAATAAGAAGAACATCGCAATGTCAGATGATAAAAATCACAGATAATGTTTTTAAACTGAATAAATCAGACCAGGATAATCCGTTGCAAGAGATGCTCCGTGAAGGTGCACGTAGATTTTGGCTGCAGCGATAGAAGCGGAAGTATCGATTTATATTGAGCGGGCTGGACCTTTAGAAACTGCTGAAGGTAAATCGGCAGTGGCTAGAAATGGTTATCTACCTAAGTAATCGATTCAAACAGGACTCGGAGACATTGAAGTTAAAGTTCCGAAGATTCGAGATCGTTCTAATTCTGGCATCAAGTTGATGTCAGCGCTATCAAATACATCTGGACACAGGAAGGCTGGCTGTAACTGGCAATCGTAATAGACTTATTTTCCAGAAAAGTGGCCGGTTGGAGCATGAGCTCACTGATGAAAGCAATACTGGTTTGTGATGCATTGCGAATGGCTATCTGGTTGCGTCGGCCACCACCTGACCTGATGTGCAGCAGGACTCGCGAGCCGCAGTATGCCGGCAAAGCATACCGCAATCTACTGAAAGCATATGGTTTTATTGGCAGTATGAGTTGTCTGGGAAATTGTTGGGATAATGCAGTTGCGGAAAGCTTCTTTGGCAGTATCAAGCAGGAACGCTGCCAATGACGGCATTACCAAACCCGCTATGAAACACAACAGCACATTTTGCAGTATATCGCCGTGTTTTATAACAACAAAAGACTGCATTCATACCTGGATTACAAAAGTCTGAACCAATATGAAGCTGAAGCAGAAAAAACGATGAAAGTTGCTTAACTGAGGTGTCCGGTTTTACTTGACCAGGTCACTACTTGTTGATCGCATGATCAAGTCTCGACGCAGACCATTGCCATATTTTTCCCAATCGAAATAAGACCCCGGATCGGATTTGCGTCCGGGCGCAATATCCGAATGTCCGGCGATATCTTTGATCGGATAGTGATCACATAAGCACTTTGTAAGTGTAATCAAAGCAGTATATTGTTTTTCGGTAAACTGGGTGATATCGCTGCCTTCCAGTTCAATGCCTATCGAGTAATCATTACAGCGCTCGTTGCCTTGCCAGTTCGATGCACCGGCATGCCAAGCACGTTGGCTACAGGGGACAAATTGAATGATCGTGCCATCCCGGCGGATAAAAAAATGTGCAGATACTTTCAATCCCTGTAGAGTCTGATAGTAAGGATGGGTTTCTGGATTAATTCGGTTGGTAAACAATTCAATCACGCCATCGCCGCCGAATTCGTTTGGTGGAAGACTGATGTTGTGGATTACCAGTAAACTGATTTCCGTATCCGCCGGGCGCTCATCACAATTGGGAGAAGTGATAAATTGAGCGGTGACGAGCAAACCAGCAGCATCAATGTGCATGATAGAATGGATTGATAATTGAATGTCCATGCATGGTAGCTTACTTTGACAACCCTTGAAAATCGGAATCGTATGAAACAAGGTAAATTCATTACGCTGGAAGGCATTGACGGCGCGGGAAAATCGACACAGCTTGCCTGGATTGTCGAACTATTGCAGCGTGTCGGATTGCAGGCTGTGCTGACGCGTGAACCGGGCGGAACCGCTTTCGGGGAGAAACTGCGTGATTTATTGCTTGATGGATCATTCATAATTTATCCTGAAACAGAAGCGTTACTGATGTTTGCAGCACGCCGTGAGCACCTTGGGAGAGTGATCTTGCCAGCGTTGGCGCAAGGTCAGTGGGTCATATCGGACCGCTTTACCGATGCCAGCTTTGCGTACCAAGGTGGGGGCAGGGGACTGGGTAGCGGAGAATTGTCCATTTTGGAACAGTGGGTGCAAGGAACGCTACAACCCGATTTGACGCTGTATTTTGATGTGCCGGTGGGAGTAGGGCGACAACGTGTTAGTCAAGGAGGGAATATGGATCGATTCGAGCAAGAACAAGCCGATTTTTTCCAGCGCGTGCGTGACACTTATCTGGGCAGAGCCAAGCAATTCCCTGAGCGGATCAAACTCATCGACAGCAGTCAATCTTTGGCTGAAGTCAAAGCTGCGGTTGAACGAACCTTACAATGCGTGCTGATTCATGGCTGACATTTTTATCTGGCAACAGGAAATATGGCAGAAGTTGACACAAAACCGAGAATTTCTCGGGCATGCATTATTGCTCAAAGGGAAAAGGGGAATCGGTAAGTATGAGTTTGCGCGCCAACTGGCGAAATCATTGTTATGTACTGCGCCGACTGCAGAACGCAAAGCGTGCGGAGAATGTTTGAGCTGCGGATGGTTCGAGCAAAGTAGCCATCCGAATTTTTATCCGGTTATGCCGGAAGCGTTAACAGTCAGTCTAGGCGAGAATAGTGAAAAAGAGGAGAATGAGGAGAAATCCGGTAGCGCTGCAACCAAGAAGCCTGCCAGCCAGCAAATCGGTGTCGATCAGATCCGTAAACTGACCGATTTTGTTTATATGACCGGACATCAAAATGGTTACAAAGTTATCCTGATTTATCCGGCTGAGGCGATGAATACGGCATCGGCTAACGCGCTGTTAAAAAAACTTGAGGAGCCGCCAGAACATGTTTTGTTTATTTTGGTCACGCATCAAGCGCAACGTTTGTTGCCGACGATATGCAGCCGCTGCCAGCAAATCGCCATGCCGGTTCCCGATGTTGAAACATCAGTGGCATGGTTAAAACAGCAGGCAGTCAGTGATCCTGAAGGTTGCCTCGCAGCCGCCAGTTATTCTCCATTACAGGCCTTGTTGTTGGATAAAGGGGAACATGCGGTGCATTATGAGCAATTCATCCAACATGTCGCCAATCCAAAGCAGCTGGATCCGCTATCTTTAGCCGGAACGTTGCAGCAAACGAGTCTCTCCGTCGTCGTCAATTGGCTGCAAAAGTGGTGCTACGACCTGGTCAGTTATCGCACCACCGGAAAGATTCGTTACTATTTGAACCAGTTGACTCCAATTAAAACACTAAGCGGGCAGATTGATTTACTGGAATGTATTACTTTTTCCCGGGCTTTAAATGCTAGGCAACAACTGTCGCATCATCCGCTGAATTCCCGGTTGTTCCTGGAAGAGCTGTTCATTGGTTATGCAGCGATGATGCGTAAAAAATAATCACTTCTTCTCAAACGTATCATCCGCTTTCAAGACTTTCAGCGCCGCACTGGCACAGACTTCATCAAACTCAATCCCCGGTGCGCCACCGACGCCGATGCCACCGACCACTTCACCGCCAATTTTGATAGGAAAACCGCCGCCCAATAGCAGGATGTTCTCATTCAAGCGGGTCAAGCTTTGCAATTCCGGTTTTTGCGTGACCAGCACCGCATATTTATGCGTCGAATCGCGTAGACTATTGGCGGTGTAGGCCTTGCGGCGGCTGCTATCCAATGTGTGCGGTCCGGCGCCATCGGCTTTCAACTGTACTTTGAGTAATCCGGATTGGTCGACAATCGCCACGCTGACTTTGAAGCCATCGTCGTGGCATTTTTTGATTGCCGCCATTGCCGCCTGGGTTGATAATTCCAGCGGCAAAACCTTTTGCGTTGTAAAATCCTGCGCGAAAGCAAGAGTGGATAATACCCAGAGTGATATCGTTGAAACACCGATTGCAAATTGTTTCAGTTTGTTTGTCATGATCAGGTCCTTTAAGTCATTTATGGTAGAGATCGTGTCGTACAAAGAGACTACCATTTGTTTCATCGATTGGTAAGTAGATTACCCCTGAAAATCGATTCTACTTGATATAACTCTGAAGGAGAGCGGAAAAACTATTTTTCCTTTAGTTGCCGCCCTGTGAGATGCGACTAACGAAATTAGCAGAAAATTTGATCAATAATGATCATTTTTAATGATTCTTACGCTTATCTTTATTTTTCTTGTCATCATCATCAACTTCTTCGTCATCATCATCGTCATGGCTGTAATTAGCCATATTGGAATTATTCTGGAAGAATGAAACTTCCCAGTTCGATGAGTTACCACGGCGATCCATATTGACAGTGACAATAGCGCCATTAATTTTAACGCATGGAATCGTTAAGATGCCCTTATCCAAATCTACGGTGGATATACATTCTTTTACCAGAATGGTTTTTTTATCCAGACACTTGGATACATCCACAGTAACGGTGTCGGCCGCGGTGTTGCCTTGACTATCCACGGGATGCACAGTGACAATTGCATAATTGCGTTTGATGACAATATCGGTCGCAGTCGCCAACGAATTGGTGACATCATTACCGGCTGGGTCAAGCAAAGGTGGTGTTGTGCACTGATTGAGTTGCCCGGTAAGCAAGTTCTTAACAACCAATCCTTTGTCAGCAATAAATATCTGATCGTATTTAATCGCGACACTTTCCGCGAGCACTGTGTTGGCTGTCCACAGTAAAGAGGTAGCTAGGACTATAGAAAATATTTTATTTTTTAAAAGCACCATGGTTTAAATTCCGTATGGAAAGGTTTGTACGAGAGTTTTTTAATTATCAGGAAGCAGCAAAACAATCAAATCCTTCTTGCCGTCGCATGATAAACATCCCGATGTGGATTTGCTTGTACGCAATGGCAAGATAGCATTATTATCGAAGTATAGCTTTATTTGTTGAATTTTTAAGCTACTAGAAGTTTATTAATCTATCAATGCGCAAAGATTATGTCGTACTTTTGTTTAGAAAATGTAAATAATTGGACAAATTGCTATGCTGTTAAGCAGGAGGCAATATACTGGACTCACTGAGTATTTAAAAAAGGATGGTGCAATATGATTACAAAGACCATGGATTATGAAGACGGCAGCCAGCAATTGGAAGGTTATTTGGCCTATCACGAAACCGGCAAGCCCAAACCCGCTGTGCTGGTGTCGCATGATTGGAGCGGGCGGCGCGAAATGGCGTGCAAAGGTGCGGAAAGAATCGCCGACATGGGATACGTGGGTTTTGCGCTGGATATGTACGGCAAAGGCATCTTCGGCGAGGATGGCGATGCGGAAAAGAATGGCGCGTTGATGGCGCCATTTGCACAAGACCGCACCTTATTGCGGCGCAGGATCAACGCCGCATTGCATGCCGTGCGGCAACTGCCACAAATCGATGCAACCCGGGTTGCTGCAATAGGTTACTGCTTCGGCGGCATGTGCGTGCTGGAACTGGCGCGATCCGGCGCGGATGTCAAAGGAGTGGTTAGCATTCACGGCATTTTTGCGCCGGGCAATGTGGTCAATGAAAAAATCACCGCAAAGGTGCTCTGCCTGCACGGCCACGATGATCCGATGGTGCCACCGGAGCAGGTGCTCGCATTTGAAACCGAAATGACCCAAGCCAATGTGGATTGGCAAGTGCACGTTTACGGCGGCACGATGCATGCTTTCACCAACCCGAAAGCCAATAATCCCAGCTTTGGAACTGTTTATAAGGAATTGGCGGCGAGCCGGGCTTATCGGTCGATTGCTGATTTCTTGGAGGAAGTGTTTGTGTAAAATTTTTCAAGCCTTCGGCCTGACCGTCTCGTTCCGTCTCGACTGTCTGCCCGAAGGCGACTGGTTTGGGGCCTATCGGTCCCTCTTGCCAGCCTTTTCAACCTGGGGCCAGGCGGAACCCGATACCATCGTAGCGAAAGTCAGGCACGTACATGTTACGGTAAGAGGGACGCGTGAACCTGCCATGTTGTGTCAGGAACCGCCACGCAGCACGCGGGCAGAGTACCCTGGTCAGGGCTAAGCGGGTCAGTTATTGCTTGCTTAGGGTATTCTTCCGCATACCGGTTGCGCACCATTCCCACACATTGCCATGCATCTCAAATAATCCCCAGGGATTTGGCAGCAACGATTTCACTGACACTGTTTTTTCACGGCACAGGCCTTTATCGTCGGCGGCATATGGGAAATTGCCATTATAGTTGACTTGCTCGGGTGTGATGCCTTCTGCAGTCGAAAACGGTGTCTGGGTGCTAGCACGGTAGGTGTATTCCTATTGTGCTTCGGTTGGAAGATGGGCGTGTAAATCTGGAAGCAGCGTATTTAATTTTTCGATGAATTGTTGTACATCGCGGCAACTGACATTTCCCGCCGAATGATTTGGATCATCCTGGAAACGACTGGGTGCGATCCCGTTGAATGGGAGGAATCCATTCCATTGGCTTGCCTAAGTCCGACAGATTCTTAGAGATTTTTAATGCATATCCATATTTCATTTTTTAGAATGATTGAATTCTATCTAGTTCTCTGGCAAGAATAGAGTTCTTAAGTTGACACTAACTAATCCTTATTTTGTCAATAAATGACAAAATAAGGCATTATATTCATCCTGATTTTTTCATTTGAATTTTTCCGAAAGAACGAAGTCCTCATCCAGCCGACTACTTCCTTAATTCATTGGTGAATCTTCAGGCCGATTGAATAGCCTTCGATCTAATAATATCATTAGGGTACGGTGCTGCCTCCTTTGAGTTTGGCCGGTACATGTGTGACGATGGTTTCTTCAGAGTCGAGTGTTCTTAGTTTTACGTTTTTTTCATTAGCTTAATAAATTCTCTTCGTTCGGTATTTCCGTTGTCGCCGATGTGCTGATATCTACCCAGGCTTGCTTGGGTTCTCCATCAGCATATGCTCCATATAGCGGAGGTGGTTAGTAACACCATCGCTCTTGCATACCAGAAGTGCATCAGATCAGTGATCGATTCACGAGTGGTGTGACTGTGTTTCTCACCGAAGAAGTCCCACCCCTCGAGTTGCGAGTGCGGTCACCCGGCGGATTGCTGCCGCGATTCTTGCGTACGAAGCTTATCGGTGAGACTTGGCATCCAGTAGTAGTGTGTGTTATTGACGCTGAGGTGCTCGCACCGCTCAATTTACGCTTATTCTGCAATTGCTTGATACTTGTAAATATCAACCAGACCGGTTTATTCGTCGCACCTGTTGCTTGCTGTGAAATGGGTGAAAAATGATTCTACAAATTCTTGCCAAGGGGTCGTTTATTAATCGATTCTTAGTAAAAACAGAAGTCAAATTTCATGATCTCTTGGTACTAAAATCTCGATGAATTCTCGTGTCTTAAGTAGGGTATATCACTGCTGTCCCGTTAACGAGCAAGTACTGCGGCCCGATTCAGGCCTAATTGGTATAATAAGTTTTCGCATAA
>NZ_JAIEME010000090.1 GCF_019752415.1 Nitrosomonas sp.
GCTCATAACCCGAAGGTCGTAGGTTCAAATCCTGCCCCCGCAACCCATAATAACAAGCACTTAGTGACTAAAAATCCTAAGTGCTTTTTTATTTTCTGGGAAAATGTCACCAATATGTCACCGGGATAAATCGACATTTAACAATAATAAACCCGCCTCATGGACGGGTTTATGTTATAAAAATTTAAATTAATCTACTTTATTTTTTATTTCTGTAGATTTATCTTTAATTAAATCTTTTCCTTCTTCAGCACGATTTCCAATTTTTCTTTTCGCGCATTCTGCATCAGTGCCAGTACAAGTTGCCTCATCTACACGGTCCACAGCTTTATTCGCATCGCGTTTTATGTCATTTTTAGTTGCTTCGCTTTTTTCAGGTAGTGTTTCTGTTGCATGTGCAGTCGAAAAAAACAAGCCTAATGTCAGTATCATTAATAAATTAGTTAATTTCATTTTAATATATTCCTTATTTAAAATTATTTAGAGATTCTCAAAGTTACGCTGCTAATAATGCCCATTATTCCTAAACTGTTCTGTACGCTATAGAACATTGCTTATACCCCTCGGAATGAGAGAGCTAATAAGCTAGGCTACAAGAAGGAGGAATTTGCTAATTATTTATAATCAAATTGGATCTGAAAAAAAACCAATGCGTTCGTGAGAGAGGGGAAGAGAAAACGCACTGGGAAGGTTTAGATCTACATCCTTGACGAATCCGGCTATGCTCAGAATGCACTTCGTCATGCGGTCTTCACATCTGGAGTTATCAGCTGTGAGATAAGATTTTATTTATATTTTGGGATAAGTTCTGTGCGGTTGCTAACATAAGAACCATGACAGACCCGTCGATACAAAAACACGGGCATGGTAGTTTTTAAACTGCGAGCTATTTGGTGGTCAATATACGATTACCTTAAATATCCAGAATCTGAAAAACGCTAAGTGAGCAGCCAAGACTTTTAGCTTTGGCTTCAGCCTCTCCTTCGGGGAAGTACATGCCGATTGATTTGTTTTTTTGCGCCTAATTCGCATGATTTCAGAAGCTTGAGAGCGTAACCTTTAGGTAGTTTGTTTTCCATTTCTAATATACTTAATGTTGTGAATAATCAATTATGTAGGTGATATGCTGCGGTTGAGGTTGTTATGAATATAATCCCCTTAAGCGTTAAAAAATAATAGCTTATTCATCATTCTACTGCGTTGTCTTCACTTAATAATTGATCTAGTGCCGCAATTCGTGACTTATGCTCTTTACTGTTAATACGCATCTCAAAAAGAGGCGGTAACTCGAAACTACCTTCAATTTCGAAATACCGATTCGGGATAATTTTAGTTAAAGTTCGTTCGTTAACAATGCACTCAACCTCATAAGGTTGTATTGCCAGGGCAATCGGGCTAAAAGAGGCTTGAAAACAGAAACAAGATGAGGTATTAGGTTTATCATTTTGATTTCAAATGATAGAGAAACCGATAGCGTCAATTATCCATCACTTTTCAAGCATTGAAGATCCGAGAGTAGACAGGCAAAAGAAACACCAGTTACAGGATATATTTTTTATCGCCTCATGCGCTGTTATCTGTGGGGCGGACAATTGGGTGGCTATTGAAGAATTTGGCAAAGCCAAGATAGACTGGTTCACTAAATTGCTTGGTTTGCAGCATGGGATACCCGCGCATGATACCTTTGGAGATGTTTTTGCAGCGATAGATAATGAACAGTTTGACGAGTGTTTTTCCAACTGGGTGTCTGACTTAGCCAGTCTGACTGAAGGAGAAGTCATTGCAATCGATGGCAAATGCCTAAGGCGTAGCATTGATAAGGCTTCAAGAAAGGCAGCTATCCATATGGTCAGTGCATGAGCGCAGCACAATAACCTGGTCTTGGGTCAGGTTAAAGTGGACAATAAATCCAATGAAATTACGGCCATTCCCAAGCTGTTATCGCGACTGAATATTGCAGGAAGTGTGGTTACAGTTGATGCCATGGGTTGCCAGAAAAGAATCGCTCAGCAGATTATTCAACAAGGTGGCGATTATGTCTTGAGCCAGAAGGGCAACCAGGGTAACTTACATGAAGATGTTGCCACGTATTTTACCTCGCAGTTATCGCCTGAAGCCGCCATGGTGACTGTTGATGGGGGTCATGGACGCATTGAAACACGTACTATTTGTGTGACAGATGAGATCGCATGGTTAAAAGAACGTCATGCTTGGGCAGGACTACAAAGTATCATTGCGGTTACAGCAACAAGAGAATCAGAAAATAGAATCACCGGGGAAACGCGTTATTTCATCAGTAGTCTGAGTGCCAATAATCCGGCTAAACTGGAACATGCTGTTCGCGCTCATTGGGCTATCGAGAACAATTTACATTGGGTGCTTGATATTGCTTTTGATGAAGATGGCAACCGGACACGCAAAGGCCATAGCGCAGCCAATCTTGCCACTATCAGACATATTGCTTTAAACCTGATAAATAAAGAAAAGATATCAAAAATCGGTGTAAAAATAAAACGATTAAAGGCCGGTTGGGATAATGATTATTTACTCCGCATTATTGGAGTAATTTAAGCCCGATTGCCCTGGGGAGTTGGTAATGATATTCTCAATGACGGAGCCGGTAACGATACGCTCAATGGCGGTGCGGGAAACGATACCCTTGATGGTGGCATCGGTACGAATACGTTAACTGGTGGAACGGGTAACGATGTCTTTAAGTTTACTACCCTCGGTCACATTGACACGAACCGACTATAACGTAGCCAATGACACCATCCAGCTTGAGAATGCGGTATTTACGGCATTAACGACGACCGGTACTTTAGCGGCTGGCCAATTCAGGATCGGTACACAGGCATTGGATGCCAATGATTTCATCATCTATAACAATACGACCGGTGCGTTGTTATACGATGCAAATGGCAACGGTGCTGGCGCTGCGGTACAAATTGCTACGATTGGCGTTGGGTTGGCCATGACCAATGCGGAGTTTGTGATTATTTAAATCAGTGTGGCAAACCATGTGGAAATTGTAACCAAACAACCAGGCAGAAAACAGCATGAGTAAACGGGAGAAACAGGGGTATCTTCCTTTATGCTGTAGAAACGAACGAGATTAAAATATATAGATCCTTATTTAACAGTGCTGTGGCGAGTATTTCCAAGTCTTGTGAAACAGTCTGAGGAATGAACTAAAGAATTGATGATTAAAGAGCGAGTAATCGCTCTGATTATCATATCTGAGTCTATGGGCATATAAACCCGGAATGCCATAGATGCATATCAAATATAGATGGTTAAGGTATAATACCGAGTTTCTCATTATTGGATTGTTGGAAGCCTCTATGCCTATTTATGAATATCTTTGCAATTCATGCGGTGCCGAGAAAGAACATTTGCAGAAGATTAGCGATGCGCCTATTGCGGCTTGCCCAGTTTGCGGCAGTAGTAACTATACAAAACTAATATCCGCTGCAGGATTTCAATTGAAAGGCAGTGGCTGGTATGTCACTGACTTTAAGAATAACAAAACAAAGCAGACGGACACTAAGGTAGCCGCAAAAGATAGTGCGCAACCAACAGCAACGCCTGCCGCCACAGATATCGCCGCAAATAAAGATAGCAGTCCGGCTCCTACTGCAGCTGTTGATTAGATGATTAGGAAATATCGCAATGAGTTGCTTGCTATGCAACGAGTGATGCCAATGTAACATTTTTTGCCGCAAAAATATCGATATCCTGCGACATAATAACAAAGAATCGTAATCTCACCTTCAGACTAATAAACAGAATTATGCGTACAAATTACTGTGGCGCCATTAATGCCGAATATCTTGATAAAACAGTGACACTTTTTGGTTGGGTCCATCGACGCAGAGATCATGGCGGTGTGATATTCATCGATCTGCGTGATCGTGAGGGTCTGGTACAGATCGTTTGCGATCCTGATAATGTGGAAACATTCCATAAAGCAGAAAAAATACGTAATGAGTTTGTACTGAAAATCACGGGTAAGGTAAGAAGACGCCCTGAAGGAACGGTCAATACATCCTTATTCAGCGGTGAGATTGAGATTCTGATCGCAGCGATAGAGGTGTTGAATAGCTCGCTGACACCACCTTTTCTGATGGATGATGACAATATTAGTGAAGTCGTCCGATTGGAGCATCGTTATCTGGATTTACGCCGTCCGGTGATGCAATCTAATCTTCGCTTGCGCCATAAAGTAGCGATGGCAGTGCGGGTGTTTTTGGATCAGCATGGATTTCTGGATATTGAAACACCGATGTTGACCAAGTCCACACCGGAAGGCGCGAGAGACTATTTGGTTCCGTCACGGGTTAATGCCGGTCATTTTTTTGCATTACCGCAATCGCCGCAGTTGTTCAAGCAACTCCTGATGGTATCGGGATTTGATCGCTATTATCAGATCACACGTTGTTTCCGCGATGAAGATTTGCGCGCTGACCGGCAGCCGGAGTTTACGCAAATCGATATAGAAACATCCTTCCTGTCAGCCGATGAGATTATGTCTTTGATGGAAGAAATGATACGTGACCTGTTTAAGACCTTAAATAATGTCGATTTACCCAATCCATTCCCGCGGTTGACTTATGCAGACGCGATGTTCAAATATGGTTCGGATAAGCCGGATTTACGTGTCCCATTAGAATTTACCGAATTAACCGACATCATGAAAGATGTTCCTTTCAAGGTGTTTCGTGAAGCGGCGGAGAAGCCAGATGGTCGCGTTGCTGCATTGTGTGTGCCGAGAGGCGGAGAGTTGTCGCGCAAGGAAATTGATGACTATACCAGTTTTGTAGCAATCTATGGCGCGAAAGGCTTGGCTTACATTAAAGTCAATAATCTGACCGATGGCGTTGAAGGGTTGCAATCGCCGATTCTGAAATTTCTGCCGGAAGAAACCATTAAAACGATTCTTACGCGCACAAATGCAAAGAATGGCGATTTGATATTCTTCGGCGCGGATAAAACTAAAGTCGTTAATGAATCTTTAGGCGCATTACGTATCAAAATTGGTCATCAGCATGGTCACGCCAGTTCTGGTTGGAAACCGTTATGGGTTGTTGATTTTCCAATGTTTGAACGCGATGAAGATGAAAATCGCTGGCAAGCGCTGCATCATCCCTTCACGTCACCTGTCGATGGGCATGAGAATTTATTGGAAACAGATCCCGGAAAAGCAATCTCAAAAGCTTATGATATGGTTCTAAACGGTTCTGAAATTGGTGGTGGGTCGGTACGGATTCATCGTCAGGATGTTCAGTCCAAGGTGTTCCGTGCTTTGAATATTTCAGCAGAGGAAGCGCAAGAAAAATTCGGTTTCCTGTTAGAGGCATTGCAGTATGGGGCTCCACCACATGGAGGCATTGCATTCGGTTTGGATCGCATTTTAACTATGATGACCGGTTCAGAATCAATCCGTGATGTAATTGCATTCCCGAAAACACAACGTGCACAATGCCTGTTAACACATGCGCCCAGCACTGTGGATGAAAAGCAGTTAAAAGAACTAAACATTCGCCTGCGGCAAACTGAAACAAAGCCAGTGAGTGGATAGTTAATTGCTTTAATGTATAAAATTCCGGTATCTGTTCTGGTTGTTATTCACACTATTGATCTCCAGGTTCTACTATTGGAGCGAACGGATCATCCGAATTACTGGCAATCAGTTACAGGGAGCCAGGATCCTGGCGAAACATTGTATCAGACTGCAATGCGTGAGGTTCTTGAAGAGACTGGTATAAATGCAGCCGACTACTCTTTAACAGATTGGCAGGTTGAGAATCAATATGAGATTTACGAAGAATGGCGATGGCGCTATGCACCAGATGTCAAAATTAATACCGAACATGTATTCGGTTTGTGTTTGCCCGGTATAACGCCGGTAAAGATTGCAGCCAGGGAACATTTGAACTACATTTGGTTGCCTTGGCAACAGGCGGCTATGCAAGTATTCTCAAGCAGTAATGCTTGGGCTATCCTTAACTTGCCTGTGTTATGCACTAATTGTCTAACCAATAATAATCCCTAACCCACTCCGCTCTCATCGGTAAATTGATCGATTGAACACCGATAGAAGAAGCAATCGCAGCACTATGTACCTGTTCAGATGCCATAGGACGTCCGGCCTATACGGGAATGCTGCTATTCAAAATGCTATTAACAGGAATCTGGTATGGCGGCCTCAGCGATGAAGCGGTAGAGGATATAGCTAGTTGACCCTGAAATATCTGTAAGCGATTGATATTAGTTATAAGTGCACTGATTCTCAGTAATCATAACGACCGGAAATTTTAGAATATTCATGTGCTTTCTGGTCGAAATGGTGATTAAAAATGCTAAGACATAGTAGTACGATTCATCAACCGAATTTGTTTGGAACACATTTGTTACTCTAGCTTGATCCCAATGACCCATCGCTGAAGCTTGCAGCAACGATACCCTGGCAAGAATCTGAGGAATCATTTTCCATCCATTACACCCAACGACAGATGCGCCGAGTAAGCCGATCCGGTTGATGGTTGGGTGATTGATACTGAAGTTTGATACTTTTTCAGGATCGAGTAGCTAACTCGAATCTGCACGACATGCGCCTATGCCTGATGCAAGGCTCCCTTTCTACAATGCTTATCTTTCAAGAAAATAATAATCTTCGGTCTTTCTTTCACACACGCACCAGCTGCACGGAAAACTGAATGCAATTGTAATAATTTTTTCCCTTCCTGCCGGTTTTCGCAAAGTAACAATTTGTCACAGTCGCAACGTAATTTCCCATACCTAGAATGTGAAGTCGCTATGAATATAGGTAAGTAAGCACGTAATTTGCTAACTCTATATAGGCAATATTTAATATAACACCTTAATTACAAATGTAGTTAACGAATTAATAAGTAATAAATTCTATAAGTGGGGTCTTTATCTTTCTTCTCTCGGTTTTGAAATTCTTGAAGTAAGTAATACTAAGAAGTAGAAGTGTCTTTTTTCTAACGAGAATAGATTCATTCTGTAACAGCTAAGGATCACTTTTAACTGAAATTGAAGGAGTTATTTTCAATATTTAAAGGAGTTTTTTGCATGAGAATTATTTCCCACACGGAACACAAGAATAGCACCAGTTTCTCCATGATAGTGAGACAAATGCATAGCATATTAGTCGCAATATTATTCATCTTAAGCATGATTTGGATTTCCTTCGGAACAGCGCATGCCGTTGTTGTTGGAACACCTGGATCAATCAAATGGCATCCAGGCCATTACTATGCAATTATGAGTTCGGGTAAAAATAAACCGGATTATCTGCAGCAAGTATATAGCGAAATGAAGGCTACGCCAGCTCTGCGCGGAATGCAAGTGCGTTATAGTTGGGCGGAGCTAGAGAAATCCTTTGGTGTATATGATTTCACATCCATTGAGCAGAGGCTTTCTGAACTTACCGCGCAAAATAAACGGCTTATAATTCTATTAGAACTAAAATCATGGGGTACTGATACGGATTTAGTGCCGAACTACGTGACAAATGATCCAATCTACGAACAAGGCGTATTCGCTTTTAGTAAGGATGGCGGCTCCGCAATTACAGGGAGCAACATCAAGCTGTGGAATTCCAAGGTGCGTGCTCGTCTGGCTGCGCTAATTAGCGCACTAGGAAAGCGCTTTAATTCGCATGAGTACTTTGAAGGTATCGGATTGACAGAGACCTCTCTAGGGTACCCGATAATACCGCTAACCAGCATTCAGAAGGATACTTATTACAGCAACCTGCTTATATTAAACAAAAAGATGCGCGAATTCTTTCCCAATACGATGACATACCAGTTCACGAACCACCCGCGTTCGCTTCTAACAACACTAGTAGACGATCTCAAAGGAATGGGATCGGCACTGGGTTGCCCGGATGTTTTCACTGAAGATCCGGGGTTAAACTATCCAGGGACTAAATGGTCTCCTCCAGGTCTCTATACATACTATCCTAAAAATTCTGGTCTGATGCCCCTGACCGTTAAAGTGGAGCCAGCGAATTATCGGAATACACGGTGGGATAATAAAGGTCATCAGCCAACCGTCTCGGAGCTGCTCAATTTTGCTCGGGATAATCTGAAGGTCAACTACATTTTCTGGGTAAGGGACCTTGATTATTATGAAAAAGTGCTGGAAATGTTGAGATTGAGACAACAAAACAGCAATCTATCCGGTGGATTGAATTCGACCTGCCCCGCAAACTATACTACTTGCATCGATTAATATTGAATTGCGCTAATTAACAATAGGTAAACCCCCGGCTCTGCCGGGGGTAATTTAACTTACTGTCCTGAAAGGAGGGAGCACTATAATATCCAAATAAAACTTAGAAACGAATATTGTACTGAACATAGAAAAGATCGGCCGAAATTCCTGGCCGTTGTTTCTCCAGATAATTGCCGCTAAACAGTTTTGAGTAACCAACCAATACATCTTGATGGCGGCTTACATGGAAGTTTGCACGAAAATCGATCTCATCGCCGACATGACTGCCTGATTGACCCGTTGGATCTCTCATTGTGGCTAGGCCAGCAGCGTTATATAAATAATCGGTGTTATTTGCCAGATAGAATCTATGGTACTGGGAAATAAATGTAACCCATGGCATTGGATGCAGTGTGAATTGCGCATTGATGTCATGTATGTTTTGACGGCCTACACGATCCAGGAAACCCATGTAGTAGTGACCGAAAGGAAAGAGCTGATTAAATGTGTTACTTCTGCCATCATTGGATTTACTATCGCCGGATGCGAAATCATAGCGTATCCAGGCTTGTGGATTCATCGGCAAGGGTAAACGGTAACCCACGCCGCTCGCAACTGCAAAGGCGGAAACATCCAAATTGGACCGTTGACCAAACTGATACATACCTTCCAATTCGTATAATAAATTGTCAAAATTTCCAACAAGTCGACCACCTAGGGTATGAAGGTTTGAGTTTCCTTGCAGAATATTTCCTGTTAACACATTGGCTGAACTAAGGTTTCTATTGTTATCCAGGCTGAGGAAATAGAGATCAATTAAATGGCCGGGTTTCGGTTTGTTGGTAGCCCACAGGCCATAAAAATTCTGTTGCGTATCCCAGTTATCAACATTGCCTTTTTCGATAACCATCGGGCGCATCCAGAAGGCATCAACGTCCCATGTCGGCGTGCGCCAGAAGGCTTTAACACCCTGGAATGATCTACGTGTGTTGACCCAGTCGAGCGTAGAAATCAATCTTTGTGAACCGTACAGCATTTCTTGACGGCCGACACGCACATAAACGGGACCATTATTAACGCTGGCAATTTTTATATCGGTAAACAGATTGAGTATGTCGGCATGATTTCTATCCGTTACGAGCGGGGGCAGTTCGGAACCGAAAGCACGCGCATCAATACCTTCCGCAAATAACCGTACTTTGTCTTTGTACCATAAGTCCGCATGGAATCGTGTGCGTAACATATGGAAGTCATTATTTGTACCAGCTGCGTTTAAACGGCTATCTGTCTCATGCGTATACCGGTACCAGAAATTACCACCAAAAGAAAGCAGCCAGTCGTTGCCGAGATCCATCCTTTTGACTGGATCAAAGAAATCTTTTTCATGCCCTGCGGTATCCAGATAACGAAAATCAATGTCGTATGCGGGAGTAGTTAATAGTGCAAATGGCGCATAAGGCGCAACCGGTGGTTTCTCACGTTTGTTGCCGGTAATCAGATCCCACAGTGAGTAATAACCCGGTCCGGTTGGCGGCAGCAGAAATGAGCCGGGACGCGATGCGGCGGTGACTGGCGGTACTTTTGACCTGTCATAGTCTCCACTGGGTGCACTTGTTCCAGCTGGAGTAGCTGCGGTGGTTGCTGCTGCCGGTGGATTTGTATTTGCCGGAGCCTGCGTTTGTGCCTGCACCTGAAAGGCCAAACACATCATACCTAAACAGCATAAACTAACTGTAAGTAGCCATTTCTGCCAGCTTTTTACCCAATGCACTTTTAATTCAGCGAAAGGCTTTGCTGAAAAAGGAAAAATGCTTGATGAATTCATTACGGAACTCCTGTTGTATGAACGTTAACATTTTGATTTGAGAGTCATTCTGTATGAGAGAAAAGTTTCAGCTTATTTTCTCTTAGTAAGACCCTTTTTATGGTATGGCATTGTTTTCTTAAATAATCTAGGCCAGCATTATAAGCGATAACAATTTAGCTTAAACCTCATATTTGCTATCTTCGTCAGTATTTATTCTGATGAAAATCTAGTTCTTTAATGTGTTATAGCCAAATGCAATAAATATCAGTTATATAAATGATCGATATTGATCAATATCAAGAAAACATACTGTGTTGTAAAATAGTGACAGAGAAATTTTAATTGCTGATTGCGGGGAATGTGAACAACAATTTGACTGAAATGCTTATGGGTTAAGTCTGACAGTCAGGCCAAGTGCTTTAATTTTCTCTCCATAGGCAATTAACCATGACTCAGTCACTTGGGATAGTTGAGGTGCTTCAGGTTGTAAAGATGGCCGCGCGATTCCATACAATAAGATGCCTTTGAGGGGTAATCCTTCATCTTTTAGACTCGAGATAAACTTAAGATAAGCATTAGTTTCCTGTTCGCTGGGTGGTTTTCCATTGATTTGGAACACGCAGGTTTGTAGCCAAGTGGGGCAAAGCGGAGTGACAATTTGCAGGTGACGGTGAATTTTCTTTAAACTAATGCTTGTATTATTGATACGCTGCCTTTCTTCAGCGAGTGCGCGATCAAACTTAAACCAAACCTCCCCATTGAGCTGAGCCATCCGTTTCAATCCAGCTTGTATCGGCTGCCGATTAATTAAACTGCCATTGGTGATTAACACAAGCTTTATAGCTTTTAGCGCATTAAAATCCTTCAGGATACTGCCGATCAGTTCAATGACTTGTTCAAATTCTTGCGCACTGGTAGGTTCACCATTGCCTGATATGGCAATATCGTGAATTTTTCTGACTTCCGGCGGCACATGTTTTTGCATGAAATCACCATCCACTAATTCATGCAAAAAAGATCGTAATTCTCTTTCTAATTTATTTAAGTCAATCCGCGGTGCTGAACCCCGTTTAAGATCCGGCACCTGACAATATACGCAGCGCCAGTTACATGCATTATTGGGATTTAGATTAATACCGATTGAAACACCGCCCGCACGTCGTGATATCACTGGATAAACATAAGTAAGCCCAGCGCTATCGCGACTGTGGTCAGTCGTATTCAATCGTTTAGAATCGGATTGCAATGTTACAATTCCACATATCTATTTCGCACTATTAAAATTGTACGTATGTTAATCACACGCAAGCTGGAATTTGATGCGGGCCATCGCATTTCGACGCACAACAGCCAGTGCCGTCATTTGCATGGTCATCGCTATATGATCGAAATCACCCTATCGGGCAACATTATCGCCGACGAAGGCGTTGCTGAGCAAGGCATGGTCATGGATTTCTCAGAAGTGAAGCGGATTGCCAAATCGGTGCTAGTTGATCAATGGGATCATGCATTTCTGGTTTATTCCGGTGACACGGTGGTATTGCAATTTTTACAATCACTCGAAGGTCACAAAACAGTTGTGCTGAATGTTCAACCAACGGCAGAAAATCTGGCTTTGATTGCTTTTGATATTTTAGATGAAGCTTACCAGGATAGCTACGGTAATCATCTTAGATTAGAGCAAGTGCGATTGTTTGAAACACCAAACTGTTGGGCTGATGCATTGCGTGGGACACACTAACTTCTTGAAGATCTCCTAATATATGTTCATTGATTCGCATTGTCATCTCGATTTTCCTGATCTTGCAGCAAATCTCGATGAATTGTTGCGCAAAATGCAGGAGAACCAAGTAACACACGCACTGTGCGTGAGTGTTAATTTGCCGCATTTCCCGCGCGTGCGGGCATTAGCCGAAGCGCACGAAAACTTGTTTGCCTCCGTTGGCGTGCACCCGGATTATGAAGATCAGATAGAACCGGAAGCTGAAGAATTAGCGGATCTCGCCAATCATCCCAAGGTCATTGCCATTGGTGAGACCGGTTTGGATTACTTTCGTTTGACTGGAGATTTGGAATGGCAGCGAGAACGCTTCCGCCAGCACATCCGCGCAGCACGAAAAGCGAAGAAACCCTTGATCGTTCATACGCGCTCAGCCGCTGCGGATACGCTACGGATTATGCAAGAAGAGGGGGCTGATGAAGTGGGCGGTGTGATGCATTGCTTTACTGAGAGTTGGGAAGTGGCACAACAAGCAATTGCAATGAATTTTTATATTTCATTCTCGGGGATCGTGACATTTAAAAATGCCGTCGCATTAAAGGAAGTCGCTAAGAAAATCCAATTAGATAGAATGCTAATTGAGACAGACTCGCCCTATCTTGCGCCGGTTCCTTTTCGTGGCAAGCAGAACCAACCTGCATTTGTGCGCCATGTAGCAGAAGAAATAGCACAATTACGATCCATGACAGTAGATGAAATTGCGGTTGCAACTACGGATAATTTTTTTAACTTATTTAAAGTGAACAGAAATGGATAACCTGCCTGCTAATTCGCGATTCTTAGCTGTTTTAATTGCAGCAATTGTTTTCTTCTTACCGATAAACAGTATTGCTGGTGTGCAAGATGATTTTTTCTGGGCTGTCGACAAAGATAATTTATCTCAAGCATCGGAATTAATTAAAAAAGGCGCTAACCCTGATGTTCTGAATGCAGAAGGGTACACGCCGCTCATGGTTGCTGCAAAGACCGGCAATCTGAAATTGGCACAGTTCCTGATTGATGCCGGTGCGAAACTCAATATACGCAACAGACTGGGTGAAACAGCCATTATGTTGGCCAGCTATCAAGGTCAAACTGAAATGGTGAAGCAGTTCTATATCAAAGGAGCGGAGATTAATCACAGTGGATGGAATCCTTTACTTTATGCTGCTTCAGGCGGACATGTGGATACGATTCGGTTACTTTTGAATGCGGAAGCCAATATTAACGCGACTTCAGATAATGGAACTACTGCATTGATGATGGCGGTGAGAGGGAATCATTTGGATGCCACTGCTCTATTACTTAACAGGGGTGCTGATCCAGCGATTAAAAATGAACATGGTGACAATGCTCTGGTTTGGGCAGAAAAACACAATCATCAAGAGGTTGCTGATTTTATAAGAAATTTTATTAAATTGAAATAATGCTTAGTGCAGTAAGAATGGATTATTTTGGTGGTACTTTGTAGTTGATTTGTAATTAAATGTGGCCGGTTTCTTCTTTATTTCAAAACAATAGTCGTCAATCGACTACTTTCGTTCTCTGTTTTCTTCAATAAATCGTTGTAATCATTTTTGTTCGAATGCAATAACTTCTTTCCGAAAGGTATGCAGTTGGAACTCATCAAATTTCACAAGCAGAGTGTAAAAATTATATAGGAAAAATGGAAGTACTAGTCAAAGTACTTCCTATTCTGCAAATGGTGTTTGCTTTTATTATTGTAAATTGCTTAATTATCTTGGCAGGATTGTAAGTCGCGATTAATCCAGAAAAATTTTTTCCGTTTTCAAAGACATGAATGTATTCCTATAGGCGCATATTTTTTATCGTATTTATTTTACTGATTATCTCTGGTTGTGCAGTTCAGCCGAGAGTGGTTACGGATGAGGAAAATAATGCTCGGATTACTCAAGATCTTAGGGCAATAGAGCAAGATCATGATGCAATTAATGGTCCGATTTCTTTAGAAGAAGCAACCGCCAGAGCGCTAAAAAATAAC
Organism: Nitrosomonas sp.; assembly: GCF_019752415.1. Lineage (GTDB taxonomy): Bacteria > Pseudomonadota > Gammaproteobacteria > Burkholderiales > Nitrosomonadaceae > Nitrosomonas. Next base: position 13,816 of record NZ_JAIEME010000090.1, read on the forward strand.
TTGGAATTACAAATCGAGTTAACCCAAAAAACCCTGGCTCAGAAGCAATTAAATCTGAAAAGCTATGACATGCTGCCAAAACTTGTCATTGATCTGAATTATTCCTCACGGAGTAATTATAGCGGCGCAAGTAGTCGATCTCTGATTACCGGAAGAAGAACTTTAGAGTCATCTACATCTTCTGAAAAAGATGTGTTTGCTTCAATGCTCGGGGTTACCTGGAATATCCTCGATTTTGGTGTGTCCTATTATCGTGCGCAGCAAGCAGCTGATAACGTACTGATTCAAGAAGAACAAAAGCGTGGTGCGATCAATCGAATTGTGCAAGAAGTTCGTTCCGCATATTGGCGTGCTGTTAGTTATCAGCGACTCATTTCGCGCATGCAAAGCTTAAAAGCTGAAATTAAAGAATCGCTTGATCAGATTGATCAAATGGATGTGGAACAGTTGAATAATCCTAAGATCAATTTTACTTATAAACGTGATCTGTTGGGTATCGAGCGGGAAATAGGTTTCTTGCAAAGAAATTTATCGGTCGCAAAATCGCAATTGGCTGCACTGATGAATATCAGGCCAGGTATGGATTTTACTTTGGTGGCGCCAGAACGAGGCGAATTTATCAGTAGGCTCAATCTCGAATTGGAGGAAATGGAGCAAATTGCCTTGGAGAGCCGACCCGAATTGCGGGAGTTATTTTATAAAAAACGCGCTAATGCAAAAGAAACGCGCGCTGCTATTTTGCAGATGCTTCCGGGCATTGAATTAGGTGCTCGCTATAACTACAACTCGAATAATTTTCTTTTTAATGGAGATTGGTTGAGTTTAGGATCACAACTGTCTTGGAATTTGATCAGCATTATTTCCATGCCGGCAAAATTAGATGAACTGGATACTAAAGAAAAATTATTAGACGCCGAACGCCTAGCTATGAGTATGGCGGTATTGGCGCAAGTTCACGTCAGTTTGGCACAATTTGGTAATCTTAATGAAGAATATCGGTCTGCCTATAATTTTTATTTGATGCAAAAGAAAATTATAGAACATTCACGTATAGAAGCTCAGTTAGGCAAGATTAGTCGACATGTATTGATTCGAGAAGAACTGAATACATTATTAGCTGAAGCACGCACCGACAGTATTTATTCGGAGCTTGAGAATGCCTATGCAGGAATTTATGTTTCATTGGGCCTGGATCCGATCCCAGGCGATCTTGATAAAAAAGATTTATCTGTGCTTACTGAAAAATTGACTGATCATTGGCAAAAACGTTGATTTTTTTTAAAAAAGCATTCTTCTATAAATTGATTTTCACAATCATGGCTAAATTAGAGAAGCAGAGCAATTCTAAAATTAACAGTGGAATCGGTGCAAAAAATTCATTAGGCGTACTATGGCAGCTCGAACCGAGAATGATGTTTGACGGTGCCGCTATTAGCACAGCTTCAGAAGTTATCGACACATCACTGTTGACCCAGTCCGAATCTGGCATCACAAGAAATAACACGCAAGAAATTTTCTTTGGCAAAACCAATGGTCAATTAATTGATATTAATTTATCCAAGCAAACGGATAGCAGGAATCAGTCGTTTCAGAATAATAGTTTAGAAGGATGGTTGGCCAATTATGCGGTTCCCAATGGACCGATCAATGAAATTGTATTTGTCGATACCAGTGTCGTGGATTATGAAACAATCTTGGCTGGAATCGATAGAAATGTTCAAGTTGTTTTATTGGATCATCATCGGGATGGTGTAGAGCAAATTGCATCCTATCTGTCGCAGCATCGATCAATGGATGCGATCCACGTGATTTCACACGGCACGTCAGGCGAGTTACAGCTGGGCACCGGCGCGCTCAATCTAAACACGATGTCCGGGCAGTATGCT
>NZ_JAIEME010000055.1 GCF_019752415.1 Nitrosomonas sp.
TTATCCGATGCGGATCAGGGATTTTCGTTTTTTTGGATTTACGGATGTGTTGTTTCCAGGGCAGGCAGTGATTGATGATTAGATTTATGCTGTTTGTTTTACCCTATGGAGAGCTTACTAAAAAGCTATATATAACCGATGATATTGAATTTAAGATTCTCCGTGGTTTTGCCACGGGGATAGGTGCAGGGCGCGCGGAGCAAATTTATTAACCTAAATTATGATTTCGCCGTAGTACGTTCCTGATTCGCCAAACAAATCAGGATTCACTGCGATTCCACGACACTCAACCAAGTTTCCCGCCTCAAAACTTTACTAGTGCCCTTCTCCAATCAAACCCAGAAACCCGGATTATCCGGCAACCATAATCACCCAGTTTGCCCGGTCGCTGTCATCTATCACAATGATTTTGCCAGTGGCGAGCTTGAGTGTTGGGGAATGACTGGCGGGTTAATCGGCATGATGACTTGCTGCAATCGTTAATCGCGTAGTTCAAAACTGAAAATATTGAGATCATTTACTGAACATTCAGAGTCAAGCATGCCTGATCCTTTTGCTTCCCATTCAGCTCAGTGCATTAGTTACTCCACTTTCTACTAAAATCTTTGATAAAAAGTATTTATTTTCCCTATAAGCTTGCCTATGTTCGGTACCGCACAGACATAGCCATACAGAAGATATAAAAACCTTTTTGGCGTGTAGTGGATAGCATGTCGCCGCATTCCTAAGTGTTAATCCACCAGCACCGATGCGGCCAAGCTAGGCTATGTTAGGTGTCATTGACAGTAATTCAAAAAATGCACTTCTTAACGATTTTCCTGCATTCATTTTTATTCTAATACACAAGATCTGAACGCGTGCAGTTGTACGTTTTATACGGAGACTGGCTTTGTTTAAAACAGAAATCAATATAATCGCCCTTGATGGTGAAGCCAAAGCAGACGGTGCTACTGAAATGCGGCGTCAGGAGACTTTGCTTAGAACAAGAGCGTTGCAAAACGCCATTTTCAATAGCGCCAATTTTTCAAGTATCGCGACTGACGCCAAAGGTGTGATTCAGATTTTTAATGTTGGCGCAGAACGCATGCTGGGTTATACAGCCGCAGAAGTGGTAGACAAAATCACGTTAGCAGATATTTCTGATCCTAAAGAACTCTTTTCACGTGCCAAGGCCTTAAGCATAGAGCTCTCCACACTAATCACTCCGGGCTTTGAGGCACTCGTGTTCAAAGCCTCCCGGGGTATCGAAGATATTTACGAACTTACCTTTATCCGCAAGGATGACAGCCGATTCCCAGCAGTAGTTTCCGTCACGGCACTTCGCGACGCTCAGGACGAAATTATCGGTTTTCTGCTGATTGGTACTGACAATACACTGCGGAAACAAGCCGAAGCGGAGCAGAAGAAACTCGATCAGCGTTTGCGCGACCAGCAGTTCTACACACGCTCTCTGATCGAATCCAATATTGATGCACTGATAGCCACCGATCCGTCCGGCATGATTTCGGATGTCAACAAGCAAATGGAGGCACTCACTGGCTGCACGCGGGACGAGCTGATTGGCGCACCGTTCAAAAATTACTTTACCGATCCGGAACAAGCGGAGGCTGGCATCAAACGGGTGCTGGCTGAAAATCGGGTTACCAATTATGAGCTAACTGCACACGCCAGAGACGGCAAAGAAACGGTTGTGTCTTATAACGCAACGACTTTTCACGACCGTGACCGCACACTGCAAGGTGTGTTCGCTGCAGCGCGCGATATCACAGAACGCAAGCTACTTGATCAGGCACTGCTTGAAACGAATATCAAGCTCGAAAGTGCCAAGTCTCTTGCAGAAAAAGCCAACCTAGCGAAATCAGATTTCTTGTCCAGCATGAGCCATGAGTTACGCTCTCCGCTTAATGCAATCCTCGGCTTCGCCCAGTTGATCGAATCAGGTTCACCGCCGCTCACTCCGCGCCAGAAGAGCAATATTGACCAAATTCTCTTGGCAGGCTGGTATTTGCTGGATTTGATCAACGAAATCCTCGATCTCGCATTGATCGAATCCGGCAAGCTATTGTTGTCACTGGAACCCATGTCGCTAAACGAAGTAATGAGCGATTGCCAAGCCATGATCGAGCCGCAAGCACAAAAAAGCGGCATCCCCCTGACATTTCCTCAGTTCGATGGCACCTACTTTGTCAAGGCGGATCGGACAAGAGTAAAACAAATTCTCATCAATCTGCTTTCTAATTCGATCAAATATAATAGGGCAGGTGGCACGGTGGTGGTGAGCTACAGCACAAGTACTGCAGAACGTATCCGCATTAGCATTACTGATACTGGAGAAGGCTTGAGCGTGGAAAATCTCTCACAACTGTTCCAACCCTTCAACCGGCTTGGGCGAGAGACCGGCACAGAGGAAGGCACGGGCATTGGTCTGGTAGTCAGCAAACGGTTGGTAGAATTAATGGGCGGTGCAATTGGAGCGGAAAGCACTGTCGGGAAAGGCAGTGTGTTCTGGATCGAATTAAATCGGACAAATGCGCCACATATGGCTCTAGATGACGATAAATCTAAGATGGCTATCGGTCCGGCAAAGATTTCAGCTGATACGCCTTTACGTACCTTACTCTATGTCGAGGACAATCCTGCCAATCTGCTGTTAGTAGAAAACCTGCTCGAACGCCGGGCTGATATCCACTTGCTGAGCGCTCAAGATGGCCTCCGTGGTATCGAAATTGCGCGCGCTTCGCTGCCGGATGTGATCCTCATGGACATCAATCTGCCTGGCATTAGCGGGATCCATGCACTGAAAATTCTGCGCAAAGATCCAACGACAGCTCATATACCGGTTATCGCGCTCAGTGCCAACGCTATGCCGCGAGACATCGTAAAAAGCCTGGAAGTCGGATTCTTTCGTTACCTCACAAAACCCATCAAGCTAAACGAATTTCTCGATACCCTGGAAGCAGCACTACAATTGTCCGAGACGCAATCAGCCGGCACAAATAGGGAAAAAAATGATAGTTAGTACCTCCGGCATTCTTAACGCCAGCATCCTTATTGTGGATGATCAAGCACCCAATGTCAGTATGCTTGAGCAGTTACTGAGCGACGCTGGTTACACGCAAGTGGAATCAACCATGAATCCGCAGGAAGTTTGCGCACGTCATCGTAAGACCGGTTATGACCTCATTCTACTCGACTTGCAGATGCCCAGTATGGATGGATTTCAGGTGATGGAAGGCTTAAAGACCAACGAGTCGGATGCCTATCTTCCTGTGATCGTGCTAACGGCGCAGCCTGGTCACAAGTTGCGTGCGTTGCAAGCTGGGGCCAAGGATTTTATCAGCAAACCGTTTGACCTGGTGGAAGTAAAGACGCGCATCCATAACATACTCGAAGTACGATTGCTCTATAAACTACTTCATCAACACAATCAATTACTGGAGCAGACTGTTCAGGAACGCACGGCCGAACTACGCGAAAGCGAAGCGCGCTATCGCAGTCTTACCGAATTAGCTTCCGATTGGTATTGGGAGCAAGACGAGAGCGGTAACTTTACCAAAGTCTCCGGTCCGGTTTTGGAAATGCTCGGCGTTCGAGTCGACTCTTTGGCGGGAGAATCAAGTAACGATAAGCTATCCGGATGGAATGCAGCGGAGCATGCAGAATTACAGGCAAAGATTGCCGCACGGCAACCCTTTTTGGATTTCGAATTTAGCCGTATTAATGACGATGGCTCGCACCAAAAGTTTCGCGTCAGCGGGGAACCCATGTTCAACCGGTTTTGCGGCTACATCGGTTACCGCGGTATCGGATTAGAGATCACATCCAAGAAATAGTATGCCTATTTCGGACATTCTGCCATGCTCTTATCCCATAGCCCCAATCAAAATCATCTCCTCGCTGCGCTTCCCACAGCCGACTTCGAACGCATTGCGGCGCACTTGGAATTGGTTGCAATGCCGCTCGGGAAGTATCTTTATGAACCTGACGAACAATTATGGCACGCCTATTTTCCCACCACTGCCATCGTCTCGTTGCACTATGTCACGGAGTCTGGCGCGTCCGCCGAAACCGCAGGAGTTGGCAATGAAGGTGTCGTCGGTATTGCACTCTTCATGGGTGGCGATACCACACCCAGTTCGGCCATGGTGCAAACTGCCGGTCACGCTTACCGCCTCGAAAGCAGCTTACTCAAACAAGAATTCAACCGCGCCGGATTGATGCAAAGCTTGTTATTGCGCTACACCCAGGCACTCATGACACAGATGAGCCTGACAGCGGCCTGCAATCGGCACCATTCGATAGAACAACGGTTGTGCCGCTGGCTATTGTTGACACTCGATCGCGTACCCTCTCAAGAACTCGTCATTACGCAGGAGCAAATCGCCATTATGCTTGGCGTACGCCGCGAAGGCATTACCGAGGCAGCCGGAAATTTGCAACGCGCGGGCAATATTCACTACCGCCGCGGTCACATTACAGTACTCGATCGTTCCGGACTAGAAGCCTCCGTTTGCGAGTGCTACGGTGTAGTCAAGAAAGAATTTGATCGTCTACTGTGTGATGTGCAATACCGCACCTGACGAAAGATTCTTCAGCCAAACCCGATTTTTTCTATTTAAAAACGGGCTTTGGCAACCGCAAAACCAGCCTGGGTGGCGTTTCATCTTGAAGCGCTCCCTCTAGGCTTGTTCGTCGCTGCAGCTACTATCGGACCTTGCCCGGAACGTTGGCTTCGGCAGGCTGAGGAATCTTTCTAATCAGGAAAGAAAAAAATCTACCCGGTCGGCCTAATGTGTCGGCTATTGGGTGTCAGTTACTGTGCGTACTATGACTATGAACAACGCTGTCACAATTGCCCGGATGATCTGATCCGCAGGCAACTACTTGATGTTGTGAGGAATATTGCAAAATCATGCGATTATACCTATGGCAGTCGTCGAATGAAACAGGCGCTAAATGCCTAGCACAGGAAGGCTGGCTGATCTAGCAATCGTAATAGACTTATTTTCTAGAAAAGTGGTTGGTTGGAGCATGAGCTTCCGGATGAAAGCAACACTGGTCTGTGATGCATTGCGAATGGCTATCTGGTTGCGTCGGCCACCGCCTGGCCTAATCGCGCAGCAGGACTCGCGGGTCGCAGTATATCGCCGTGTTTTATAACAACCCAAGACTGCATTCATACCTGGATTACAAAAACCCGAACCAATATGAAGCTGAAGCAGCAAAACGATGAAAGTTGCTTAACTGAGATGTCCGGTTTTACTTGATCAGGTTAGGGTGCGCTGCGCAAATTTATTCCGCCATATTTTAAATTAACTTAAATTCCGCGAACAACGGAATATGATCTGATAATCTTCTACATGGTATGCTGTTGAGATGATTATTACAGCTGATAACACTGAATCCGCGGTAATAAATGCGATCCATTGATAATACAGGCAACCAAGCAGGAAAGGTGCGCGCATAGGCGCCATGGGTCATTTTAAAAACTTCTTCAACGCCTAGGTCCCTGTTTAGATAGTGTTCAGCTCGGCCACGCCAATCATTGAAATCTCCGGCGATAATCAGTGGTTCACTGGAGGGAACATGGGAGTTGATGCGTTTTGCTAGCGTTAAAAGTTGACGCTCTCTTTCATGTCCGAACAATCCTAAATGTACACAGATGATATGAATTTTCTGATGAATTCCAGGAACTTGTACTGTCCCATGTAAAAGACTACGACTGGCTGATCGCAATATAGAAACATTAATATTCTCCCATTCAATTAAGGGATATTTACTTAAGATCGCGTTACCGTGATGCCCCGATTTATAAATAACATTCTTGCCATATGCATAATGATGCCAAACTTGATCTGCAAGAAATTCAAATTGCCGATTGTTGGGCCAATCATCAAATCGATTATCGGAAACATTGCATTCACCGTGTATTTCTTGTAGAAAAATCACATCGGCATCGACATGACGCAATAAGTTTTTTATTTCATGAAGGACAAATCGAAGATTAGTCGCACTAAAACCCTTGTGGATGTTATAGGTTAAAACTTTAAGTGTTGCCCTAGACATACCGATTCCTGAATTTAAGTGACACGTATAAAGTAAACTTGCGATTCCCCGTGGTCTTGCCGCGGGGATAGGTGCAGGGCGCGCGGAGCAAATTTATTAGAGAGGACTTATTACTGTCTACATAATGACTGTCCAATTCGTGTAGCAATTTTGTCAAGTATAATAGCAAATGCGATGCTGAGTCGTCCCAGTTTTTCTGGAGATAGAATGATTTGAGAGAAGTAAGAGATGAAAAATCAAATCAGTGACATTAACTTAGACGAGGGTTGATCCTTATCGGATGGGCGCCTCAAAGCATCCTAAACCATGAGCTCAAAGGCTGCTAATCGTCCATTTCATTTGGTCGTAGCGTTCACCCTAATCCTCATGCTATTGGTTGTGGATATACGCCATGATCAACATTGATCAAGTCCGGTCGTCAAAGCAAAACGCCTCTAACCCAGCAAAGCCTCGCCAGTTTTCTTCTTTACTCGATCTTCTAAGCGCGAGCTATAGTTAGAGCTTACTCAAAAAGTATAACTAACTGATTAAATCTCTTCAGGTTATATTCCCCACCGCCTGCGGCGTAGAATAAATAGATGAGCGCATATATTCATAAGAGTCACACTGGTATGGTTTTGATAAGTCGCTTGGTATTTCCGGAAAAATATAGGCGGGTGATGTGGTCATTGCCCGCCTGATCCAGTATGCCGGTCAATTCCGATTGCTGCTCACTCTGACTCACGCAGTCGAATATTATATTAAGTCGATAATCGCCAATATACGAAAGGGTATTGCTCATGTTCTGGCAAATGCACTTCAGTTGAACAAAGCTGATCGTTGGAGCGTACTTGCACGCTATTTCATTAACAAAATTATTGCGACCAGACCTAAAAATTCACAGTTCCTCAGCTTCCCTCCATCCTCTTTGGCCGTTAGAGTAACCTAACAGAGGAATTTAGGATGTAGGATCTCAGGTGTAGCAGTTCAGAGTACATATTAGTTTTACCTTCGAAGTCAATTTGCTGTATAAACCGATGATTTTCCCATCTGTCCATTCAATCAGAAACAGCTCAACTACGAAACTTTGCTAAAACATGATATGTTCTAGCCCTTCTGTTGGCGCAATTAGTTTGTGGATTAGAGAGGAAGGTATCAAAATGGAAGCCGCGTAAACCAACTGATAATCATGACAAAACAAACTTACGACGAATCTTCGATTCGGGTTTTACGCAAGCTGGAACCTATCCAGTTGCGACCGGGTATGTACACACGTACCACGGATCCGACGCACATGGTGGTGGAGGCCATCGATAATGCGGTTGATGAGGCGATGGCAGGGTATGCCAAGAATATCGAAGTGACGCTTTATCGTGACGGTTCAGTCGCCGTCGCAGATGATGGGCGCGGCATTCCGGTCGGTCTGCATCCGGAAGAGAATATTCCAACTATACAGGTTGTGTTCCAGGTGATTCATTCCGGCGGTAAGTTTGCAAAAGGTGATGCAGACAGCAGCTATAAATTCACCGGCGGCTTGCATGGCGTCGGCGTTTCAGTGACCAACGCGCTTTCCACCCGTTTGGAAGTGGAAGTCAAACGCGAAGGCAAGCAACACCGCATCGTTTTTGCCGACGGCGAAGTCATCGAGCCTTTAACGGTGATCGGCACTTGCGGTGTGCGTAGCACCGGCACGGCACTGCGCATCTGGCCAAATGCGAAGTATTTCGACTCCCCATCACTGCATCGTGGAGAGTTGGAGCACTTGCTACGCGCCAAAGCAATGCTGCTGCCGGGCGTTAAAGTGTTACTCAACAGTGAGACCATCGCGGGTTTTGATGTTAAGGAATGGCATTTTGAGGGAGGAATCGCGCAGTATCTGGATCAGATGATTGCTGAAGATGAACCGGTTGCACCGGCATTCTGTGGGGAAAAGTATTTGGCTGCGAATGAGACCTTCTCGGACGGTGAAGGCGTGCAATGGGCGCTGGCGTGGGTTGTTGGCTCCGGCGGTGGCGAATCCTATGTGAATCTGATTCCGACCTTGGGAGGCGGCACCCACGAAGCCGGTTTGCGGGATGTCGTGTTTAACAGTGTGCGGACCTTCGCAGAGCAGCATGGACTGATGCAGCGCAACGTAAAACTGACGGCCGAGGATGTATGGGCCAAGCTACGCTTTGTGTTGGCACTCAAAATGGTGGATCCGAGCTTTTCTGGCCAAACCAAAGAAAAATTGTCCTCGCGCGAGGCGATTAAGTTGGTTGCCGCTGCCATGAAAGATACGCTCGATTTGTGGCTGAACGAGCACGTAGCGGAAGCGACGAAGATTGCCGAGCAGGCCATCAAAAACGCCATTGATCGCGGCAAAACCGCTAAAACAGTGGAACGTAGAAAAGGCTCCGGCGTGGCGGTGATGCCAGGCAAGCTCACCGATTCAGAACTGACCGGCCTCAACGCTGAGCTGTTTTTGGTGGAAGGTGATTCCGCCGGTGGATCGGCCAAGGCGGGACGCGACAAAGAGACTCAGGCAGTGCTGCCGTTACGCGGCAAAGGTATGAACAGTTGGGAAGTCGATCAATCGCAGATTCTGGCTAACCAGGAAATCCATAATATTGCCGTGTCGCTGGCGATTGATCCGCACAAGCTGGATAGCGAGGTAGACATGAGTGCCTTGCGCTATGGCAAAATCATCATCCTGTCCGATGCCGATGATGATGGCAGCCATATCCAAGCGCTGTTGCTCACTTTATTTTTCCGGCATTTTCCCAAGATTATTCAACACGGGCACGTGTATATTGCCAAACCCCCGTTGTTTCGCGTGGATGTTCCGGCACAAGGTAAAAACAAGCCGCCACGCAAGCTGTACGCTTTGGATCAAGTGGAATTGGATATATTGGAAGCGCGCCTGCGTCAGGAAGGTATCAAGGAAGGTAGCTGGACCATTTCGCGGTTCAAAGGTCTGGGGGAAATGGATGCGGTTCAGCTTTGGGAAACCACTTTATGCCCGGACACGCGCAGGCTGGTGCGGGTTGGCCTGGGTGATGTGGCACAGACAGTGGGAACCTTTGATACCCTGATGGGTAAGTCACATGCTAGCGAACGCAAGGAATTGATTACGATACATGGTAACGAAGTGGAAGCGGATATTTAACGAAGAATGAAAAATTTGGATCTATTTGACGCGCCGGATTCCTCCTTGCCGACGCAAGTGACGCCGCAGGAAACCAAACTGCCGCCGCCCGTACCGCCCGAGTCTTCTCCGGGCGGAAGTGATAACGACGATGGCAGCATTGATCTGGCTGAATACACGCACCAGGTATATCTGCGCTACGCCATTAGCGTGGTCAAGGGACGAGCACTGCCCTCCGTATCCGATGGCGAGAAGCCGGTGCAGCGCCGCATTCTCTATGCGATGCATCGCCTGGGTCTGATTCAAGGATCAAAGCCGGTCAAATCCGCGCGCGTAGTCGGTGATGTGATTGGTAAGTATCATCCGCATGGCGATTCGGCTTCCTATGAAGCGATGGTGCGCATGGCGCAGGATTTTGTGTTGCGCTATCCCTTGGTCGATGGCCAGGGAAATTTCGGCTCGCGTGATGGCGATTCCCCGGCAGCCATGCGGTATACCGAAGTCAGACTGACTAAATATGCTGAATTGCTGCTGTCCGAAGTGGATGCGGGGACCGTGGATTTCCGTCCAAATTACGACGGCTCAGAACAGGAACCAGTGGATTTGCCCGCACGCCTCCCGATGCTTTTGTTGAATGGTGCATCCGGCATCGCGGTCGGCATGGCGACGGAATGCTTGCCGCACAACATGCGTGAAGTGGGCAATGCAGCGATTGCGCTGATGCACAATCCGGCTGTCAGTGTTGATGACGTATTGCAGCACATCCAGGGACCGGATTTTCCAGGTGGCGGTCAATTGATTTCCAGTACTAAGGATATACGCGAAGCATATGCCACAGGCCGGGGCATTTTCCGTGTGCGTGTCCGTTGGACTCTAGAGCAACAAGCGCGTGGCCAGTGGCGTATGGTGGTGCATGAATTGCCGCCAGGTGTTTCCGTAAAAAAAGTACTGGAAGAAATTGGGGAATACGCCGATCCGCAGATAAAAACAGGCAAGAAAGAATTGACGACCGAGCAGAAGCAGATGAAGCAACTGTTCCTCGACGCGCTGGAAACTGTGCGCGACGAATCCGGGAAAGATGCATCCGTACGTATCGTTCTGGAGCCACGCTCCTCGCGCATGCCACAAGAGCAATTCATTGCCCTGTTGCTCGCACATACCAGTCTGGAATCAACAGTACCCGCCAATATGGTCGCCATCGGTTTGGATGGCAGACCGAACCAGAAGAACATTCTGGAGTTACTGACCGAGTGGACGCAATTCCGTACCACCACGGTCACCCGCCGTAGCCGGACCAGGCTGGATCAGGTGCAAAAACGCCTACACATCCTGGAAGGCCGAATGGTGGTACTGCTGAATATTGACGAAGTCATCAAAGTCATTCGTGAAGCGGATGACCCCAAAGCTGATTTGATGTCGCAATTTGGGATTACTGAAATTCAGGCAGACGACATTCTGGAAATTCGGTTGCGTCAGTTGGCCCGTCTCGAAGCCATCCGCATCGAGAAAGAAATGAACGAACTGAAAACGGAAGAAGAAGGACTGAAGTTTGTTCTGAGCAATGAAACGGCCATGCGCGACATGATCATCGGAGAGATTGAAGCGGACGTGAAGAAATATGGCGACGACCGCCGCACATTGATCGAAGCAGCGGAGCGCGTGATCGCCAAGACGGTATCCGTGCCGGATGAACCCTGTACAGTCATTCTGTCTAAGAACGGCTGGATACGTCAGCGCACAGGCCATGAAGTGGATATGAGCACACTGTCGTTTAAGGATGGTGATCAGTTACTGGCGATTGCGCAAACACGCACAGCTTATCCGGTTGTGGTGCTGGACAGCGGGGGTCGAGCCTACAGTTTGTCCTCGACGGACATTCCTGGTGGCCGCAGCGACGGTGTGCCGTTGGCTTCCTTGTTGGACATCCCCCCCAAGGTGAAAGCGGCAGTGATGTGCGCCGCAGCGCCGGATACCCAATATCTGTTCAGCTCGTCCGGTGGATATGGCTTTATTGCCACGCTCAAAGACCTGGTGTCCCGCCAGAAAGCCGGTAAGGCTTTCATGACGCTGAGCAAAGCGGACATTTTGCTGCAACCGATGAATATCGCTAATGGCAATCTGATTGCGGCACTGGGCAGCAACGGCAAACTGTTGTTATTCCCGATCAGCGAAATGAAGGAATTATCGGGCGGAAAGGGCGTTATCATTCTCGGACTGAATGATGGCGAATCGCTGATTGCCACCGCGGTGCTGCCGGAAGGGTCATCGCTTCAGGTTAAGGGAACGGGTGCCGGCAATAAATCATTGCAAAGGGTACTGAATTGGGAAGAACTGCAACCGTTTGTGCTACACCGGGCGCGCAAGGGAATGCTGGCGCCGGTTAAGTTCAAGCCGGAGAAGATTGAGGTGTTTTGAGCTGAATTTGATTTAGCAGGTTGTTGAAAAACTATCTGCGTTGCCGCTACGGTGTTAAAAACAGGCTCAAAATGCTCATTTATCACGCATAAACTGCGCTTTCTCGCCTGTTTTTGCCTTGCATCGGCTGTCTCGAAAACATTTTTCAACGGCTTGCTAGATCAGTGGAATCAAAGAAACGCTGATTAAGATACCAGTCTTTTTTTACTTGGGCCTTAGCATTAAATATTGAGCAAAACAAAAACATATGCATCTCCATAACGCGATTCGAAATGGTTGTCGCTCACCGTTAATTAGGCAACAGGCGGTGCGTTTGTATTTGATTCGCTGTGAGTAATGCTGCCAACTTTCCGGCCACAATGCTGGCATTAGCAATGTCGGTTTCGATGTGTGTTGTTTTCTTACCCGATAAAATACCGGGATCGAGTGACAACGTATAATTTTTTGCTGCATTGGCTTGATTCCACACCCGTGTGATCACCCCCTGATTAATGCCATCTTCGGCTGGTTTCAGAGCCCACAGCAGAACGTCCGGATCTGAAATCGTTAGGAATGAGTATTTATTTTCGTTGTACGCCGGATTTGTTCCCGTTACTGTGCCGGTCACAAGTGTGTTTTGGTGTTCGAGCGAAAATTTCATCGCCGATGTTTGATTAAATGCATCGTGTGTTTGCAATGCGAATCGTTGCAGAAACCACGAATCGCCGCCTTGATTGGGAATTCCCAGAGTAGGGCCATCGACTTGTCCGCCAGCCAGGATATTGATTTGTGGTGTAGCGGTATCAAACACAGTATGTGTACTGTCGCCCAGTTTCATGAAATACGTATCGGCGTTTGATAGCGTAACACCTACACCGCCTCCGGATACATCGGCAAAATGGTTGATTGTCAACCAATCATAGCGCGCATTTCTGGGTGAATAATGCCCGCCATCTGGCAGAAGTTTGGCGCGAATGACTGCTCCCACTTCTTCATGCCAGATATCCGGTGAGTTAATGTTAAAGGAATAATTCCATGTCATTATATCGCTGAAATTTTGCGTGATGCTATTACGAATCTCAATGCGGTTTGAATCACGAATCAGCGTGATACGCGTGGTATGGGAGTGTGGATTCAGGGATGTGGCGCGTAAGGTAACGCTGACCGGACCAATACTTTCGATTGCAAGGCTTCCTCCAATGCCGCCTAGGTCGTTGACTGTTTTGCCATCAATTGTGCGCACAAATTGACGATTGCCGCGTTTCTTGTCAATCAAACTCGTGATGGCGCCTGTATTGGAAACGGTGATTCGGTAAAAATCATTTTCAATGATATTTCCGGTGACAGTTGCTGCATTTGGAAAGGAAGTTCCTGCGCCATTTATGATTTCAAATACTTGGTAACCAACCGAGGGTATATTCTTTGCCAGAATCCTGATGTGATTTTTTCCGCTAATCGATATATATTGATGAGGAACTTCTTCTCCAGTGGAAGTATTAACCACATGCACCAAGTTCTTATTGAGAATGGGAAAATCCGCATAATCGGTACGTTCCCAGCTCATGCTGTTGAATACATAGAATTTTTGATTGGCTCCACTTTTGGTAATCATTGTGCCGAGCTGTTCTTTTGCATCTTTATAGAGCGTGTTGACGTACGAAGAAATTTCTCTTTCTATCTTACGTTGCCATTCTGCCCGGGCATTGCGTGTAACACGTCCATCGGCAGTCCAATTATGCTCATAATACAAACCGAAATTGAGCATTGCTTTATTGCGTGATTCAATTCGACTGTCCATGAAGGTAGGATCTTGTAGTGAAACGAGTGTCGCTAACGCATCCGCGCTACGAAGCTTCTCGATTGCACGCTTGACCCGCGCTGAAACTTCAGACATAGATGCGGAATAGAGTTCCCATTCATTGCCATAGCTGGCTGCAAAGGTTTCCAAGTCTGCACCGTGATTGGTTTCAAAATGATCAAAGAAATCCAATTGATTAGATACGATGACCTTACGATTGGCATTCGTTAGATTTTTTGCGGCAGTAACAAACACGCTATCAAGGGTTTTTAAGTCATCTTCACCTTTCCCGAAGATACCGATAATTGGAAAAGGGTAGCTTGAATTAAAGGCAAGATCATTTTCTACAAAATCGATTGCTGCATAAGGATCGCGGCCTTCGGCATATCCGCCAATTAGGCTATGATTGAGGAAAACTGAATTCCATTTCATCAAGACACGACTGTCATCGCGTCCACCCATATAATAAATTTCACGATCGCGATTGCTCAAGTGGGGGACGTGTGAAGCGCAGTTGCAAACACCTTTCCACGAATATTTTGCGCCCGATCCTGCCCAAAGCGATGATAGGCCATACGGCAGGGTTTGATTTTCCATTGCAATGGCAATTGGAAAATCAACATTATAGGCACGTTGAATCCGGCCTGGATAATACATCCCGCGCAAAACAGCCTCTGCGGGTGTGCCGCCATTGGATAACACGAGTGCATTTAACGGCATGCTGAAGTGACCACTCTTGATCCGGCTAATTAATCTTTGAAACTGAGTGGGGGAGCGATTTTTCTGATAAACCCACATCCAAAAGCTACCATCAGCATTCCAACGGGCTTGATGGTGCGAAATATTTCCTTTGGTTGCATCTATCTGGTTGAGATAAAAATCGGTCATTGTCAAAAAAGCATTTTCATATTCGACTTCATCCCCACTCCACATATAATCAGTGTGATCATCAGGTGCAAGATAAATATGTTTTTGTGCAAGAGAGCTCTGTGCCGTCAAGAGAATCATTAAAAAAATACAACTAATCAAGACAAAGTTTTTCACAGTAAACCTCGCGGAGAATGGAAATTAAAGTAACCAAGAGAAGCTCAGTTAGCGATAAGAAAATTTATTTGAGGCAAGCTATATTAATTAATAAAAAAAATGATAAAGCTTCGAAGACAAGCAGAAAACTTAGCCAATTCTCCGATTCCGGCGTACTACCTCAGATAATGAAATAGTCATTGAAATTTTTTCAGTACTCCTGAATGTGAAGCCATACATTCCTTGCCGCTATTTTTGGTTCAATTTTCATCTGAACAAAGATTTTTTGGGTTTTTCTAGCTCATTGTCGTTGCATACATTCATTTAAAGTTATAGACCATCAGTAGTGTCCGGTTAAATCAGCTGTTGAAACGATAGAACCCAGAGTATTGACGAGGATTACCGAGAAAATATTTTGGTGCCGATTTGAAATCAAGGGTAAGACTCCTGCACAACCTCTCCTGCCAGTGCAATAGTCAACTAAAATAGAAAGACCGCTGCATAACTGTGTTTATGGACTTTTCTATTCGCTTATAACATTCATAAATCAAATGATTACAAATTTTACACGGCAAGATAACCGGTTATGCAGAGATCTTATAGAGGTGGTTAAAAGAAGACCATTGGAGCAAGCGCTGTATGTGCGGATTGATTTTATAAAATTTTTTGGTTTGTCTTTGTCGGTATCAGATACCGGACGAAACCACTTTGTGTCGGTTCTGTAATCGGCTGGTAACCAACGACGACCGACTAGCTGGTTTGCTAGCTTCTATCAATGAACAGCTTCTCAATCACATGGATTGATGACCAAGGGTGCTACGGGAGGGGTAATTGATACAATGAGGTTTATTATCAAGCAATTTATCAGGCTGCCTGAGCTTGATTAACTATCCATATCAGAGCTTAATTCTACTCTTAGGTTGGACAGTTCCAGGAGACCTCTTTACCATTTCATCGAGTTCTGCATCGTTGATCTTGATTAAATTCCCGAACATTACTGACCTGAAGTACATCAAAATCCTATCGACCTGATAGGGAATCAAAAGAAGAATACTGCTAGATTCTCTAGATACCAGATTTAACTCAAACGCCACTTCTTATTTTTGATCATTGCACTTTCTGATTAACACTGCGAGAGCCTATACCTGCACAGTTTGCCACACTCATTTACTGTAGAGAATTCAAATGATTTATCACGCTGCATAGTACAAATGTACTGGCAATAGG
>NZ_JAIEME010000073.1 GCF_019752415.1 Nitrosomonas sp.
ATTACCTGATGGCGGAACCGATGACACGATCCATATTATCACTGGCACGAATCCAGGCGATATTCCTGCTTCCGCCGTGCGTATAGTGGGTAGAGCTCAGTACTTCGATCCTGACAGTGTGCAAATTATTGTCGATGGCTTTGGCACCATTCATCTCAACAGTCAGCTACTTGACCCTAAAGTCGAGTGGTTACAAATTGGCGACAGTGACCCAATTCGTCTCACCGGTGGATTACCCATGACTGGCAGCGCGGTTAGTGAAGCTATCAAAGGAACTAAATTTAACGATACCATCAACGGCAAAGGCGGCAACGATAATCTAATAGGCCGTTTAGGCAATGACACCTATATTATCGATAATGCGGGCGTCGTCATTACTGAAAACCTGAATGAAGGCACGGATACCGTCAAAAGCAGCATCAGCTTGACTTTACCCCTCAATGTAGAAAATCTCACATTGACGGGTGTATTGGCTATCAATGGAGCTGGTAATGATCTCAATAACAAATTAACTGGCAATTCAGCAGCCAATCAACTGAATGGGGGTATTGGTAACGACACGCTTGATGGCAAAGCAGGTGCTGACAACATGATCGGTGGCCTTGGTAATGATAATTATATTGTTGATAACGCCGGTGATATCGTTACTGAAAATCTCAATGAAGGCACAGACAAAATCAGTAGCAGCATCACCCGCACCTTGCCTGCTAATGTGGAGAACCTAACGCTGACAGGGGTTTCGGCAGTCAATGGTAACGGCAATGGATTGGCCAATAGTTTGATTGGAAATTCAGCAGCTAATCAACTGAACGGCGGCGGGAATAATGATACTCTCGATGGAGGCACAGGCAATAACACGCTCACCGGCGGCGGCGGTCAAGACACATTCAAATTTACTAGCGCGGGCCACATTGACGCAATCACCGATTTTGTTGTGGTGGATGACACAATTCAATTAGAAAATGCTGTATTCGCCGCTTTGACAACTACTGGCTCATTGGCTGCGGGTCAGTTTAGAATCGGTACTTTGGCTTCGGATGCTAATGATTTCATCATCTACAACAACGTTACGGGAGCGTTGCTTTATGACGCCGATGCCAATGGCGCTGGTTTGGCAACACAAATCGCTACGGTTGGGGTTGGTTTAGCCATGACGAATGCAGATTTCGTAGTGATCTAAAATATGATGCAATAACATAAGGAACCTCTGAATAACTGTCATTTCGAGCATAGCGAGAAATCTGTTTTATTGATTGTCAAAGTTTCCTCACTACATTCGGAATAACAAAGATGGGTTATTCAGAGACTCCATGAAAATCACCCCTGATATACGAAAGTGATGAAACCACGTTGTGACGATTATTTCTCTGCGCGCGATGGCAGCCGTCTATGCTCGGTTTTAGGGTGCTGAGTCAACTGACAAGCGCGGCGGAAAACCAGCAATGCTCGCTGTGCATACCCCAAAACCGTATCCGGTGAGTACCCCATTGACCGGCTTTGTTCGGTAAGTCCCGCCGGGCAGCCAGTGAGCAATTCCAGACCCTGTGTCACATGTTCCATCGTATAAATTGCAAACAAGCCTTTCTCAACGGCTTCGATAATTTTGTGATCCAGTACCAGATGCTGCCGGTTATGATGCGGAATCAGCACACCTTGTTCACCGTTTAAACCCATTTTTTCACACAGCTTGAAATACCCTTCAATTTTGTCGTTAATCCCGCCCACCGGCAGCACCTCACCGTATTGATTCAGCGCACCGGTCACCGCAATACTTTGTTTCAGCGGCGCTTCGGCCAACGATGACAGCAAGACAAAAAACTCAGCGCAGGAAGCGGAATCCCCCTCGATGTTGGAGTACTCCTGCTCAAAAACTATCGACGCACTGAGTGCAATCGGCGCAATATGCGTAAAGAGTCCGGTCAGGTAGTTTTGCAATATGAACATGCCCTTATCGTGGATCGGTCCGGACATGTCCACTTCACGGGCAATATTCAGTATCCCGTCTTCCCCGGCAAAAGTGCGTGCAGTGACCCGCACCGGCGTGCCAAAGCGATGATCGCCCAAATCGATCTGCGTCAATGCGTTGAGTTGCCCTACTTCCGCGCCGTGTAATGCAATGGCGATTTCACCTTCGATAATGGATTCCTGCAAGCGCAAATCCGGATAATTATGGCGGAGTGTGCGCGCTTGCAGCGCTGCGGAAATATCCGTAACTTCCACGATACGCCCGTGACGGGCACTGCATAAGGCAGCACTCTCCAGCACCAGCATTTCGGTGCGCGCAAAAATTGCGCTTTGGCGTTTTTGATCCTCCACTTCCCGATGCGATTCTTCCAGTAACCGCGCGACTGCGGCGGCAGAAAAATGCGGTAACTTTGCCGCTTCGCAGGCGTGCGCGACAAAAACAGACGATGCCTGGTAAGTTTCCGCGCTGGCGATGAAGCTTCCGGAAAAATCCACTTTCACACGGAAGCGCCGCATGAATTCAGGATCAATTTCCTCCAATTCATAATATTCATCCCGTGACCCGATCAAGACGATCTTGACATTCACGTCCACCGCTTCCGGTTCGAGCGATACGGGCGTATTGGCGGTTAGTGCGGAGCCGGGTTCTTCAATTTGCAACCGTTTGCTGCGCAAGAATCGCCGTAGCTTTACCCATAACTGGCCATCCGTCAATAAATCATCCAGGTGCAACATGAGAAACCCGCCATGCGCCTTTAATAAACTACCGGCGCGAATGCGCATGAAATTGGTTTTTAGTTTGCCGTTCTCAAACTGATAATCGATACTGCCAAATAATGCATACGCTGAAGGGTTATCTTCAATAATGACCGGCGCGCCATGCAAATCCGCATTATCTACGACGAGATTGATTTGATAGCGCGAGAAAATCTGATGCAATTGTGTTTCCCGCTTCTCTTCATCGGCGTTATCCGTTTCAAACAGAGCCAGATTATCGAGAATATCCGATTCCATCTGTTCAAAATAAATACTCAATCGCTCCTGTTTCTGTAATTCATTTTGGATTTTCTGCAATGCAAGATTCAACAAAGGTTGCACGCTGTGACGCTGGAGTGCAGCCAACGTCACATTCTTCTCTTTCTCAGCGCGATGGAATTCTTCAAAATACAGCACAATCGCTTCATGTAACGTTTGCTCGGCCTGTTCGATTTCAGACCTTAGTGCCTTGGGCAGCTTTAATAAATTTTCTGCCGTAAGAATTTCGCCCTTTTCATCCAGCAAAGTAAAAACAATTTGCTCGTCTTCGCGGTGAATGGTGAAATGCAGTGATTCCGCAATCTTGTCCAGCTTGGCATACGCTTGCGTCGCTTCCGTTTTGAATTTCTTCTCAGTGTGATCACTTTTGAGCTTGAAGTCTTGCCCGCTCAAGCATTGCGCGATTTCCGCCGGCAGCGATTTTGCCAATTGCAGCAACGATTGGCGAAGCACCCGCCCTTGCCCGGCAGGCAAGTACAAAGCCAACGGCTTCTCAGGCGCGATAAAATTATACAGGTAGCACAAATCCGCTGGCGTTGGCTGGTCAGCCGCTGCATCAATCATCGCTTGATGCAGCAAGGAAGTGCGTCCCGATCCCGCCTCCCCCAGCACAAACAAATGATAATCCGGTTGCATCATGCCAAGACCAAAACGCGCAGCCACTTCCGCCCGCTCCTGTCCGATCCAGGATAACGGCCGTTGCAGTAATTCCGAAGTATCTGAAAACCCCAGAGAATCCGGGTCGATGGTGATGCGTAATTGGGAAGAATCTAAAGATTGGGTCGACATGTTTGGGTTCGTAACCATAAAGCGAGAGCTCTCGCGAATTGCCGGTATTGTACCTATTTAGCGGCGTTCGCGTCATTGAGTAATCCAATCAGTCAGGTATCGGTTATCTAGGATCACTGTATTTTGTGGAATTTAATGCGTTTGAGGTCCTCATTTAGATTTAAGAATACAGAATTATTTGTAGGAATTACCGTAAAGTTTTAAGTAATTTATCCGAAAAGGTCATGACATTTGTACTATAACCTTGAAGCCAGCATTTCACTACTCAAAGTACTCGGTTTTATAAATTTGTAATTTTAAGGGTAATGATGAATCGGATATTAATTTGTAACAGTCAGCGGAATGAACTGGATTCCATCCAGGCAGTACTCAACAACTATACTTTACATTTAATGGCCTCTTGGGATAACAAACCAGTCAATCTCGACGGGATTGATGCCATCATCCTGGACGTAAATTTTACGCAGTCGCAAGGACTCGATTTTCTGATGGAGGTTTGCAGCAAAGCCTATATCCCCGTCCTGCTTATTACCCCTCCCGATGACCCTGTATGCGCCATTAAGGCCCGCCGAATCGGCGCATTCAATTATTGTGTCAAAACCGGTAAGCTAAATTCTGTGTTAGAAATGGCCGTGCGCGAAATGCTCTTTGCTTTTAGTGACCAGCAAGAATTGAATCGCACGATCATGGCTCAAAAAGCATATATTGCGGAGTTGGAAGCACAACTCAAAACAAAATCCGGTGAAGAAGCTGAAGTGCGTTCAACTGACAAAGCACTTCCAACCAATCAACAGAAACGTGCGTCCATGTTGCAGGAAATTGCCAAACGTTTGAACAATGGAGAAATTAATCTGCCGAGTTTCCCCAGCATCAGTCTTGAAATGGATCGGCTGATCCAAAGAGATGCCGGGATCGAAGAAATCGCAATTTTACTCAGAAACGATATGGTGATCAGTGCCAAACTGATCAGCGTAGCCAATTCTCCACGCTATGGAGGATTGCGGCAAAGCACCACGGTCGACCAAGCGATCAATGTTCTGGGTCTGAATACAACTAAGGAATACGTCGATATCATCGCGAATCGCGCTTTATATATGGCTCGCAACCCGAATTACCAGGATGTCTTGAAAGATCTGTGGAAACATGGTGTAGCGTGCGCACATGCTTCTTACCGGATCGCACAACTTGCAGAGCTCTCCAAACCCAGTGAAGTGTTCTTCATGGGATTGATGCACGATATCGGCAAGCTCTTTCTGCTGCAGGTCATCTCGGAACTGCAAGTCCGGGAAGTCATCGATCCGGCTACTTCCAAAGACACAATGGATGCTTTCTTGGAAAAGCATCACGGTCAATTTGGACGCAAGCTCCTGGAAGTCTGGAAGTTACCGCCTGAAATTACGATAGTCGCACAATTTCACGAAGCCCCCGACCAAGCAACATCTGTTACACGAGAATTGCTTGCCGTATCGTTAGGGAATCTGCTGGCAAAATGCGCCGGGTATGGCATTTATAACGAGAAACGTGACGATCCGCTGTTGGAAAGTACGGCCAAATCCATTGGACTCGATATAACCCATATCCAGAAAGTGCTTAACGAATTGACCGTTTTTATGGAAGAAACCGGATTGAGCTTTGATTGACCCGGGATTTTTCATAAAGAATCTATCAGAATAGCAAAAGATAGCTCGGCTGCATCATGCCAAGACCAAATCGGACAACCACTTCCACCCGCTTATGCCCGATCCAGAATAATGGACGTTGCAGTAATCCCGAAGTATCCGAAAATCCCAGATCATCTGGGTTAATGGTCGTGCGAAATTGAGAAGATTCTAATGATAGGGGCGTCATTTTGGTCGATAGCAATAAGATGATGAAATTACGGCAATTGTTTGTATTCTACCCATTTGAGACTACTGCGTCATGAAGTACCCCACCGCGAACAGTGGGGTACTAACTACGCTCTTCAATCTGTTGCTTCTCAACCTGCTTTCGCCTTAAGGGATGGGAAATTAAACCCAGAAGGATTAAGTATGATGTTTACAACACTAACTTCCAATCACTCCTCCATCATCTTTCGTAATAACTATTACCGAAGAACGTGGCTTAGATACGGATGATCCAGTAAACGTAGTTGGACCGTTATACCCGTTATCTGGCCAAGTAGAATTGTCGGTGAAGTCGATTTTCCAGTCTTCCCCCGGATGCTGGATACCTACAAACATTGTCTTGCTATCAGGAGTAGTGATAACGCCAGTTACCTCACAATGGGGAGGACTGGTGAGGAAACGCTTAGTCTCGCCAGTGGATGGATCAGCACACATCATCACATTACCACCGATGTTCACCCAATCGCCGCTGGCATCGCCGACCTGGTCAGTTTGAATCCACAGGCGACCATCCCTGTCGAACCACAGGCCATCGGGTGCACCATAATCATCGCCATTGATGTTGCCCATATAACCATCGTGACCGGCAGGATTGTAGCTGCTGCCCAAGCTCTTGGCAGTAACTTTGTCACCGCATTGGACAAATATATCCCATTTGAAGGTGGTGGCTGTCACTAATCTTTTGTCTTCTTGCCAACGGATGATCTGACCAAAATCATTGTCCGGGCGCGGATTGGCAGCGTCCACGGATGGATTGGAACTACCTGCGTTTGTGGTGCCGTCTACATTATTGCTTGAAGCCGGAGTATTGCCGCGGCGACTGTTGTTGGTAAGTGTCATGTACATATCCCCGGTCAACGGATGTACTGCTCCCCACTCGGGGCGATCCATCATCGTAGCTCCCAAACGATCGGCTGCTTGGCGGGTTTTAATGAGCACTTCGCCTTGATCGGCAAAACCATTTTCCTGTGTCAATCCATTTTGACCCCATACCAGAGGTAACCATTGACCGCTCCCATCCGCATTAAATTTAGCCACATACAGTGTCCCATGATTCAGCATGTGGCGATTTTTAACGGGATTTTTGCGATCTAGCTTCCAGCGGCATACGAATTTATAGATATATTCATTGCGTTCATCATCACCCATGTAGAAAGCAATCTGATCATGCTTGTCGATGACCACTTGTGCGCCTTCGTGTTTCATTCGACCCATGGCCGTACGTTTAATCGGGGTACTCTGCGGATCCCATGGATCAATCTCCACGACCCAACCGAAGCGATTGGCTTCATTAGGGTGCAAATCAGCACGGAAACGCTCGTCAACTTCGTGCCAGCGATAACCGAAACCCCCTTTTACCACGCCATATCGAGCCTGGTTCTGAAGAATTTTAAGTTTACGATCCGGATCCGACTCCCCAGCCACATCGCTAGTCTCATTGGAAAAATAACCATTCCAGTTTTCTTCGCAAGTTAGATAGGTACCCCAAGGTGTATAACCGTGTGCGCAATTATTGAGTGTGCCCAATACTCGAAAACCAGCAGGATTGGCAGTGGTTTTCATCAAATCGTGTCCGGCGGCAGGGCCGCTGATTTTGCATAGTGTATTACCCGTGATGCGGCGATTTAGAAGTGAGTGCCGATTGACTTGCCATTGCTGGTTTTTCTTATCAACCGTAACAATATTGATACCATGCGCAACCTGCTGAGCCCGTACCATGTCGAGCGTAATCGCGGTCGTGGCGTAGTTAGCTGCGGGAGTGATGTTGTTCACCAGCGGAGGATCGCAATATTCGCTGTTAGTGACCAAAAGACCGCGTTTATTGCCAAATGGCCCAGGAAATGGAAAGTAGTGCATGCCGTCAGTGTGTGCACCGTAGCAGTGAAGCTGGGTTGCTTCATCCATGGCTCCAACAGTATCCCAATGTGGTTCAGCGGTCAAGGAATCTCCCCAGGATACCAAGACCTTAGCTGAATACCCCACTGGCACAGTGACTCCATCAGTCATGGGTGAAATATTAGCACTTATAGGTATGAAGCCAATTGTCCCTATTGGATTTTGTGCTGCTTCGGCATAATTCAATAATCCATCAACAACCGAACTACTCATTACTGTCAAAGCAGTAACACCTGCTGTGGCGCTCACCGATGATTTAAGGAAATTGCGCCGTGTAAGTTTGCGTTGTTCGATTATTTCCAAAATGCTGCTGTTTCCACTGTCATTGGTACTATCGTCGCTAGGATTAAGTTTACCGTCGGGGTGAAGTTTGCTGCTCATAATTTCCTCCTTATTGGTTTAAAAGCATTTTTGACTCTAGCGTCAACTATAGCTTCAATAAATGACATTCTTATAACTATAAGATTAAATACTTATGACAAATTGATTACCATGATCAGCAATAATAAAAAATGCCCCATTTTGCAGCTGCTTGAATAAATTTACTCCGCGCGCTCTGCACCTATCCCCGCGGCAAGACCGCGGGGAATCGCAAGTTCAATCAAGAACATTGACAGAAAAATATATTTCTAATATATTGGAAATATGAGAATGAGTATTGCTATTAAAGCTTTGGGTGCCCTAGCCCACGAAACCCGTCTCACGATATTCCGGACGCTGGTTCAAGTTGGAGAACCGGGACTGCCGGCGGGTCAACTTGCCAAGGAATTGAACATTCCTAATGCAACGCTATCTTTTCATCTGAAAGAATTGACGTATGCAGAGCTGGTGATTGCCCGGCAGGAAAGTCGCTTTATTTATTACTCGGCAAATTTTGAAACCATGAATGGGCTATTAGGTTATCTCACTGAGAATTGTTGTGCCGGTATCCCTTGCAGTCCCGTTGAAGTTTGCTGTGATGAAAAAAATAATAGCTAAAATATATTTCCTATTTATACAGCCAAGGAGGCAACATTATAAAACGTTTTCATATACATATCTCCGTCTTCAATTTGCAAGATAACATCCATTTTATTCCGCGTTATTCGGCACCGAATATAAATTTCGCGATATCGGCCCGAGGAGCAAAACCGGGTTTGGATCATGTAGGAAACCAAGTTGATTCGGAAGAAGCGTTAAACGCGATGAATCAACGGTTGGCGGAAGCCGATTTGCCTGCTGCGGAACAAAAGAGCGCGCAATGCTGTTATGCCGCATCGAATAAATACTGGACTGTTGATCCGCAAAGCATCGCCTGGGAAGCGTTTCATTCGCTGTCAGCAATTCCGGTATTTGGCCAGGATACGGCCATCCCGGCCAAAACCGAGTCCTGCTGCGCGGCGTGATCATGAATGTACTATTTCTTTGTACCGGAAATTCCTGCCGCTCTATCCTTGCGGAAGCTACTTTCAATCACCTTGCACCCGCAGGCTGGCATGCAATGAGCGCGGGCAGCAAACCAACCGGCCAAGTTCATCCGCGTTCGCTCGCATTGCTTGAACGTGAAGGTATCCCAACCGAGGGATTTTTCAGTAAGTCATGGGACAACTTACCCGCGACCCCGGATATCGTGATCACTGTTTGCGGTAACGCGGCCGGTGAAACTTGCCCGGCATATCTTGGCCCTGCGCTGCGTACGCATTGGGGTGTCGATGATCCAGCCAAAGCCGCCGGAACCGAAGAAGAGATCAATGCGGCATTCACACAGGCTTATCGTACCTTGCGCGAGGGTATCGAGACTTTATTAGCCCTGCCATTAGACGATTTGCGCCAGGATCCCTCCGCGCTCAAGGCGAAATTGGATTACATCAGTATTTTGAAATTTAAACAGCCGCATACAAAGTGATAACCACAGACCAAGACAAGATAGCAATGAGCCCATATTGATATGTTGATTGCCCTACTCATTTTCATTTTTACGCTCGTGCTGGTTATCTGGCAGCCGCGCGGTCTCGGTATCGGTTGGAGCGCTCTGCTTGGCGCTACCGCAGCATTGCTTCTTGGCGTAGTGCAGCTCAGTGACATTCCGGTGGTGTGGCATATTGTCTGGAATGCAACAGCAGCTTTCATTGCCATCATTATTATCAGCCTAGTGCTCGACGAAGCGGGATTCTTTGAGTGGGCAGCATTGCATGTGGCGCGCTGGGGGCGCGGCAATGGGTATTTATTATTTGCCTATATTGTATTACTCGGTGCGGGGGTTGCAGCACTGTTCGCCAACGATGGCGCAGCTTGATTCTAACCCCAATCGTGATGGCGATGTTATTGGCGCTCGGATTTAGTCCGGCTGCTACGCTCGCCTTCGTTATGGCAGCGGGTTTTATTGCCGATACTGCCGGCTTGCCGCTTGTGGTATCTAATTTGGTGAACATTGTCTCGGTTGATTATTTCAAGATCGGCTTTACCGAGTATGCCTCGGTGATGATTCCGGTCAATTTCGCTTCAGTAGCAGGAAGTTTAGGCGTACTTTTCCTTTATTTTCGCCGCAGTATTCCGGCTAGCTATGATGTCAATCAACTGAAAGCACCCAATGAAGCAATACGCGATCGAGCAACATTCCGTGCTGGCTGGGTAGTGTTGGCATTGCTGCTGATCGGCTTCTTTGGTCTCGAATCTTTGGGTGTGCCCATCAGTCTTGTGGCTGCCGCCGGCTCGCTAATACTGCTCGCGGTGGCAGCGCACGGTCATGTGATTAACACGCGTAAGGTAATACGCGAAGCGCCGTGGCAAATCGTTATTTTTTCACTGGGAATGTATTTAGTGGTGTATGGTTTGCGTAATGAAGGCTTAACCGGGTACATTACCAGCCTGCTTGATGTATTCGCCAGTTATGGCGTGTGGGGTGCAACGCTCGGCACTGGTTTTTTGGCCGCCTTCTTATCGTCCATCATGAACAATATGCCCACGGTGCTGATCGGCGCGTTGTCGATCGACGCAACCAGTGCGACTGGTGTGGTAAAGGAAGCCATGATTTACGCCAACGTGATCGGTTGTGATCTGGGGCCGAAAATCACTCCGATTGGCAGCCTGGCAACTTTGTTGTGGTTGCATGTATTGGCGCGGAAAAATACGGTTATCACATGGGGATATTATTTCCAGGTGGGGATTGTGT
This sequence comes from Nitrosomonas sp., assembly GCF_019752415.1. Taxonomy (GTDB): domain Bacteria; phylum Pseudomonadota; class Gammaproteobacteria; order Burkholderiales; family Nitrosomonadaceae; genus Nitrosomonas. The sequence goes on from NZ_JAIEME010000073.1 coordinate 10,723, forward strand.
TGACTGTGCCAGCATTGCTTGTCACACTGGCCACCCTCGCTATGTGGCTGAGCATTCAATGAGGTTATCATTGCATGAATCACAACATAACCGCGAATGCCTGAAAGCAGAATTGAATTGAATTGAATTGTATCGCAACCTTGTTAGTTTAACTTTATAGGAGAATCAAAATGGCAACTATCCATGTATTTGACCCTGCTTCATGCTGTAGCTCAGGCGTTTGCGGTTCCGACGTAGACCAAGAATTGGTCGGTTTTTCCGCTGATGTCGATTGGGTCAAGCAGCACGATGTCGCAATCGAGCGTTTTAATCTGGCGCAGCAACCCATGGCTTTTGCGGACAATTCCACGGTGAAAGGATTCCTGGAACGCTCCGGTGCTGAAGCGCTGCCATTAATACTGGTAGACGGAGAAGTGGCCTTGGCAGGCCGTTATCCGCAACGTAGCGAACTCGCGCGCTGGGCGGGGATTCCTTTGCAGGAAGAAGTCGAAGAATCGAGTTGTTGCGGCGGCTGTTGCTAAGGAAATTCTGAATAACCCCTCTTTGTCATTCCGAACACAGTGAGGAATCTTTACGAATCAACACCATAGATTTCTCGCTATGCTCGAAATGACAAAATTACCATTCGTCCTGAGCCTGTCGAAGGATTTAATTAGCAGGCCGTTGAAAAATGTTTTCGAGGTAGCCGATGCAAGGCAAAACAGGCGAAAAAGCGCAGTTTATGCTTAATAAATGAGCATTTTGAATATGTTTTTAACACCGCAGCGGCAACGCAGATAGTTTTTCAACGGCCTGTTAGAGCTTCCTTAAAGTAATCTCGGTCCCATCCTATGACCAAACTCAAATTTCTCAATCAGCCGCCGCGCTTCCTGTTTTTTACCGGCAAAGGCGGCGTCGGCAAAACGTCATTGGCTTGCGCTACGGCGATTACGTTGGCCGATGCCGGTCAACGGGTATTATTGGTCAGTACCGATCCGGCATCTAACGTTGGCCAGGTATTCGGTATCACGATTGGGAATCAGGTTACGGCGATTACCGCAGTCCCCCGTTTAGCCGCCATGGAAATAGACCCGCAAGCAGCGGCTCAAGCTTACCGCGACCGCATTGTCGGTCCGGTTCGCGGTGTGCTGCCGGATGCAGTAGTCAAAGGTATCGAAGAGCAATTATCCGGTGCGTGCACGACCGAGATAGCCGCCTTCGATGAATTTACCGCGCTTTTGACCGATTCGGTGCTGACTGCGGACTACGATCATATTATCTTCGACACCGCGCCGACCGGCCACACCATTCGGCTGCTGCAATTGCCCGGCGCGTGGAGTGATTTTCTTGCGGAAGGCAAAGGCGATGCCTCTTGTCTTGGCCCATTAGCTGGTCTGGAAAAACAGCGTGCTCAGTACAAAGCAGCAGTAGATGCTCTCGCTGACTCGGAGCGTAGCCGATTGATATTGGTGGCTCGTGCGCAACAAGCCACGTTACGCGAGGTAGCGCGGACGCATGAAGAATTAACGGTTATCGGCTTGACGAAACAATTTCTGGTGATCAATGGCATGCTGCCGCAAGCCGAAACGTCACGAGATCCTTTAGCTGCTGCAATCTTCCAGCGCGAACAAGATGCTCTGGCGGCCATGCCGGAAGTTCTCAACCAATTGCCTTGCGACCGCATTGTACTTAAATCATTCAACCTGGTCGGATTGACTGCGTTACGGAAATTACTGATTGATGCTTTGCCTGACGAAGGCAGCAAAGAAATTACGCATACTGCAATCCCATTCCCCAGTTTATCCAGTTTGACTGATGAAATTGCCAAAGACGGATGCGGTTTAATCATGCTCATGGGCAAAGGCGGTGTTGGTAAAACCACACTGGCTGCTGCTATTGCTGTGAACCTCGCGCATCGTGGCTTGCCAGTACATCTGACCACTTCTGACCCGGCAGCGCATTTAAGCGAAACGCTCAATGGGGCGATGGCTAATCTGGCGGTAGACCGGATTGATCCGCATGTGGAAACCGAGCGTTACCGTCAGCATGTCCTGGAATCCAAGGGCGCACATCTGGATGCCAAAGGCCGAGCCTTGCTGGAAGAAGACTTACGTTCGCCTTGCACCGAAGAAATTGCGGTATTTCAGGCATTCTCACGAATAATCCGCGAAGCGGGTAAGAAATTTGTCGTGATGGACACCGCACCGACCGGTCACACCTTATTATTATTGGATGCTACCGGTGCTTATCACCGCGAGGTCACCAAACAAATGGACCCTTCCATCGTGCACTACTCCACGCCGATGATGCAACTGCAAAACCCCAAGCAAACCAAAATACTGCTAGTCACATTGGCTGAAACTACGCCAGTACTAGAAGCCGCTAACTTACAAGTTGATTTGCGCCGTGCTGGTATTGAGCCGTGGGCGTGGATCATTAATAACAGCGTTGCTGCAACAACTGTCCTCTCACCCTTATTGTGCCAGCGCGCTACTAACGAGCTAGCAGAAATCGAAACAGTTTCGTCTATTCACGCACAACGCTATGCCGTCGTGCCTTTGCTTAAAGAAGAACCAGTTGGCGTACGGAAGTTATTGGAATTGTCCGGAAGCAACCAATAACCGGGCATGTATCTGCAAACGGGGCAGGTCAATGTGGATTCTAGAATAGTAGCACTCATAAGGAACTCCTTTCGATGGTAGCGGCCGATGCTTCGTTGAACAAGCGACGCGGTAGCCACCACAGGTAGAACACCATCCCGAACAACTCGACCAGCGACTGGAATACGATGACTACCACGGTGGTCTCCCAGCCTGTCGGCAAGGCAAGCGCGAATGGTAACACGACGAAGGAATTGCGCGTGCCGAGACTAAAGGCCAGCGTGCGTCCGGCATCCATCGGCAATCGCAGCACCCGAGTAAGCAGGCGCGCAATCAGCGCTGCAACCAGTAAAAAACCCACGAATACCGGCAGAACCTTCAGCAACATCGGTGCGGCGTCGCGTACCGTCCCCACCTGCGCACCAGCGATCAGGAGCACGACCACCGCCAACAGTGGCACAGGCCACCAGCCCAGTCGTGTCCGCAAAACCGCTCGTTCGGGTCTGGCCTCGACCCAGCGCTCGGTCAGTGCGGCTGCCACCAAAGGCACACCGATCAAGGCGAGCGCAGCAGGCAACATCTCTTCCATACGCAGCGCAGCACCAAAATCGGCTGCCGGCAGCATCAACCACAGATAAATCGGCAACATCAGCAGTTGCACTACAAGGTTGAGCGGTGTGACTGCGATCGCCCGGGCCGTGTTGCCTTGCCCAAGCTGGGTGAAGGTGATGAACCAGTCAGTACAGGGAACCAGCAACACCAGCAGCACGCCGAGGTGCAGGGCCGGATCGTCGGGCAGCCACTTCAGCGCTAACCAGGCCACTAATGGAATCAGCACGAAGTTGCCAACCAAGATAGCGAATACGAAACGCCGGTCACGGAAGGCGTGACGAGTATGCAGCAGCGGCACTTGCACGAAGGTGGTGTAAAGCAGCACCGCCAAAATCGGCCACAGCAAGGCCTCGAAGCGAGGTGCAAGCGAGGGCTGGGCGTTGCCAAGCACTAGCCCTCCGACAATTGCTGCAAGATAAATCCAAACTTGGTGGCGTTCGAGGGTCAGACGATCCATAAGTCACGCATCCACAGGAGTACAAACGTACCGGCCAGCAAGAACATGGTGGCGAGCGCAAATGCAATCTCGGGAGAGACCAGCCGTCCACATCCCATCGACCTTGGTGTAACTGAACCAGCACTTCGCGATGAACGAGGAAAAGTTAGAGCCTGGAATCAAGACTCCCCAGTCATGCCGAACTCAATCGGTGTTTTGACATAAAACACATTAATACTTTCTTGCTTCAAATGCGCGAACATGCGTTCTGCTTCCTGCTCATCCACGGCCATCGTCACTTCGATAGGCTGATCCGTCAGTTCAAAGAAATGCGCGGAATGCAGCTTACGGTCGTGTCCAAATCCTTCGGTGGCAACAATCAACGTTGCGCCGCCAATACTGAGTTTCCGGGCTTCTTGCACCAACCATTCGCCTAGCGGCATGTGATCGTGCTTGCGATCTTGCTGGGTGAAGAAAGTCAGTTGATAGCCAATCATAATCTTCTCCTTAGAATCAAATGGTTCTGACCGCTGAAACTGTCGCTAATCCCAGCATCGTCATCACCAAAAAACCTATCACATGAGCACTAATTGCGCCGGTGGCCCAAAGTATACGCTCCTCTTGAATCAGCACCGTGACTTCTGCAGAGAAAGTGGAAAAACGTGGTTAACCCACCCAGAAAACCGGTAATTACAAGCAAGCGCCACTCGGGTGCAAAGCCAGGATGTTGGGCAAATATAGCGAGCGCCACGCCTATCAGGTAACAGCCAATGAGATTCGCTGCGAGTATACCAAGCGAAATGGCCGGAAACAGTGCATTGAGCGACATTCCTCGCAGCCATCTCAACACGGCACCCAGGGATGCACCAAAACAAATAGCTAATATAGAATTAAAAATAAACTTGCCCTTGTTATTTAGAATTTCCAAGAGATATGCGGAAAAGAAACACGCTGAATCCTTGAAATCAGCCTAATGCATATAATGTTACTATTATTTATCACTGCTGTCCCGTTAACGAGCAAGTACTGCGGCCCGATTCAGGCCTAATTGGTATAATAAGTTTTCGCATAAC
>NZ_JAIEME010000022.1 GCF_019752415.1 Nitrosomonas sp.
GCTAAATTACCCCTACTTCCTTCACTCAATTTAGCTACACCTCTCAGGCTAGTCGACCTTGGGGTTTAAAGTCAAGTAATTTGTCATAAAATCCCCTATACTTTCTAATGGTTTTATATCCAAAAATTTAAAATTTTCCCTTTACTCACAATAAGTAAAGGGTTAAATTCCTCCTCCATAGTTTTATAAAATTTTCTTCTGTGAATTGAGAATAATATTCCGAGCCTTGCACATTTTTACCACTCTCGCCAACCACCTATTAGTGGAAAATAAATCCCTAATCTTATTGGACGGAAATCTATCTGCTGCATGGCAGTTGCATAACGATTGAGTTGATCCTGATAACGCATCTGCTCTCGGTCTAAAAAATCTTGAATATCGGAGCCCTCGTGACTACTTGTTTTATAATCTATTATCCATCGGTTTCCATTTGAATCACAGAAAGTTCTGTCGATCACCCAAGTCATTGACACATTATCATCGATGCCAGTGATCTTTAATTCATTTTGTGCAAATTGCTGCAGACCCAGGATCCATTGCCCGCGTTTATCGTTAACTGCGTTCGTCAACGCTAGCATGATACGTTCGACTGCATAACCTACTTCCTTATTATTCCCACTCATACCATCGGTTAACAAATTCTGTTTAAACTGATCTTTCAGCATTTCTATGCGTACAGTATTCCAGCCATGCATTTCATCCTCTGCAATTTTCTGCAACCATCGATGCACAACATTACCCACATGGCGAGCCATTTCACTCGCCCATGAAAATTCTATTTCTACTTGTATTTGTTTACCGCCATATGACTCTTGCCAAGCTACTGATTTTGGCGCATCCGGAAAAACCCATTCTGACCTCAATCGATAGATACTTTGATTATCTATACTTTCGATATTTTTTTCACTATCCCTAGCAATCAACTGATTGCACCCAGATACGGTACTTTTTTCTAATGCATTAACATAAATTGAATGCACAGGTAACCATAGCCTGTTTAGCAATGCCCCGGTGACTGGTTTTTTGAGTACTGTTTGTCCATTAGTATCTGAAGTCAATCCGACATGACCCAATAAATGCAAAAAATTTTTTGCACGTGTCGCAGCTACGTAGAGCAAACGATCGGCTTCGAATTGCTCCTTGTCTCGATCCAGTTTTTCCATCCATAAATAGATTGAATCAACTTCTGCTCCTGTTTCCTGAATCGGTGCAAGCAATAGATCGGAAACCGATACGCTCTTCTCATCGAAAACTTCGTTATGCGGCTGCTCGATCCATTTCAGCAACCGTTTATCGTTATTACGTGGCGCTCTCCCAAGCCCAGGTACGATCACCGTATCAAATTCAAGTCCCTTGGCTTTATGGATCGTCATGATCTGTAGGGTATCATCCGCATCCAGATCTGGTGAGGCATACAGTGTAGTCAATCCCTTTTCGAAGCTTGCCAAATCTTGAATGTCACCGGCTTTTTCCTGATCCTCAAGATAATCCAAATAAATCATGGCATCATCCAGGTAATTTGCCATGCAATGCCCGTTTTTTTCAACTGGATTCATACAACCCGGACCACCTAACGCTTGCCAAATTGCCTCTACTGTCATGCGCAAGGATCGGCGTTGTCGATGATCCATACAAGGTTTCAGTATTTTTCCCACTCTGCGTATGCGCGCCATCGCATCGGTTGAAATACCATGCCAGTGATTCTCATCACACATCAAACCCCATACAGTCATTTCTTTGACAATCACACCACAATCATCTTCATTCCTTTTTATACTCGCTAACGCAGCAATATCCCGGAGCAAAAGACCGCACCAGGGTGCCCTTAACAATGCAAACCAGGCAAGGCGATCAGCCGGATTTATGAGTGCACGCGTAAGCGTCAGCAAATCCTGTACCACTGACTTGTGATACAACAATTCAATGTCAATAGCGCGAAACCGTAATCCGGCTTTTTTTATTTGTCCGACAATTTCGTGTAAATGACTACGATTACGTACTAAAATTGCTATCGTTCCAGTTGGGTTATCACGTCGCGTTTGCGTGATAATTTCCACTACTTGCTCGGCTTCTGCAACATGATTTCTTTCAAAAAAAGGATATAGCTTTACTGCATTGCCACTAAGCCGAGCATGCGTCGCAATCGAATTACTAAAAGCCACCGCACCTGTTGCAATATCTTCGCAATTGGGCATGATCTGTGTAAAAGCAGCATTAATCCAATCAATGATACCTTGCTGTGAACGAAAATTGGCTCTGAGCGTGATCGGCTGTAATGCAAGATGACCAATCCCTGCACTTCGCGCTTGTAAAAAAAGGCCTACTTCCGCTTCACGAAACCGGTAAATGGATTGCATGGGATCGCCCACTGCAAACAGGCTACGCCCGTCCTCAGCTTCCCAGCCGGCAACAAGTTTCTCGATCAACTTAAACTGACTGATTGAAGTATCCTGAAATTCATCAATCATCAAATGCTTAATGCGATAGTCCAGTGCCAATGCCAGATCTGTTGGTGATTCAGAATCACCGAGCGCAATCAATGCACGCTGCGCTATTTCTGAGAAATCCACATAACCGCTGGCTTGAAAAATAATATTGAGTTGTGCAACAGCATATGGCAAAAGTCTGGTTATTGCCCCTAATACTTCCCATTGTTTATCGGAATAACAAGCCGGTGGAAGTTGTCGCATATCGTGAAGCGCTTGCCGGAATTTATCCTCCTGATTAAGTGACTCAATCAGAATTTCTAGCCGATTCTTCCAGACTTTCGCTTCGTCTTTTTCAGTCTTTGAATTACCAGGTGGAAATCCTTCGCTGATAGAAATTCTTTTTCTCCACCCCCCCTCTTTGGTCAGCAATAATTCAGCAATACCGAACCAGTGCTCAACATCCGCCGTCGATAATGTTTCTAGTCGATCACAAGAACTAATCTTCGATGGCTTGGCTTCAGAGGAAAGCAAATTCGTAGCAGCATAACGCAGCAATGCCAGCAATTCATTGTGCATTGCCTTTGGAAATAGCCGAAAAACATAGCGCAATGCGTTACCGCGTGAATTTTGCAGTGATGTTTCCAGCTCCTCTCGGGTTCTGCCGTGAATATGGCGCAACCAATGATCGCGCCGCGACAACATTTCAGCGAGCAATGTTTCGATGCGCGCTATATCGTTATCTAAATGCTCAAGTAATCGCCTCACATCATCAGCAATCACATGGTTTTGCTCTACCAATTCCAACGTAGCCCGCGCTGCTTCAAGATAGAAATCGGAAGCATCCTCGATTGTTTCAGGTTGTGCACCAAATTTTGACAGCATCGGCATTTGCCGTGTCAATGAAGCACATAATGAATCAATCGTTTGTATCCGAAGCCGCTCCGGATTTTCGGCGATATGCCAGCCTGCCTGAAGATCTCGTTGCAAAACAGCAGCCGACAGCTCGCGATTCACCTTCTCATAGGCAGTTTCAGCATCAGTAGACTTCTTCTCCACTTCGAGCGCTGCCAAAACTCGTGCACGCATTTCTGCTGCGGCTTTCCTGGTAAACGTAATCGCCACAATTTCTTCCGGCGCATCAACACAGGCCAGCAATCGGAGATAGCGCTGAATAAGAAGTGCGGTTTTTCCCGAGCCTGCCGGCGCCTGCACGATAAATGATTGCACAGGATCCAATGCGCGGTAACGCTCATCGGCATCAGGAATGCACGCAGAATCAACCATTCTCATTATCCTGTTCAATGCGCTTCTCGCCAATCCGCTCATGAATCCGGCAAAACAATTGCATATCGCAATGTTCACAGGTTGCCGGAAAATTCTTTGGATCTACTCTGGCATCTCCATTGCAAAAACCCTCCGCAAGTTCCATCAAATGTTGCTGCCATGCCGCAATCAACTCCTCCCAAGAATCGAATTGTTTGCATGCATTTATTTGCGAGAATATTTTCACGCCTGGCAACATATCTGGATCTCGTATAATCGCTGAAAATCCCATTTCCCCTCGCTTAACAGCAGCGAATGCAACGCCTGCAGCCTGCTGCTGTGCTTCGGTCATTACCAGATACAATGGAAGTTGCGGCTCATCCAGACGCTCTCCGAGCATAGTCAGAACGGATTGTTTCCGGGTTTTGTAATCAATCACGATATGCTGCCCGCCCTCCAACTCATCGACTCGATCCAAACGTGCATTCAATACCAGTTCGCCTATCTGGATGGCGCGTTTTTCTTCGGTTGCAATGACAGTAAAAGGACTTCGCTTCTTTTCCTCATCCAGCCATTCACGCACTAAACGTAAAAGGCGCCTTTGTTCAATCTGTGCAAACCGGCCTGAAAGCGCAATCGGTCTATATTGCTGCATCTGTAAAATTGCTTTGTCTGCTGCACTTGCCAACAATTCTTCAAGGTCAAGATCACTCGTGGTATCGAGCGCATCTTTGGTTTTCAGTTGACTCCATAACTGCGCCAATACCTGATGCACTAATGTGCCGCGTTCCATTGCATTTAAACCGGCATGCGGTACATTCAGGCTTTCGATTAACAATCGGTGCTTAGCCCAGGCGCGAAATGGGCATGCAGCATAATCTTTGATCACAGCTGTACCGCCCCTGATACCTTGATTGGCAATTCCCTGTTCCAAGGGCAGCACCTGGCTGTCTTCTATCTGCTCCAGCTCGCAGGATTGGATAATGAGATCACGATGCTGCGAAACAACAGAAAAATCTCGTTTCGTTTCCGGTATTGATCTAATCAATGGACTGGGTTTTAATTCATGTCCATCACGATCGTCACTATGTTTGGGGTAACTTAGGATCACTTCTTTCGCGTTGGATAGCCAACCATTTGTCAATTTTCGACAGTAAGCCAGTGATTCCAGTGTAGACCCCAGAGGTAACTTTTCCCGACGCTGCAACTCCAGTGGTAGGAATGGATTGGGGTTGGCACGCAAGGGCCATTGTTCATCTGATAAACCCATTACCCAGAGATGATCAAACGTCATCCCTGCCGCTTCCAACACCCCGAGAATCTGAATAGGCACTTCGGGTGTTTCGGGTTGAAACAATGTATCGCTTGCCATTTGCCTTAGGCGACTGGTCGCTTCAAGATAACTGACTTTTGCGCAGACAAGGTCCAGTTTCGCAAGATCCGCAACTAACGCCTGCCATTTTTCTAATGTTTGGTATTCCGTGGAATCCAAACTGCGCTCTCCAGGAAAACCTGAAATCTGCAGTACTTCATAAATAATTTTGGCAAAAACGGCATGGCTCTCTGATCTGGGGAGTTTTGTTTGACGAAAGGTGACTAATGCTGACAAGCGTTGTAGCAGGATCGGACAATTTGCTTGTTCACCAGCTTGCTGCACGAGTGTTATCAATCGATCCAGAGTGATCACAGGTTCGGCATAGCGCCGAATACGTGCGTCTAGTAACGCGCGTTGTGTCATTTCCGTTTCTCCACCAGCAAAAAATGGAGACCGTAGCCAATGACTTACACGGCTAAATTCCATTTCTTGATCCAACAATTCCAGGCTTGTAAAAGCTGCATCAATCAGTGGATAAGACGTTAGCGCCAAGCCCAACGAAACATTAAATGGCGCAACTGGCCGCACAGCACCCGGTAATGCAAATCTTATATCCGGATACATCACCGCATTAAAAATGCGGATCAGTGTGCTGCGGTGACTGGACAGCGCAGGGACCACGATGCCGAGACGAACTGCATGATCCGCCTCTTCGATTTTGGACCGCGCCCACACTGCCGCCTGAAAAATCTCTTCACGACTGCTCACATACTCAATGCGCCAGGTACCATCCAGCGCCAATGGACGCTTAGCTGCCGGATTGGCTATTACGACCTCGCATCCAGTAGCGATCAGTTTCTTTAATAAAGTGATTTGCTGCGGCGTAAAAACATCAAAACCATAGCAAACCAGAGCAGATGGTTTTTTTATATCCAGGTATTCGTATTGCTCTGTGATCAGATCACAAATACGCGCCCGGTCTGTTTGCCGGTTACGAGCCGTTTTTTCCTGATAGGATTTCGCCCAATCCAGAAATGCTTTACCATCTTCATTCGGATAAAAATCTTTCAGTTTTGGGATAAGCTGCCATGCATGTGCCAGTTGCCACGCTTCCTGAACACATTGCGCAGTCTGTGAAATCCTCAGTAATGTTTTTCCTGCTGCAGAAGATTGAATAATCGATTCCCACAGAACTTGCTCCTGTGCTGCGGACAGCAAAAACGGCAAAGTGGATATTTGCTTGGTATACAGCGTATCGAGGTAAATACGCTCAATTAAGGTTATAAATGGCAGCACATCAGCAGAGTACCAAACCGCCAATTTTAGTCTGATTTGATCCTGATTGAATTCTTCTTTAAGCGCCAATGCAAGCCTCCGGTTTGGTGTCACAACCGTAGTACCGGCACTTATGCGCTTAAAAACCTCACTAAAGGGGATTTGCGGGAATAGTGAGAAGTCAAACATGCGGCATCTAAATTACCGCAATCCTTATTAGCGTTGCAAATACTTCAGTTTATCCGCAACGCTCGCCCAATCGTCCGCATCAGGGGGGGCGTCTTTTTTCTCAATGATCGGCCGCCATTTTTTTGACAACTCAGCATTCAGCTTGATGAAATTTAGCTGCTGATCAGGCACATCATCCTCGGCATAAATTGCTTCTACCGGACATTCTGCAACACATAATGTGCAATCAATACACTCATCGGGATCAATGACCAAACAATTTGGCCCTTCGCGGAAGCAATCCACCGGGCATACATCCACACAATCTGTATATTTACATTTAATACAATTTTCGGTTACTACATAAGCCATGACAACTTTTCCTTGCTTGACACTTTTATAGAATTTCGCATTTTAGCAGAATTCTAACAAACAACGCCATCATCAGAACTACTGAAACTACATAGTCGATCCTGCGAAACGTTTGAGAGCCCTATAAATGTTCGAATTCGTACAAATTAGCAAACGCCGAAACCCCTAAGAAATTATAATATAGGCATCAAAACCGGATGGAATTAGGGAAACTTAAATGCCGACCGATGACTTTTTCCATGCGCGTCCAGACCAGATGATTGACCTTCACCCCCCTGACGGTGTTGGCAAATCAATTGCCGTGGATTCAGATCGAAGCAGCACTTACACCAGCTTTTTAGCGCAAGAACAATTAATTTAAAATATTGAAATTAAGGGATTTTTGGCACAATCCAAGTAATTTCTGTTGGTGGCGTAAGTGCTGCGAGGCGGCCGCGTTTGCCGATTCGGTTAATGGCCTCCTTACTGTATCTGAAACACGCATTCAATCTGAGTGATGAGGAACTGGTGATCCGCTGGTCCGAGAATGTGGTCTGGCAGTATTTCAGCGGACCGGTGTACTACAACACCGAAGCTGCCCTGTGATGCTACTCAGATAGGTCGCTTCCGCACTGCTATTGGTGAGCCCGGTGTTGAAAGGCTTCTGAAAGCAACAATTGACGCTGCCGTGCAGGCGAAGATGGTCAATCCGGCTGGATTCGAACGTATCATCGTCGATACGACAGTCCAGGAAAAAGCGATCGCGCATCCGGTGGATAGTCGCTTGCTGGAAATTGCGCGTAGCAAAATCGTTCAAGCGGCCAAACGGAGTGGTATTACCTTGAAACAGACTTATGCCAGGGAAGGCAAGGAATTACGCCACAAAGCCGGTGGTTATTCCCATGCCAAGCAATTGCGTCGCATGCGAAAAACCGTTAAGCGCCAACGCACGATCCTTGGTATCGTGCTGCGAGAGGTCAAACGAAAATTGGCGATGGCGGAGCTGAAGTGTTCCGCATTACTACAACATCTGAACACGCTACTGGAGCGAGCGCAGCAGATTCACAAGCAGCAACCGAAAGACAAAAACAAACTCTACGCACTGCATGTCCCGGAAGTCGAATGCATCGGCAAGTACAAATCACTGACAAAGCCGCAGCGACGTTGGCTTAGGCACCAACAGGCCTTGGAGCCTGCGATTGGGCATTTAAAGTCGGATCACCGAGTGGACCCGCTGCCGGTTGCAGGGCAAATTGAGAGATGCGCTCCATGCTGTGCTGTGTGCGGCGGGATACAACCTGCGCTGGCTGAAGAGGGCAGTACTCCACTTGGGGCTAAAGGGTATTTTGTTGCGCTTTGCGTTACTTCAGTTGATCAACCGCTAACGCGCAAAACAACCATTTATCTGCGAAGCTTACTTATAATATGCCTGTCATTGCTAGGACTAAGTGAATTTTGCAGGGGCGACAAAGTAGCCAATTTTAGAAACTGACTTGAGTCAGATGGTTTCGTTTTGCCTCAAAACATAGATTTCACAAAAAATCATACATTTGATTTTTCGGCAAATGTTGTAAGAATTAGCGAGAGGTACTGCATTGACTTTAAGGAAACGCTCAATGATCTGCGTTCCATTGACTTCAACTTTGCCGCGGTAGTCGCGATCGTATACAGCTTGCTTGGCGGCTTTCTCGCGCGAAATCTCTACATAACGCAGGATTTCTGGTAACGTATTGCTGTCATGCAAGTTCTGTTCGTAACTGACGAAGCCGACGATCAGATTACCTCTTTCGGTACTGGCGATCGATGCCTTGCTGCCGTACTCATATTGATCCGCTCTACACCTTGCGCGCCTATGCGCTTACGAAAATGCACCAGCTCCGTGCTATGGCAAGGCAGCTTCTGCTGAAATTCTCTTTCATGCCACAAAAAGCTTGGTAATAAGGATTACGCTTCCACTGCATTACTACCAATTCGTCACTCAAACTCTCTAACTGCTTCAGTATCAATAACCCAACCATCAATCGGATCGGCTTACTCGGCGCACCTGTCGTTGCGGTGTAATGAATGGAAAATGATTCCTCAAATCTTGCCAGGGTATCGCTGATGCAAGCTTTAGCAGTGGATCATTGGGATCAAGTATCAACAAATCTGTTCCAAACAAAGGCGGTCGATGAATCGTACTGCTACGTCTTAGCATTTTTAATCACCATTTCGACCAGAAAACACATGGATATTTTAATATTTCCGGTCGTTATGATCACTAAGAATAAGTGAATTGATAAATAATATCAAGTTCTTGCAGATATTTCAGGGTCGACTACCTAGACAATGAACCTGACGTAGCACAATCTCGTAAATTTATCCGCAGAGCGAGAGAGCCGACTGGTTTAGCGCGTATTACAAAAAATACTTATGCTTGGTTATCAAGCGAGCAAAGTCGGTGAAGCCCAGATCCATGCTATGTTTGCCGTCGCTGATATGGATGAATATGGAGTAGCCACGTGGATCAAGCAGCCTATGCATCTTAACTGTGGCTTTAGTGGAGCGAGAATGCGTCTACAGAAAGACACTCAAACACAGATCGATAGTTGTGGTGTTGAGCATGTAGATCACCTATTCCAACCAGACCGCAAAGCTGTCGCTGGCGTAAAGTTTTCTGGCTTTCTGGGTCTGCCACATTGCGAAATCCATGTCTATGCGCGGTCACGCTGTACGCTGGCATCGGCCAACGTACTCTTGGCGATTGCTCAAGCATATTGCAGGAAAATTATTAATCATCAGTATAGATCAAATAAAGTTTGATCTTGATGAGTAGGACAATTATGTAAGCTTTAGAATCTGCGTCAGCTTGAGATTTTTTACCTTGTGATCTTACCGCGGGATTATCTATTAAAGTACTCTGCTGAAAGCAAAGAGCATGAAGAGGGATTCTGGCCAAAGAAAATAATTACTAAAGGTCAGTCATGGCCACACGATCCTTTTTCCACGCTTTCGATAAGCGGTACTTCCTGTAAGTATTTCTGGCCTCGAAGACGCCGCCATAATGCTCGAAGGATAAATACCGGGTTTCCCACAACGTAACGGACAAACATCCTTCTCGGTTCTATGATAAGACGAAATAACCATTCTAAGCCAAGTTGGCGCACTCTTCTCGGTGCACGAGGCATAGTGCCAGAATAGAAATCAAGTAGCGCTCCCACACCAAGCAAAATTGGCACATGCAACCTATCGGCATTTCGAGCGATCCAAAGCTCCTGCTTGGGTACTCCCATCGCCACAAAAAGAATTTGCGCACCGCTCTCATTGATGGTATTGATCAAATTCACTTCATCATCCAGGCTAAAGTAGCCATCATGAATCCAAACGAATTCCAGGTTAGGAAATTGATTTCTCATATTGTCAGCACAGCGTTGCGCGATACCCGGACGCGCACCCAGCAGCGCCAATTTAATCCCTGAATTTGCAGCATCACGGCAGACCAACGGAAACAGATCCGTTCCGTTAACATTATCCTTAAGCGAGAAACCAGCCAGCTTAGAGGTCAGCCGCATGCCGCTACCATCTGCATACAACAAAGCTCCGTCTTGTAATACATTGAGATACTTAATGTTGGTGGCTGCTACATTAATGCAATGAGCATTAACAAAATAGATCTTCTGTCGCACACCTAACTTCGCATCGCAAACAATACTCGCGCTGGTATCAGCTAGTGTTTTGTCATCAATATTCAAGCCAAACAGAGAAATATGGTTCATGGTATTGTGTATTTTATACAATAGTTGGGAGTGCTTATAACTTTGTCCGAGAATAGTGCAGTCTACTGTAGAAAAGTTATTTTGATCATATTTTCCGATTATTTTCGTTAATTAAAACAACTATTCGTCTAAAATAATCGGGAAATAACCTCAAAGGGGACTGAATAAAACTCACTAATAGAATGGTATCTAAACCGTTTACCCAGCAGAAGTATCAGACCTTTGACCTGTCCTATATCCGCACTGCTATCATTTCTTTCGCGCAAAAAATGTTAAAAACCGAGCATGTTGACGCAGTCCCCGATTCAATAACGCCATATCAAGCGAGTTTAATGGCTTCACCAGCGCCAAGCCCGGCCCGTAGGCTAGAAGCATTATAGTCAGCACCCACCATGATCCAATCTCACCTTTAACCACCCAGCCTACGGTTGCAAGCAATATGGCCAGACCGAGCCCAGATAAAAAACCGAACCAGTCTAGGTTAATACGGCCAACCTGACGATTCAACCAAAACAAAGTCAGAGTACTCGTCAGCCATACATTTAACACTATTCCACTAGCTACTCCAAGCAATCCCCAATCTGAACCGACAATAACTGCTAACGGCGTCAGCACGTTCAAAATACTAAAGTAGCTTAATTGGCGAGTATATGGAAATATCTGCATAACCATGATAAGCAATTGACGCTGGCTGGTGGCTCCCAAACCCAATAACATCATCAGCATAGTCATACCTATATCAGAAAATTGACCGCTGCTGGCCAGTAATATAAGCTCGTCACCCGCAACGCCTGTTATCGCCATGAGGGCGGTTATAACAATTAGATTACTCTTCCACAACAGCGCCATACCTTGTTTAACCACGTTCACATCCCCAGCCACATAGCGAGAAATCAGCATAGGCCGGATAATATTGGATAGAAGGTTGGCAGGAAGATAGCGTCCGATAAATTTCAGTAACTGCTGCAAAAATGCGAACATACCTGCCACTTCGATTCCTAAGGTACGCGCCACTAGAATACGTAGCGCACCAGCACTGGAAATGGCATTTAGCAGGTTAAACCCTGCCATATATCCGGAGAAACTGACTACCTTGCGTACACCAATCCGGAAATCACCAGTACCGGATAAATTCCGCAATTTTCGTATTAAGAAGAATTCAGCCAACAAAAAACAAATCAGCGAAACAATCAAATCCACCCACAGTAATCGCTCCAATGTTAGATTATCAGCGACTACCAGCACTACCATTCCAGCGAGACGCCCCAAAGGCATAAGAGCATGCACCAGTTGTGACCAGCGCTGCTCTAGGAGGCACTCCAGCATTTCTGAAGCAAAGCGATAACCTATAACGGTGACGATGAGTCCCACTGCAAGGATAGTTGTATCTTGATGTAGCGTACTGAAGCCCATCCATACAGCGATATCTGACCAGAAAGCGGCAATTAACATCGCCCAAGCCACCATGATAGCGAAACGAACTAGGGTCATCCAGCGAACAAAGCATTGTAGAGCCCCCGGCGCTCCCCGTGTTGCCAACTCTGGAAGGAAGCGCCTTACCGCTTCAAGTATGCCCAATGAACATAGGGGCACCATCATTTCTACCATGCCCCACAAAACCATATAGGTACCGTAGTCTGCCGGTATCAATAATCGCACGAGCCAAAGTATAAGAATGAGAGAAGCTATCCCCTGCGCAGTTCGTCCTAGCAAAAAATGCTGGATGGCCTGGCGGAAACGTTTTCCGGAATAGAGATCGGAATTATTCAATCCATCGGTCCGAGTAATTTGCGGTATTGCGACTCCACCCGATCAGCGATCACGTCATATGTACGGTGTGCCCGCACCCAGTCCGGCCCCTTTGCTGCCATCATCCGTGCATACTCAGGATTTTTTAGTAGAGAGCATATTTCGTCAGCAAAAGATTGCTCATCCCATGGTATACAGCGCCCAACACCACTTGTTTCCATGACTTGGCATTGCTCCGGAAGTTCATTTGCAACGATGCATTTAGCCATAGCCATATATTCAATGAGTTTAGTTGGGGATGAAACCAAAAAGATAGGGATTGGCGCTATCGCAGACAAACAAATGTCAGCCCGCTTAACCAGTTCCCAAGCCTGCTCCATGGGCAAGAAGCCAGTCACGTTAACATCAACAGATAATCCCAGCCGAGTCGCCTCATCCTCCACCGCCCGTCGATCACTGGAGTGCTGGCCTTCCCCTACAAATAGCAAACGAGCATTTGGGTAGTGCAACCGCACCCGCTCAAGCACACGCACCAACATCTCTGACTGACGTGATTGCATAATGACTCCAAGGTGGAGTAGTAAGGGGGCAGTAGTACTCGGAGCAATAGCATCTTCAGCTTTACCCACCAGATCGGCGCGAACACCCATAGATACCGATGTCATCTTGGAGGTAGCAATGCCTTTCTGTGCTACATCTTGCTTCATACGTTCGCTCTGGACAAAAATATGGTCGGCCAGTGGTAAGATGATTTTTTATAGCAAAACCCAGATGATCTGTCCCTTAAGCCAAACCAGATGGCGATAAGCAACAAGCCGATTGCGTGCTTCATACAATTTGGATTCCGCAAATGGATACGACATCCAATAAACAAAACGAGCACCTGTCAGTCGTGCAGCTATCCAAGCAATGAGGCAGGCAAAAAACTTATCGCGTACCTGGATTACGTCGTACTGGCCTTTGAATGCCAGAGGCAGAATCATAAAATCCCCCAACATGCCTAGCATATTATTCAGTACTCGACCAAGCAAACCATTGCATCTGCTACGCGGCGTAAGATACACTTCATTACCCAACCAGTTTGTGGGTGAAGATATATTAACCGCATCCGGTCCCCGCTGCATCAGCCAGTCGACTCGATGACCCCGTGCTGGTATCTGCTTGGCGAACAACTCCACTACGTCTACCCGGAATGGTGGAAAACGATCCTCTGCAATGTAGAGCATTTTCATGGCAGTCTCTCTATTAACTCGCAACAAGAACTAAATATATTTTATTTCCAAAGTCTTGCATGCCGATTTTCCCCTGATCAAGTGGCCTGAATTTTTTGCGAGTTGCATCCGCCATCGCCCAACAATACTGTGTCAAAAAAGGCTGAATAATCCACTGCAGAATTGTCCAGCAGTTCCGAGATTTTCTTTGCACTAAGCGCATGCCGACAAAATGCGCGTCATATGTTTGGCTGTTTAAGCAATTGAGAAATGTGCCAAACCATAGTTATCATCGTGATGTAACCCAACGCAGTAAGGTTCGTCGTACTTATTGCCGTGCTTCCTTTATTCCCAAAATTTGCTCCAAGTAATTGAACATAAGTTCAGCCAATCAACACCAGGAATAATTCAATCCCCTTTTGCCATCAAAGAGATATCTGTAATCAGTAGCAACCTGGCTGTTTTCCATTCTTCATCGTTTATTTCTAATTTACACAACCAATCCACATGAATTGTTCATCTAGGAAGTACGTCATGATCTATTACATCTGATCAATACATCCGGAGTGATTTTCCACCATCCCTTTCCCCAGCCTCGATTCACCTTGTCTCCGGGGAGATAAAACGTCATAAAAAAGATATCTATTCTCGCCCGGCCGATCACTGATCGGCCCCCCTATAATGCCTCCAATTATCAATCAACTTACCGAAATTGTAAAATCTTCTGCTTTGTTTATACAAAATCTCTAATAGTCCTGATCGAATCCGATTATGAAATAACTCAAGATCGTTTTCTATCTTTTGGATCTCCTCAGTCCATTTGTGAGCTTCTGAATCGCCGAATCGATAACTTTGCTCTGCATTGGTACAACACAGATACCATGCATATGACTATCCCGCAGGGTTTAGTATTACTACGGTACATGACAGAGATGGAATAACAAGCTATTCCCTCGTTAATTTTTCTGACATCACAAACAAAAGAATCTGGTAAGATTATCTGGTACCAAGCTAATTTCGTTACTCTGACTTACTTGCCAATCCGCAACATATTTTACGATCGATTGAATCACGATATTAATAAATGCTTCCCGTCTAGGAACACAATTGGCGGTATTATTTACCGATCTCGATCGATTCAGGGAAGTAAATGATTCATTGGACACAGAATCGGCGATGCGCTGCTGATGAAAGCCGCAAAGCGGCTTAGCAATTGTGTTCTAGAAACGGATGCCGTAGCGCGTTTAGGTGGTGACGAGTTTACAATTATTTTAAATGGGATTAACAATCAGTCCTGTGTTGAAGCGATAATCCAAACGATCTTGCTGGAGCTGGCAACACCTAGAACAAGGGACATTTTATCCTGCAAAACTCATTGCTATTGCAGAAGAAACCAATCTGATTACAGATATCGGTGACCGGGTATTCAAACAGGCAGCCAATCCAGTCGTGCTGTAGCACGAAAATTTTGATATAGAATTACAAATCAAGTCAACAAATCCCCCAAACAATTTATTAAAATGTAATTTTTATTAGCATTGTTTACATCTTTTTGAGAGGATGTGAACATGAAAATATACAAAAGAACACGGTTAACACCACTTGATCGTGAAGA
>NZ_JAIEME010000043.1 GCF_019752415.1 Nitrosomonas sp.
AAAAATTTTAATTTATCCAAATATTAATGTCATAATTACCAAGTCCTTCTTGTTCCAAATAAGCGCGCCCAATAGCTATACCGACAGCAGTCAAAGAAAACTGAGTGAATCCTTTTAAGTTCCAAAGATTAACAATGTGATTAAACCTATTAATCTTATCTGAGGGCATTTTATACTTACGACATAGCTTCTTCATCCTGTTTTGAGCGTCATCATCAATAACAACTTTGTCTATTATATTATCATTTACCTCATAGTAAATGTCACTTTTATCAAACTGTAGCTTCTAATACTGTTTGCAATTGCTTAATCTGCCCTTGCAAATTTGCCTTCTCATGCGAAATAAACTGATACTCAGCTCTTAAGGCAGTAATTTTATCTTCTGCTGCAGAAAAGGCTTTTTGCAAAGAACCCAGATTATCTTCAGCCATTCCGAGCCTTAGCTGGCATTCAACCAATTCATGGCTTTTAGTTTCCATTGCTTGGCGCTGAGCAAAAAGCTCCTCAGAACTAGCAGCCAAATTTTGTTCAAGTGTATCATAATTAGCCTTTAAAGCAATATACTCTTGCCGTAGCTTGGCGGCTTCTTCAGTCACTACAGCCTCTCGAGCCAATGAGGCATGATAGTCTCTATCTAAGCCAGCACAACGCGCTTCCAGGAAAGTTTTTTCCCGTGTGATTAGCTCTACCCTTTCCTGGAGCTGCAATAACCTTTGCTCATACGCTACCCGCTGTTTTTCCATAATCATGTCTTGTTCTAGCCGCAATTGCTGTGTCGCTGTCTGGTAGTGCTCCAGATTATCCTGGACATGCTTTAACAGCTGATGCAAACGTTCTTTCTCAGTCTCACCTTCCTGATGGCGTGCTTGAAAAGACTCAATACGCTCAACAGCCATAACTTTTTCTTGTCGTTCGGTTATAAGTTCAGCATTAAGGCGTTTATTGTCCTCCGTCTGTTGATGCAGCTTCTCTTCTAAGACATGAACTCTACTCTGCCATTCACTATCTTTGGCTTTATATTGGTTAAGCTGCTGCTGCATTTCCCCGAGCGCCGTATCGTACTCTTCCCTACAGCCATCTATCATATCATCGGCCTTAGCCTGCAACAATCGCCATAACTCTTTTACCGCAGTTAGAAGCTCAGAAGGCAAACTGCCATTATCATCAAGAGGCAAACTTTGTTGTTGCTTCCATTCACGTAACAAACGCGTAATGGTGCTTTTACTGCCCGTGCCCAACTCCGCACGTACATTATCGCCGGTAATAGCTTTACCTTCCGCCTGCAATTTAGGGATGACCTTTACCACATCGGGGTTCTAGGCGTAAACCGTCGAAATTTCCGGACATTTTTTGCGCACTATGTTGGTTTAGTTCGTCGTGGAACAACTTCCTGTTCAATAACAGCTCTCTTTTAGAGCTCTAAATTAAAGTTAATCCCTATCCACCTCTTTCGCTAAACCGCGATTTTTTCTAGGAAATTCTGGTGCAATTGTTTGAACTCACCGGCTAACTGGGCTTTTTCTTGCCCTAGAATCCATTTTTCATTGGCTAACAACTTATTCTGATCCATTGTTTCATCCAGTTTAGATTTTATCATGGATAGCTGCTCATTTAACACCGCCGCTTCCGTCTGAAATGTCATTATTTTCTCCGTTTGTGCCTTTGACTGGATAGATAATGCTTCACATTGCGCTTCCCAATGCTGAGCGCTTTCAGTTTTTTGTGCAAGTAGTCGCTTTACTTCATTCAGCGCTGAGGCCATATTTTCATAGTCTTTAAACTTATCATTATCTTGCAACAGTGTAGCCTGATACTCGTGTTGAAGTTGAATAAACTTTTTATCCCATTCATTTTTTTCTTGGCTCAACCGCTTATTTTCAAGTTTTAGAGGTTCAATGGCTTTTTCCAATCGCCGCCGCTCTTCTTCATTACGCAAGTTATCGGCTTGGCGTTGTTCAACCATGGCGGTGCGATAATGCTCTAGATTAACCTGAATTTGTTGGTTTTGTCTATGCAATTCATTTATGCGGTTTTCTTTTTCGCGTAACTTTTCTTCTATACCAGCTAACCGTGTTTGCAAAGTTGCAATGGTAGTCTGTGCCGGAGATAGCATTTGTTCTAGTATGATTTTTTCCTGAGTCAACGCGTAGGTTGATTGCTTCAACTCCGCTTCACTCTGCAACAATCTATTATTTTCTTTTTGTAGCCGCTCTATCTCTTGATTAAGCTCAGCATTGTTTTGAATTGCTATCTTTTCTATGGTGGCTATTTCTGCTTCAGCTTGTGACATGACGCGCTCCCACAAACCCTTCATTAGCACAACCAACTCTTCTGGCAAATGCTCTTTGCTGGCGATTTGTTGGGTTAGATCTTGCTTGTCACGCCAAACACGTAAGTGGCCCGCGATGGTGCTATTGCTGCCAGTCTTCAGAATGATGCGACACCGCTCAATGGTGGGTTCATGCCCACCAGCAATAAGCTGCGCGGCGGCTCTAGCTACCTCGTGGTAAGTGACCCCAGGCCTGGACATAGAGGCTCCTGCGTTTTCTGTATCGTTTATCGTTTTTCATTTTATAACGTTAATCCATATTTATGCAAATAATATTTTGAGCAAAATATACTATCTATAAGGACCGTTATCAATACTTATATGTTAACTTCTGAAAACCGTTACTGTAAAATAGCATTTTAACATCTAAATATGGCGTTATGCTTAATAAATATCCGGAAATTCCGAGGTTTCTCGGTTACAACCCTTTTTACGTGACTTCCGGCCAGACCTAAAATACATCAAGATTAAAGCAATACACGTATATCCGGTTTAACTGACCATATTAATAAAATAAACACCCACGTACCATTAATTGCTATATAAATAATACTCATTGAAATGATAGCGGTTATTTTACTCTGTATCGAAATACTGTATTTTTGAATTACTTTCCAAGCCAAATAACCGCTCCAAAAAGTAGACAGTAGCAATAAAATGAATTTCCCCGTCGTTATCCAGGTAAAAATAATGTTTTCATTACGCAATAAAGTAATCGTATTTGCCAATAAGCCAATAAAAACGCCACACCCAGCTAATGGAATCAGGGTTTGTGCTAAGTGATTAAAGCGCGCTATCTGGAATTTTCCTATTATTCTGGTTGTGGTATACAGCAGTAAAAAAACAAAACTACCCATGCATATACTAAATAAAACAATGTATCCAATTACCAAGAACCCATCTAACCAACTAAAAATATCTTGCTGGTGGGGGTAGTTCGTAAAAAGCCACCACGGGGCATTGGTATCGAATGGCCACATGATTTCATTATCAATCAATTTGGTCGCCAAATATTCTTTTATTAGAGGAAGCCAATGGCTAACAGACCACTGAAATGCTCCCAAGGCAATACCCAATAGCCCATAAATAATGAATATACTTTCCCACGTATTTTGTTTCTTTAGACTTTGTTCTACAATTTCTTGATTGGGTGATCGAGGAGATAAATGAATAGCATTTTTGTAACCACTGCATTTTCCACACATATGACAGCCAGACGCGCTTGTCATATGACGAAGTGGTAATAAGGTTGGGCAATTAACTGTAAGTGTTTCAAGCGGCTCTTGTTTCCACTGAATTTGATTGGATTGATACCAAAACGGAGCTAATTTAGCTAATAAAGCGAAAACTCCATTAACAGGACATAAATACTTACACCATACACGATTTGATTTGCCATAAATAAAGCCAATAATTATGGCCGCTAGTGTAGAGCCTCCTAGGATCAACAGTACCGGTTTGGGATATTGATAAACGCTTATCATTTGTCCATAAATAGTTGTAACACCAAAAGCAATAAAAGGCCAACCACCAAAGCGCATCCAACGAGGAATAGGACGGCCCAAACCATGTGAACTGGCTATTTCGGTAAGAGCACCTTCTGGACATAGAACGCCACACCACATACGGCCAAATAACACAATACTTAATATAACAAAAGGCCACCAGATCCCCCAAAAAGCAAACTGCGCAAACAAGGTTAAATTTTTTAAAATATGTGTCTGAGAAGAAGGCAAAGGTAAACAGGCAGGAACGATAATTAAAATAGCATAAAAAAGAATAATATTCCATTGTAATATACGAATGCGCTTACCATTTCGCTGTAACCAATGTCCAATCTTTTCAAGAAGCATAACTATTTTTAACCGGTTGCTGACGAATACCTTTTTTTGATTTTCTAAATAGGAGATACACCAATGCCCAATAACTGCAATAAACGAATAGTATCATTAAAGCAGGCTGTGCTCTATATCCCGTTAAGCTTGCTACGATTCGTCCAATGGTACTTTGATCACTCAGTAAAAATGAGCTATCCCAAATTCTATCTTTGATGACAGGTAATATCTCTAGAGAGATCAAATGGTCAACACAAGTATTGACTAATCCTGCCGCCAATAGTAAAAGTAGGATTTCCGTAATTTTGAAGAAATAGCGCCAGGATAAAAATTGCTGTCCTATTTGAAATAAATAAAATGTCAATGCTGCCAAGATAAAACCGCTTATCAACGCTAATACCATACTCATGGAAATTATTCCATGTTGACCAAAACCGAGTGCATAAATAAACACTACAGCTTCACTGCCCTCACGCGCGATCGCCAATGCTGTCATTAGGGTAATCGCTATGCCCCAACGACGTGAATGATAATTTTTCTGCAAGGTATGTTGCATTTCTTCTTTGAGTGCCCTGGCATGAGTTCGCATCCAATATACCATGTACACTATCATGATAGCAGCGATAAACGCCGTGACAGCTTGCAAATAATCTTGCCCGTTGTCAGGAAACCACGAGTATAGATTTAAAAGTAACAAGCCTAAAAAAATCGCTGCTAATATACCCAGAAATACGCCTATATATAAATACAGCATTCCTTGAGAACGATGCCTATCATCTAATTGTTTAAGCCAGCTATACACAATTCCAACGATTAATAAAGCTTCTACGCTTTCTCGCCATATAATGAACATTACTTGTAACATGTTAACCCTCTTTTTATTCTGCTATTAGCACACCTTTGGCACTGGGATGAAAATCATCAAAGAAAGCATATTCTCCAGGTGCTAATGGCGCAATAATCAGAAAAGAATTAGCGCCTGGGGCTAATACTTTTTCTTTTCTTAACGAGGGGCTCTCAAATTCAGCAGCAGACAAACCTTTATTATTTACCAAAAGACGTATGCGTTGACCTGTTGGGACGCGCAAGACATCGGAGGGTAAGAATTTACCATCTTGCATCGTTAAGGTAAATGTAGGAAGAACCTGTGCTGTTGCTATTACACAATAACCTATGCTTAATAATATTAAAATGATTTTTATTTTAATATCCTCCTTTTTTACCAATACCAGCGAAAGTAAATACATAATGGGTTTCAAATGGTTTAAACCACTCTGCCACACCCGTTTCCTTATCAATATGTCTACCAAATTCAACTGGCGTTGCCATACTAGGTGGCATAATAGTATAAGTAAGATTGTATTTTCCTGGACCATCTAATTTTACATTATCACCATAATGTGGCCCATCATTTGCCACCATTGGCATTAACATACCTTCAATGGGTTTATCATGACTATTCATTTTTTGAATTTTATAATGTATTACCAAATAAGGGATCCAATCTCCTTCAGCAAAACCATTGACATTATTCTGTGTTGCATGAATATCTGCTTCTAAGTGGATATCCGCCTGTTTAGGATCCGGCATCATCCCTTTAGGAACCATTTCAATAGCTTGTAAATAAACAACCCCTATCTCCATACCGTTTTGTATAATAGGTTTCCCTATGGGATATTCCAAGGCCAGAGCATTACTAGCAATAAAAACCATCATAAGTCCGTAAATAATTTTACGCATAGCATCTCTCCACAAGAAAATGTTCCTCATTATAAATGCAAATGATTCTCATTTGCAAGTAAAAATATACCCTGAATGTAAACACCCTGGTTTAATTCACCGAAATTCCCGATAAGCGGTTGATCTAGAGGCTCGGCCGAGCCACTTACAAATTTGCTCTAAAATTCTTGATCCAGAATTTATCCTTTAAAATCAACTGATTACATTTTTATATTCATTATTTTATTTTGATTATTACTACACTGCCCTTATTCCATGAGTAATGACGCCTTCTTTAATATCAAAAAGACACTAACGTGGAAGATGCGCAGTAAAAAAAACCAGGAGCAACGGCTAGGCGCTATGAATTAAGCGGCATTATTATTTAATATTTTTATAAATTCTGGAATACATAAAGAGAGAAATATATAGTTCGACCCTACTTGTACTTTACCAGAATGCTATCGGCTAAAAGGTAATACGCCATTTTTGTCGGTATTGTATTGGCAATTACAGCTATTTTTGGTGTGGCTGGTAATAATGTGATGTACATTATAACAAAAAAATAGCTGAATAAGTTATCTTCTATGTCGAGAATAGGGATGTAGACATGAGAGAGAAAATTGATATAACTTGTTGCATTAGAAAATGCTAATGGGTTATTATGAGACTATAACCTCACTTAATAGAGATTAATTATGAATAATTGTGGATGTCAACCGCTAGCTACTACAAATGCTGAGCGAAAAATTTTAAAAATTGCGTTAACTTTGAATGTTCTGATGTTTATTGTAGGATTGGTTGCCGGTATAGTTGCTCAATCCACTGGACTGATTGCAGATTCATTTGACATGTTGGCTGATGCGTCCGCTTATACCATCGCTTTATTGGCAATAAATCGCAGTTTCAAATTTAAAGCAAAAGCTGCGACTATAAGTGGCGGGGTATTGTTAATACTGGGCGCTAGCTTATTAATTGAGGCCTTACGTCGAGTATGGGTAGGTAGTTTTCCAGAAAGTAGTACGATGATAATTATTGCAAGCATTTCATTGATCGTAAATACAATCGTACTCCGATTATTGGGCCGGTTTCGTAAAGGCGAAGCACATTTGCGTGCCACATGGATATTTACCCGGGCCGATGTTGTTGCTAATATAAGTGTTATTGTTTCTGGTATTTTGGTCGCCGCACTAGATTCTCGCTTCCCTGATTTAATAATTGGTTTTGCTATTGGTCTGTATATCATTAAAGAAGCTTTTGAAATTCTCAATGATGCCCGTAAAGGAGATTCTAGTGCAACATTCCATTAATTGTGGTATCGAGTCAAAAATACCCTTTTTGTGCGCCTAGAGTGAGTATTCCAGTGCGATTTGAATACACATGCGCTGAACTTCAATAAGGTATTAACTATTTACAGCTTTTTTGCTTCCATAGAAAATAAACTGCTGGAATAACCATCAACGTCAATAAAGTAGCGCTGATCATGCCACCTACCATGGGTGCGGCAATACGGCGCATGACTTCTGAGCCGGTACCACCCAAAAACATAATGGGCAATAACCCTCCTACAACCGCACACACCGTCATGGCGATGGGCCTTAAGCGCAATAAGGCACCATCAATGATGGCATTGGCGATATCCTCTTTTGTCAATGGGCAACCCTTTTCTTCTGCGCGCTGTTGGTATTTCTTGAATGCTTGGTTCAGATAAACCAACATCACCACCCCGATTTCAACCGCCACGCCAGCTAAAGCAATAAAACCAACCCCTACTGCTACGGATAGGTGATACCCTAAAAGATAAAGCAACCAGGCACCACCGACTAATCCCAACGGTAAAGTCGCTAAAATGATCACCACTTCAGTAATGCGGCGGAAATTCAGATACAGCAAGAAAATAATGATGGCCAACGTGAAAGGTGCAACCATTTCTAACCGCGCCTTAGCACGTGCTAAATACTCATACTGACCAGACCAGCTCAGGGAATAGCCTGACGGTAATTTGAGTTGTTGTGATACCCTTTGTTGCGCATCATATACATAAGAGCCCAAGTCACGGCCCGCAATATCCAAATAGACCCAACCATTCAGCTGCGCATTTTCGCTGCGGATCATATCAGGTCCTTCGGTTATATTAACCTTGGCGATGGTTTCCAATGGAATACTGGCTCCTTCACTGGTCACAATCGGCAATAGACGTAATTTTTCCAGTGAATCTCGACTATAGTGCGGATAGCGTAGGTTAACCGGATAACGTTCCCGTCCCTCGATCGTTTGAGTAATATTCATACCGCCTACTGCCATTTCAATAATATCCTGAACATCTTTTATGTTAAGACCATAACGTGCGGCTTCCTTGCGATTGATGTCTATAGTGACATAACGCGCACTCGCTGTACGTTCAGCATATACTGACACAGTACCTGGTAGAGGCTGTAAAATAGTTTCTAACTGTTGGCCTATACTTTGTATGGTTTGCAAATCAGGTCCGGCAATTTTTATGCCCACAGGGGTTTTAATGCCTGTAGCCAACATATCAATACGCGTGCTGATGGGCATTACCCAGGCATTAGACACGCCTGGCAATTGTAATTGTGTCGTCAGTTGTGCCCGTAATTTCTCAGGTGTCATACCTTTAGGCCATGTGTTTCTAGGTTTAAATTGAATCGTCGTTTCCATCATTGACAGCGGTGCCGGATCGGTGGCGGTGGCGGCATGGCCTATTTTACCAAATACCGTTTTGACTTCGGGAAAAGCATAAATCAATTTATCGGTTTGCTGCAAAACTTGTGCGGCTTTACCGGCAGATAATCCCGGAAAGGTCGTGGGCATATACATCAAATCGCCTTCATCCAGAGTGGGCATAAACTCAGAGCCCAAATGTAAAGCAGGCCATACACTCAACAAAACTATTCCTAAGGCAATAGCAAGCACAGCCTTAGGTGCTTTTAATACAGTCTGAATGACTGGATAATACAGTGCATATAGAACGCGGTTCAGTGGGTTTTGCCGCTCTGGTTTGATATGGCCGCGAATTAAATATCCCATCAATACGGGTACCAACGTAATTGATAACCCCGCGGCAGCCGCCATAGCATACGTTTTAGTATAGGCTAAAGGCGAGAACATTCTGCCTTCTTGTGCCTGCAGAGCAAAAATAGGTAAAAAACTGAAAGTAATAATCAATAGAGAAAAGAATAAAGGGGGGCCGACTTCTAGTGTTGCTTGCTGTATAACCTGCCAACGGTTCTGATCAGTAATAGTAGCATTTTCCATGTGTCTGTGCGTATTTTCTATCATGACAATTGCGGCATCCACCATTGCTCCAATGGCGATAGCAATACCGCCTAGCGACATAATATTCGCATTAATCCCTTGTAGATGCATGATGATAATAGCAGCAAGAATGCCTAAAGGCAGACTAACAATGATGACCAAAGACGAGCGAAAATGGTATAAAAAGGCAATACAAATCAGTGACACAATAATAAACTCTTCAATCAACTTATCACTCAAGGTATTGATGGCCTTGTGGATCAATGTAGCACGATTATAGGTTTCAACAATGTGTACCCCCGTAGGTAAGCTCGCTTTTAAAGCGGCTAACTTTGTTTTCACGCCTTCAATCGTTTTTAGTGCATTTTGCCCATAGCGCATCACAATAATGCCACCGGTAACATCACCCTGACCATTTAGGTCCGCAATGCCTCGACGCATTTGTGGTCCTAATTGTACGTTAGCAATATCCTTCATTAATATGGGGATACCATCCTTGCCTAGTCCCACTGGAATTTGCTCAATATCATAAATTGATTTTAGATAGCCTTTAACATCGACCATATATTCTGCTTCACTCATTTCCAGCGCTGCGCCACCGACCTCTTGATTCGCATTTTGAACCGCTTGTTTTACTTGCTCTAAAGTCAAACTAAAGGCACGTAAACGATTCGGATCCAGTGTAATTTGATATTGCCGCACCATACCGCCCACGGTTGCAACTTCCGCCACGCCCGGTATTTTTTGCAATTCATATTTTAAAAACCAATTTTGTATGCTGGTTAATTGTGACAAATTATACTGATTCGATTTGTCCGTTAAAGCATATTCATAAACCCAACCAACACCGGTAGCATCAGGCCCTAAAGCCGTAGTCGCTTCAGGCGGTAAACGATTCGACATTTGACTTAAGTATTCCAACACCCTTGACCGCGCCCAATACAAATCGGTGCCATCTTTAAAAATAACATAGACATAGGATTCGCCAAACCCTGACTCGGCACGCACCGTCACAGAGCCAGGCACCGCCAGCATCGCTGTGGTCAAAGGGTAAGTAACTTGATCTTCAACTACCTGTGGTGTCTGGCCCGGATAGTCTGTTTTAATGATAACTTGTACATCCGATAAATCAGGAATAGCATCTACGGCGGTGTTTTTAATCGTATAAATGCCCACTAACACGAGTAATCCTGCCAACAATAATACTAAAATGCGATTACGTAGTGACCAACGGATGACAGTGGCGATCATTTATTTTTCTCCGTGCCCATTTGCATCGCATTGGCTGGTGTTTGTAAACGCTGTAATCCTGCATTCAAATTAGCCTCTGAATCCAGCAAAAATTGTCCGGATGTTACTATTTTGTCTCCTACAGCAAGACCCGACAAAATCTCTACACGGTCTCCCGATTCCATGCCCACTGTAACGCGTTGTACCTGAAAACGCCCCTCACCTAAATAAAGGATAACGTGATCACGCTGGCTATTGCGGATCAATGCCGCTAAAGAGATATTCACAACAGGATTGTTTGACTCTACCAAGATAGACACATCAGCATACATATTGGGTTTAAGTTCCAAATTAGGATTATCAAATTTAATACGTACCGGTAAGGTACGTGTGGTTATATTGATGCTAGGATAGACATAATCAACTCGGCCTTGCCAGATTTTACCTGGAAAAGCCGTAATGCGAGCTTCAACTGGCGCACCTACTTTTACCCAGTTTGTTTGGGCTTCATCCACTTCGGCCATCATCCACACATTCGCTAGATCCGAAAGACTCATAATATCCAGATCTGGTGTAACTCGCATACCTTCTCTCACATTCAAAGCAATAATGACGCCATTTTGTGGTGAATATATATCAACCAATTGACTCACTTGATGGGTTTTTGTGAGTTGCTGGATTTGTTGTTCTGAGATTTGTAAAGCCCGTAATTGTTTGTGTGCTGCGTTGATAAGCGCTGCATTGCCCGAGTTTAATGCCAACAAATAATCCGATTGCGCATTAACCAATGTAGGTGAATACAGTTGAAATAGCAATTGTCCTGTATGTACTGATTCACCGGTCGCCTTCACGGTTAATTTTCTCAACCAACCATCGACATAAGTGTGGATATGGCTGATATTATCTTCATTGGATTGGATATAGCCTACGGTGTTGATGCGTTTGGGTAAAGGCCCCTTTACCACTAGCGCCGTTTGTATGCCTAGGTTCTGGACAACTGCGGGTGAAATATGAAGCGTATTTGAGTTGTCCGCTTTGGGATAAACTGGGACTAACTCCATTCCCATAGACGATTTACCCGGGCCTGGATAATGCACTTTCGGCTCCATGGGATCAATCCAGTATGAAGGTTTCACTTGCTCTTGGGGCAAGCTCACGACACCACTTTTTAAATAATATCCACTCACCCCGAAAATAATAAGGATACCAGCGATAGCGAAAAACATTGGCCGTTGCTTCATTTCGTTTCCCCTTGCAGATAGAGTAAATTAACACGGGCTTTAGCACGAGTAATTTGAATTTGTAATAATTCCATTTGTGCAGTCAGCTCGCCGCTATAAGCACGCAGTACCGTACTGAGATCGGTTTTTGCATCGCTATACGATGCTAAGGCCGCTTTAGCATTTTGTGTTGATTCAGGGATCAATTGTTTTTGATATAAGGCATCGCGCTCTGACAATCTTTGCCAAGTGGCATATTGTTGCTGTAATTCTTGCGATAAATCTCTATAATGTGTTTGCTGATCCATCTCGGTTGCTAATAATTGCGAATTACTGGCAGCGAGTTCTTTACTCTGTCGTTTACCGGTAAAAAAAGGTAAATCCACCGTGGCCTGCATCGTTACCATATTAGACCGCGGCATACCATTCTGCATCTCACCTTGGCGAACGCCATAGTCGGCTTCTAGCATCCACCCCGGTTTATATTGTTCTTTAGCGTAACTGACGTCATCCTTGGCTGCATTGATATTTTCCGCATCAATCTTTAGCAAGGGATGTTGTTGTATTTGTGTGCTCAAAGCAGATAAAGGCGGAGGTGCTGGCCATTGTGGTAATGTAGGCGTTATAGACCAACTCGCATCGTCTAAGCGAATCCAACGACTTAAATCCGCACGTGCGACATCGATTTGTTGCAAAAATTGAATGCGTTGATCTTGAAGACGCGATAACTCTAATTGCACTTCTAATACATCTGATTGTGTTGCTTTACCTACACTATATTGTGAGGTAACTGATTTCAATAAATATTGATACAATGTAATATTTTTATCAAAAATTTGTTTCGCATTAGTCCAGTAATAGAGCTCAAGCCAGCTTTCTCGTACTTTGCGTAATAAATCTAAACTTTCAGCTTGTTGCTTTTTCTCCATCGCTTTCGATAAATCTTCTGTTTTTTGCGATTTATATTTTAAAGAATGCCCAGGTAAAAAGGTCTGTTGCAGTCCAAATTGTACCATAGTCATATCGTCTTGATTAAAGCTAAAAGTATTAGTCGGCACATTGATTGCACCTACTGTGAGCTGTGGGTCAGGTAATTGACCATCCGCCACGGCTTGTTGTTGTAAGGCTTCTAGTCTTGCTTGCAAGCTGCGTAGCTCGGGCGCATTGGTTAGTGCTAAATGCTCCGCTTCGGGTAGGCTAAGTGTATTGGCGAAAATAGACAGCGGCGCAATAAAAATTCCCGCAAAAATGAAAATATCCACAAATCGGCGATAAAATATAACCGACAACTGCTTGAATGAGATAAACTTTTTTATCAATAGACTAGCAACAAGCCCACGCTGTGTCTTAGTTTGCATGTATCACCTATTTACTCCGATTTTAAAATGTTTTGCTCAGTATTCATACTCGTTGCTAGCTGCCGACATCCGTAGTTATTCATAACTGATCCCTTAAACAGCCTATTCACTTTATATTATTCCTGATAAACCACCATTAACCTTTGCAAAAGTTAAATTATTTTAAGTATCATGGCTAATGCCAGAATTGTCATTAATACGTCTTCAATAATCGCAATACTGCCTAAAGGTACTTTTAAAAAAGTGCCGACACAAGCACAATCGAATTTCTGTTTTGAAAGTTTAGCTTTAATGACACCAATGCTCGACACAAACATTAGGAAAAATACTGCTATATTGAAATATAAGCTAGCCGGAAATAGTATATAACCAAGACCCAAAC
Source organism: Nitrosomonas sp. (assembly GCF_019752415.1). Lineage (GTDB taxonomy): Bacteria > Pseudomonadota > Gammaproteobacteria > Burkholderiales > Nitrosomonadaceae > Nitrosomonas. The sequence goes on from NZ_JAIEME010000043.1 coordinate 13,350, forward strand.
CAAATTCAATAAATGGGTAAATATAACCATAGCGATAGAATTTCTTAGCAATTATGTCATAAGCAGAATAGCCGCTAGCAAAACCATCTAAATCTAATAATTTGAAGAATGAAAATATCAAGAAAAAAGCCGCCATAAAATTTGCCATAAAACCATCAAACTGCATGCTTTTTGCACTAATTATAGTGTTTGTCAATAATAAATAAAAAAAGATCAAATATATTGGCTTATAAGATGGTTTATCTTTTATACTTGCCGCAATGGGTAGCTCATTAATTGTGCTCACGGTATAAGTACCAATCTTACTTAATAGGGCATTGAGCTGATTAATATTTATTGTAATAGTGCTTTCAAACTCAATTATTGTATTGTTGGAACTAAAATTTAAAGCTGAGACGTGCAGTTCATTGATTAGCAAAGTACTAATTTTTTTAATACAACTTTCGCAGCTTATCCCGTGGATATTAAATTTATAATTCATGATTGTGTGCTCCAATTAGCCTAACTTTAGAATACGACTGCAAGACCAACAGTTAAGGTATTTTGCATGGCGGGTTCTCCATCGGCAGTTTGCAAATCTTTAAAAGTACCATAATTTTGTTCATGCTCAAATTCTGCAAAAATATTTAACCCAGGCATTAATCGATAATAAGGTCGTATAATATAACGCATTTGATTTAAACCGCTGCCAATTTCAGCTTCTGAAACTGTTTTTGAGGCTAAAATGCTACGGGCTGCTGCTCTAATAAAGAAATTATTGGTAATTTGTGTGTCTCGTGATAACTCCAAATCCAACTTCTCACTGCCGTCATGATAATAAGTCCTAACATCCGTATCAATAAAATAAGGCATTAAACCTTCTATGCCTAAACCTGGCTGCCAATACGGAGTTTGTGCGGGGCGATAAACGTAATTAGCGCCGCCTTTGATAGCCCAAAACTGATCCAGTAAATGCCAGTAAAAAATATCCATGTCTGCACTTTCAACTGTTCCATTTCTAATCTCAGCATCATTGGAAAATAGTTCTAATTTATTATAATCTGATCCATACAACCCTTTAAAAGTAGCTTTTTGATCATTCGCTATGGGACTTATGCCTATATCTAAAAAATTAGAGAGCCATAAACTATCTGGATGCGCCATGGGATGCTTAACGAGTGATGTATCTATGGGTAGGGCTTCATCTACTCTGACTATAGGTCGATTATGGTAGGGTGTTTGTTGAATTATATCTTGTGGTGTAGCTTTATCTTGAGTTATTTCTAATAAAGTCGAATATTGAAATGTGCGTGCCATACCAGACATCATGTGGTACAGCAAATGACAATGGAAGATCCATTGACCGCTTGCATCTGTATCTACATCAGCCGTGATAGTAGCGCCCGGGGGCACATCAATGGTATGCAATAATGGATCATAAGCTCCTTTGCCTTCACGTAAAATAAACCAATGACCATGAATATGCATAGGATGATGCATCATTGAAGTATTAGTAAATACAAAACGATACCGCTTCCCTGGTGCTAAGATAATAGGATGCGCCTTATCTTCAGGAACTCCGTTAATAAACCAAATGTATCGATCCATATAACCAAATAATTCCATGTTAATAACCCCCGCTATCGGTTTATTGGGGTCATTCGTTTCAACTGCAGCGGTTAAATTTTCATATTTTGTTCCTGATGTAGTGGCCCAATTTGAATTGGGTGGAGAAATGCTATCCCCTATTAGGGTTGATTC
>NZ_JAIEME010000086.1 GCF_019752415.1 Nitrosomonas sp.
CCGATGCCAGCCGCAAGAAGCCGTTCATCCAGTTGCCCAGCCTGAAGCGCCGGCCGCGCAACCTGGAGGGCTGTGTCCTGCAGTCGAACCGGCTGGCCATTCCGCAGCGAGGGATTACATTGCCAGTTTCTCACCGCGGTTAATGCTGCTGCATCAAGACGTTCATAACCACTGCTATTAATAACTTTTGCCTCATCAATATGCCCAGTTTCATCCAATTCCACGCGCAGAACCAATTTACCCTCTTCGCCCATACGCCGGGAAATGGCAGGATAATCGGGGGCGATTAATTTAGGACAAGATACCGACAACTCCGATGACAACGTGACCGGCCCTGTTTGCATTTGCGTTGGCGGAGCCGCAGCCACAGGCTTGGTTTCTCTCGCTTGCTCCATTACTGGATTTGGTAAAGATTCCACTTGTTTCTGCTCAGATGCCACAGGCGACTTTGCTACAAGGCGCTCTTGTTTTGGCTTAATCACAGGTTTCTTGGCTGGCTGGAGTTTAACTGGCTCGGGTTCTGGCAAGGCTTTTGGTGCAGTACTAGGCGGGGATGCTGCAATCAACTCAGCAAATAAGGTAACCACTTGTTCAGGAGGAGGAATTAAACGTTGATTCCATAGAAAATAAAATAATGCAGCATGCACTACGAGCACAAAGAGCAATCCGGGCAATGAGATTAAACGTTGTTGCGGCCCTAAGTACTCAATATTTTTCCGAGATAATGATTGCATTACAGAATAACAAATCCAGACAAACTGCTTGCTTACTTGATCTAAAATAGGTCGGATGCCAGTGATTTTGCTTTTTGTTTAAAACGCTAAATTACAGCCCCGCCATATGTTGTTATAATATACGTATAAATTCAGGTTATGATTATCAAGCTTATATAATAATTCAAACGATAATAATTATCAATCACTGAAACTTATACTGAATTATTTTAGGCATAAAATATCTGCTATTTCCTCAGCGATTTCTATTTGGCCATCACGTCCACAACGTCATCACTTTTATCGATCCGAGTCAAATATGATCAACTCAACACCCGGTTTCTGGCGGCGAATAATCTGCATGATTTATGAGTTTCTTCTTCTATTGGCCGTGTTATTTCTCACTAGTTTTATTTTCCACCTCATTTTCAGCGATACACAAGCCACATATTTTAGGCCACTATTTCAGTTCTATCTGTTTGTTGTTATGGGATACTACTTTTCTTGGTACTGGACACATGGCGGACAAACGCTGGCGATGCAAACATGGAAGATGCGTGTTGTCGCCGCAGATGGCAGCAGCTTAACAAAAAAACAAGCCTTTACACGATATCTGTTTGCCTTGATAGGCATTTTCTTTTTTGGTCTTGGAATTATCTGGGCACTATTTGATCGTGACCATCAATTTCTCCATGATCGGCTGGCAGGGACACGAATCATTAAAAAAGAAAATTAGAATTAGCAATGATTTCATACTTTCAAGGGTTATCATTAAATCCCATCTGTTCACCAAATCAATACACAGAATTTCAAACTTTGTTTTTAAGAAACAATGTATAATGAACTGATTATCATAATTTAACCAATGCACTATTTGCCTATAAAGATTAGACTCTGTAATCCGTAGAATATAAACACAAACATACTTTCATACAGATCTTCACTCAAACAGATGCGTAGCCAAATTCTCTCAGCAACCGCCTATCTGAAGTTCTTATTCAGAGAATACCCAATTCAGGCTAACAGCCTAATTATCTTAGTTGCAACGCTCTCTATTTTGATAATCGACTTACAACTACCCCTGGGTGTCGCAGCTGGTGTACCCTATGCATTAGTCATATTTGCTAGCTTGTGGGTGTGTGGAATTCAATTTACCTACTTCCTTGCTACATTGGGAATTATATTCACAATAATCGGCTTCTATTTTTCACCCGGCATTGCAGTACCAATGAATATTGCCTTGTTTAATCGAGGAATCACTTTATTATTGGTCATCTGCTCCACAATTATGGTCATCAAGATCAAAAAGGCGAATATTGACATTTCCACCTTAATGAATCAGTTACTGATTGACCCGGTCACCGGATATAAGAATAGACAGTCTTTTGAGTCCGAATTAGACACCGAAATACTACGTTGCAAACGTTATCACCGAAATCTATCAGTTGCTATTATTGATATCGATCTTCTAAAGCTATTCAGTGATAAATATGATTTTATAAATAAAAATGATTCCTTAAAAAACATTTCCCAAGAGTTTAAAGCGGATATCCGAACATCCGATCTTTTCTACCGTATAGATATTAATGTATTCGCTGTTTTATTTCCTGAAACAGAATTAACCGAAGCCAAAGAAGTCTGTGAAGCCATTCGCAAAAAGATTTCTGCCAAGATAGATAAAAACACAGAAAACAAAATCACAATAAGTATCGGTATTGCTATGCTGAGTGAAGCTGATAAAAGAATAAGCTTATGTAAACGTGCAGAAGATGCGTTATTTATTTCAAAACGTAACGGGGGCAATTTTGTTTCAACCTTGCCCGAAGTTGCCAACAAAGACAAACCCCACGTAGCTGCTATCTTATCGCGATCAAGATCTAATTGATTAAATTTTGAGATTTTTCTCGGACAATTCCACTTCCAGGGTTGAAACCAAGATAGGCGCTATCTTGCACAACCCTACTCAGATACCTTAAATTTCAACAATAAAATGCATTTACCGATGCATTAGAGAAATTACTTCTGATTCTCTTATATAATTTAGTGTATCAAACAGACAAAACCTTTCGTTTCTGAGATACCTATGAGTTTAATGAATAAACCAATGGCCAAGAAAAGCGGCCATCCCTTCTCACCCAGAGTAGCCCGATTATTGCGTGAATCCGGTTGGTTGATCCTAGTGGGTGCCGCACTTTATCTCATATTGATATTTGTTAGTTATGATCGCGGAGATGCAGGTTGGTCACATAGCGGCGATTCCAATCAAATTCAGAATGCGGGCGGGCATGTTGGTGCCTGGCTGGCTGATTTTTTGCTGTACCTGTTTGGCGCTTCCGCATGGTGGTGGGTTGCTTTCTTTCTCTCAGCCGTTAGCTGGAGCTACCATCGCATTGATACAGCCGGAATTTTTGACCGGCACTCCGTATTACTCTCGGCAGGAGGTTTTTTACTGCTGCTTTCAGCCAGTAGTGGATTGGAGTCGCTCAGGTTTTACACCATCAGTGTTTCGCTACCGCTAGTGCCGGGTGGTATGCTGGGCAGCACAGTCAGTCATCATCTCTCACAGATACTTGGTTTTATCGGTGCAACACTCACTTTATTAATATTTATCGCAATCGGTTTCAGTCAATTTACCGGCCTATCTTGGGTGCGTTTCGTAGAAAAGATCGGCGAAAGCATCGAGAATCTCTTATTGCTGATAAAAGATCTGTGGGAAACAAGAAAAGACAAATTTGCAGGCATCATTGCATCACGCGTGCGCGAAAAAATTGTCGAAAATGAAAAGAAACGCATAGAAAGCACTCCGCTATTGCATATTGAACCACCAACCACGAATATAATTAAATCACAACGTATCATCAAAGAGAGACAGCCCTCGCTGTTCTCTGATTTACCCGACTCGCCTCTACCCCCTTTGCATCTTCTGGATGAGCCCGAAAAAGACTTTGAAGTGCTATCCAAGGAAACTATTGAATTCACTTCGCGTTTAATCGAACGAAAACTCAAGGAATTTGGTGTGGATGTCAAAGTAGTCGCCGCTTTTCCCGGCCCTGTTATCACCCGCTATGAAATTGAACCGGCGGTCGGTGTCAAAGGCAATCAGGTGATTAATCTGATTAAAGATCTGGCACGGGCATTATCAGTTGCCAGTATCCGGGTGGTCGAAACCATTCCGGGAAAAACCAGTATGGGACTGGAGATTCCCAATCCCAAGCGGCAAATTGTGCGGCTGCAGGAAATACTCAGTTCACAAGTCTATGCCGACTCCGCCTCACCATTAACCATTGCGCTGGGTAAAGATATCAGCGGCCGCCCGGTCGTATCCGATCTGGCGAAAATGCCTCATGCACTAGTAGCAGGAACAACCGGATCAGGAAAATCCGTCGCAATTAATGCAGTCATTTTAAGTCTGGTCTATAAAACCACTCCCGATCAAACCCGCTTGATCCTGATTGACCCGAAAATGCTTGAATTATCTGTATATGAGGGCATTCCGCATCTGCTAACGCCCGTTGTAACCGACATGCGCGAAGCCGCCAGTGCGCTACGCTGGTGTGTCAACGAAATGGAACGGCGCTACAAGCTGATGTCAGCGCTCGGTGTCCGCAATCTCGGGGGCTACAACCAGAAAATTCGTGATGCAGCTAAAAATGAAGAGCCTGTAATTGACCCATTTGCGCCGCCAGAAGCGCCGGAGTACCTGGAAGAATTACCGCTCATAGTCGTGGTGATTGATGAATTAGCCGATTTGATGATGGTCGCAGGTAAAAAGGTTGAGCATCTGATTGCCCGCCTGGCACAAAAAGCACGGGCATCCGGCATACATCTATTATTGGCAACGCAGCGCCCTTCGGTCGATGTGATTACCGGCCTGATCAAAGCCAATATTCCGACCCGGATTGCCTTTCAAGTATCCAGTAAAATTGACTCACGCACCATTCTCGATCAAATGGGTGCCGAGGCGCTGCTGGGCCAAGGGGACATGCTGTATTTACCGCCGGGTAGCGGCTACCCGCAACGCATTCACGGCGCTTTTGTTGCCGATCACGAAGTACACAGGGTGGTTGAGTATCTGAAAGAACATGGCGAACCGAACTACATCGAAGATATCTTAAAGATTGATGACGAAGAAAGCGATGCCGGTAATTCGCTTGATATCAAAAAGCCGGCAGAAGGTGAAGCAGATCCGCTCTACGACGAGGCCGTGGCTATTGTCGTCAAAACCCGCCGTGCTTCAATCTCTTTGGTGCAAAGAAATTTGCGTATCGGCTATAATCGCGCAGCACGGCTCATCGAAGAAATGGAGCGAACCGGTTTGGTTTCATCCATGCAAAGCAACGGCAACCGGGAAGTATTGACTCCCGCACGCGGCGAGTAATCCAATTCTCGGCAACCATGCTTAGTACCCCCCGACAACCTCACGACAGGAACATTATGGTTCGTTCAAGCTGTGCTATTTTTTTCTTGTTATTCGGCGCCCTGATATCGCCATACGTTGAAGCAGCCGCCATCGACAGCCTAAAAACCTTCATCAAGGAAACCCGTACGGTACGTGCAAATTTTTCACAAACGCTGTATGACAAAAACGCACGCACGCTACAGGGATCAAACGGTACCATGCAATTTGAACGCCCGGAGAAATTCCGCTGGACGTATGATAAACCGTATGAGCAACTCATCGTGGGCGACGGCACTCAGGTTTGGTTTTACGATCGCGACCTCAATCAGGTCACCATACGACAATTCAATATTGCGATCGGTAGTAGTCCGGCTGCGCTCCTTGCCGGTAGCAGCGCCATCGAAGATAATTTTGAGCTGATTGAACTCGGCGTGCAAAATCAGATTGAATGGCTTGAAGCCATTCCAAAAAGCAAAGAAAGCGCTTTTGAGTTTATCCAAATGGGGTTTTCACCGGAAGGTGCGCTCAAGATTATGGCGTTACGCGATAGTTTTGGCCAAACCACATTACTGGAATTCTCAGACCTGGACAAGAATCCCAATTTACCGGCTGATTTATTTAAATTCATACCTCCTGACAATGCAGATGTCATCAGCGAGTGATACCGATCTGTTTTCACCCAACAAACCCAAAGCACCCCTCGCCGAACAGTTACGCCCCAAGCATCTAAACGATGTCATCGGGCAAAGCCACTTGCTCGGTACCGGGAAGCCGTTGCGCTTGGCTTTTGAATCGGGAAAACTGCATTCGATGATTTTATGGGGTCCGCCGGGAACAGGAAAAACCACGCTGGCACGTATCATGTCAACCGAGTTCAACAGCGAATTCATGGCCTTGTCTGCTGTACTCTCCGGCATAAAAGATATTCGCAATGCGATTGAACAAGCCCAATTAGTATTACAACAAAGCGGGCGGCATACCATTCTTTTCGTCGACGAAGTACATCGTTTTAACAAATCACAACAAGATGCATTCTTGCCGTACGTCGAACAAGGCCTGATCACTTTTATCGGTGCCACAACCGAGAATCCCTCGTTTGAAGTGAATAACGCATTATTGTCGCGCGCTCAGGTTTACGTTCTCAACGCCTTATCCGAACAAGAACTGTCTCAGCTATTTGATCGAGCACAGAAACTGGCACTCAGTAATCTGCAGTTCTCAGATGAAGCACGACTTCTCTTGATTGAATTTGCCGATGGCGATGCGCGACGCTTACTGAATCTGCTCGAGCAAATCAGCACAGTCGCTGAAACTGAAACCATTTCAGAAATCAGCAAAGACATTGTACTCAATGCATTGTCGCGCAATGCCCGCAATTTTGACAATGGTGGTGACGCGTTTTACGATCAGATATCCGCCTTACACAAATCCATCCGCGGATCTTCCCCCGACGCGGCACTCTATTGGTTGTGCCGCATGCTCGATGGCGGAACCGACGCCTTGTATATCGGGCGGCGTTTGGTTCGCATGGCAACCGAAGACATTGGCCTGGCAGATCCCCGCGCCTTGCGCCTGACGCTAGATGCTTGCGAGACTTATGAACGGCTGGGCAGCCCGGAAGGCGAATTGGCATTGGCGCAAGCAGCCTTGTATCTTGCTTGCGCACCTAAAAGTAACGCGGCCTATTTAGCCTACAATAAAGCACGTGCTTTTATTGCCCATGACAAATCTCGCCTTGTACCTAGTCATCTGCGCAACGCACCAACCCAATTGATGAAAGAAATCGGTCATGGAAACATGTACCGCTATGCGCATGATTGCCCGGAAGCATATGCGGCTGGAGAAAATTACTTCCCGGATGAAATGCCGGAGGTCAGTTTCTATCAACCAACAGCTTACGGATTAGAGCAAAAAATACAGGAAAAACTGACTTATTTGCGCAATCTGGATAGACAAGCCAAGCATAAAATATAAAAATCATTTCATTCTACACCGGCTATTTTGGAGTTTTTTCATGTTAGAGATTCAACAACTACGGACTGATCTGGATGCTGTCACCCGGCAGCTTGCCAAAAGGGGTTATGCCTTTCCTATCGAAGCGTTTAATGCTTTAGAGGCAGAGCGCAAAACCATTCAGACCCAAACTCAGGAGCTGCAAGCACAGCGCAATGCGGCATCGAAAAAAATCGGTAATGCCAAGAGTAAAGGGGAAGATGTCTCGGCCATAATGGCCGAAGTGGCGCATCTGGGCGACGCATTGAAGCAAGCCGAGACACAATTGGAGCAAATTCAGAACAGCTTGCAGAAAATATTGCTCGAAGTCCCTAACCTGCCTCACGACAGCGTGCCGGAAGGAAAAAATGAAGAACACAATCAGCAGATTCGCCGCTGGGGCGAGCCGCGGCAATTTGATTTTGCCATCAAAGATCATGTCAGCATCGGTGAAGGGCTAGGACTATTGGATTTTGAAACGGCTGCGAAACTCAGTGGCACACGATTCAGCCTGATGAAAGGCGGACTTGCCCGTTTACACCGCGCACTCGCTCAATTCATGCTGGATACCCATACGCAGGAACACGGCTACATGGAAGCGTATGTACCCTATTTGGTTAATCGGGAAAGTTTACGCGGCACAGGACAATTGCCTAAATTTGAAGAAGACCTTTTTGCCGTCAATGCAGGCGGCGCAGAAAATAGTACCTCGAACAACTCGCCCGCATTTCATCTCATCCCAACTGCGGAAGTACCTATTACCAATATGGTGCGTGATGAAATCGTACCGCTACAATCCTTGCCGCTAAAATATGTTGCACATACACCGTGTTTTCGTTCCGAGGCGGGCAGTTATGGAAGGGATACGCGCGGCCTGATCCGCCAGCATCAATTTGACAAGGTTGAACTGGTGCACATTGTTCACCCCGATCAATCCTATGAAGCTCTGGAGCAATTGGTCGGTCATGCGGAAAAGATTCTACAGAAATTGGCGCTCCCTTATCGCGTCATGGCACTGTGCACGGGTGACATGGGCTTTTCGGCGGCAAAAACCTACGATATCGAAGTCTGGCTGCCGGCACAAAATACTTACCGGGAAATTTCCTCATGCAGCAACTGTGAAGCATTCCAGGCACGGCGTATGCAAGCACGCTTCCGTAATGAAAATGGAAAACCTGCACTGCTGCATACATTAAACGGTTCCGGGCTGGCTGTGGGCCGCACGCTGGTGGCGGTGCTGGAAAATTATCAGAATGCCGATGGCAGTGTCTCCATTCCGGAAGTTTTACGTCCTTATATGAATGGCCTTGACCAACTCGGGAAAACCGGAGGAGAATGAAGAACGAAGTATCTTTTAATATTTTATAGGGTTCATCATCATGCACAATGAAAATACCGGCAAGTCTAACAGCAGCGATATGGACGCGTTAGAAGCGGAAGTTCGTGAGGCGGTAGCCAATGGTTCACATATTCAAGATACCGTACACCGTTTAACGCTGAAGGCAATCAATGCGCAACGTATTGACCTGGACTCCTTACAGCGGATTATCACCGCCGTCATGCAAGGCGCACACGATGGTGCATCGCAACAGTTACTGCAGGCAACCAGTCAGGCGCATGCTGCAAAATCACAAATCACTGAAGCCGTCGCCGGATTGGATTCAGCGCTGGCAAGATTTGCCGAAGCCTCCAATCTCGCCATTGAAGAAGCGGCAGGGCAAGCAAAAAAATTCTCTGATACAGAATTGGCGCGCACCCGTTCTGATCTGGAAAGTTTGGAAAGCCTGTTCCTGGAAACTCTGCATCACACCGCCACAGCCGCACAAGGGCTGATTGCCGATGTCCTGCTCGATATAAGCCACCATGCCAAAAATACTGGAACTAATGTGGGTTCGCAGTTGAAAGAAACATTGGCCACTCTTGCGCAACAAGTCGCTTCGGTTGGACATTCTCAAATGGAAGTCGGCGTCAGCCTGGCACAAAAGACCGCTGATTTTGTGAGTAAATCTGCGAACGGCGTGTTATCGGGAATCAAGGATCAATCCAAAACCGGCAAACACTAGACCATCGGGTTTAACCGCGGTCTTCGCCGCCCAACGCATCGATGACGTCGGTGATGAGCTGGCTCAATTCACCCGTCATAATGGCAAAATCACTGGCAAATAATTCTTCATCCGATTCGGTGGATTCTTTCAGGATATCCAGAGGTGTAATCCGCCGAAGCTGAAGATTATCCTGCAAAACAAATGAAACTTTGCTGTTCCAGGTCATCGCCAGTTTGATCACCCGTTTTCCTGCCCGGATATGCCGCGTTGTTTCTTCGGCTTCCAAAACATGGCGGGTATATTTGACCGTTGCTTTCTCATCACTCATGCCTTGCAGTTCACAATCGCGATCAATCGTAAAAATCGACGGCAGGTCATCGCCGGACAACCACCGCGTCATGGCAGCAGCAGGCGAAATTTGTGTATCCAAAGGCTCCAAAGCCAAATCATTCACTGATTTCAGCAGTACCTCAACCAATTCATCGGCTTTGTTGGGACTCGCCGTATCGATAACCAGCCGGTTATTGATGCCGTCAATCCAGGCATACGTCTTATGGCGTTGTGTAAAGGCACGCGGCAACAACTCGATAATCGTTGCTTCCTTAATGTCTCTAACCTGTTTCTTGCCTGGTTTGTAGCCTTGCATTTGTTCAATTTGCGCAAGCCGGGATTTCGCATGTTGATTAATCACCCCGGCCGGCAATAATTTCTTTTCAACCCCCATAGCGACCAACCACTGCTGGCCATACGCATGCACAAAACTCTCTTTTTCCTCGCGCGGCACAACCCAACCACGGCTTTGCATTTCCATTTGCATGCAGGGTTGCATGGCACGCTGTGAAAGTGCCTCCTCGAGACTATTCAGTGTTATATTTCCGCTGGCGATACGATATGCTTGTAAGTTTCTAAACCACATAATTTTACTCAATTAATCGATTGTATTTAGCAATTCTCATTGCATGAAAAAAGTTTACTCTGCCAACAATTTGATGGAAGCACAGATAGTACTTGATCTGCTCGAACACGCCTATATTCCGGCGCAATTATTTAACCAACACGCGCAAAGCGGCATGGGGGAAATACCCTTCACGCATGCCTACCCGGAAGTTTGGGTCATTCGTGACGCAGATTATGAGCGTGGCAAACTTGTGATTGAAGCCTACGAGAAAGCTCCGGTGGCGGTTGGCAACGTGCACTGCCCGTCCTGCAACGAGGAAAATCCGGCTAATTTTCAGTTGTGCTGGAAATGCGGTTCCGGTCTGGAAATTGTTCTACACCCAACCAACGTGCCCGAGTAATGGTTACAATCCGGTTGCGCTGACTAGTAACGCAATCGCCTACTTTCATTCTAATTACCCATAAATATACCCATCCATGCTGCCATCGATCGAACAACGCCTCGCCAAAGAACTCGCCGTAAAACTGACCCAAATCCTATCCACCGTTCAGTTATTGGACGAAGGCGCCACCGTGCCTTTTATCGCACGCTATCGCAAAGAAGCCACCGGTGGACTGGATGACGTGCAACTGCGCTTGCTGGAAGAGCGCTTGCACAGTTTGCGTGAACTGGAAAAAAGGCGGCTTGCGATCATTTCGGCGATCGAAAAGCAAAACAAAATGACCCCGGAACTGCTCGATGCCATCACGCACACCGAAGACAAAGCTCATCTGGAAGATTTGTATCTGCCGTATCGCAAGAAACGCCGCACCAAGGCGCAAATGGCCCATGAAGCCGGTTTGCAGGCGTTGGCGGATTCATTGTTAAATAACCCGAGGCTCAATCCGGAAACCGAAGCAGCCAAATATCTTAAAGCGCCTTTCACTACCGAGGAAGGCGACAATCCCGGCGTTGCGGATGCTGCTGCCGCGTTGGAAGGCGCGCAGCATATCCTGCTGGAACGTTTCGCCGAACAGGCGCCGTTACTCCAGACGCTGCGTGAATACTTGCGCACGCATGGCATCCTGACCGCCAAAGCCGCCAAGGACAAAAAAGACAGCGACACCAAATTCACCGATTACCATGATTATCATGAGGCGATCAGCAAAATCCCGTCGCATCGCGCATTGGCGTTGCTGCGCGGTGAGCGCGAAGCGGTTTTGAAGTTAAAACTGCATCTGGATTCCGAAATCGAAGAAAAAACGCGCACGACCGCGCTCAACCCGTGCGAACTGTTGATCGCCCGGCAATTCAGCATCCACGATCAAAAACGCCCGGCCGATGCCTGGTTGATCGATACGGTTCGCGCGAGCTGGCGCACGAAAATCTTTGCGCATCTGGAAACCGAATTCATGAGTAGCCTGCAAGAACGCGCTGAAACCGAGGCGATTCAGGTTTTCGCACAAAACCTCAAAGCCCTGCTGCTCGCCCCGCCCGCCGGTCCGCGCGTCACCATCGGGCTCGATCCGGGGCTACGCACCGGCGTGAAAGTCGCGGTCGTGGATGCCACCGGAAAAGTATTGGCCACCACCACCATTTATCCGCACCCGCCGAAAAACGACTGGGATTCTGCGCTGCAGACGTTAAAGCAACTGGCTGAGCAGCATCAAGCAACGCTGATTGCGATTGGTAACGGTACCGCATCGCGCGAAACCGATCATCTGGCGAAGGATTTGATCAAAAAATACCCGCAACTCAAACTCACTTCAATCATGGTATCCGAAGCCGGTGCCTCGGTGTATTCCGCTTCCGAACTCGCTTCCGAAGAATTGCCCGATTTGGATGTATCGCTACGCGGCGCCGTCTCGATTGCGCGCCGGTTGCAAGATCCGCTGGCTGAGCTGGTCAAGATTGACCCGAAATCGATTGGCGTCGGCCAGTATCAGCATGACGTCGACCAAAACAAATTGGCACGCTCACTCGATTCCGTCGTGGAAGACAGCGTCAACGCCATCGGCGTCGATGTGAATACCGCTTCTCCGGCTTTGCTGCGCTATGTCGCCGGTCTCAGCAGCAAAATCGCGCACAATATTGTCACGCTGCGCAACACCAAAGGCAGGTTCGTTAAGCGTACCGATTTGCTGAAAGTCCCCAGCCTGGGTGAAAAAACCTTCGAGCAAGCCGCCGGATTCTTGCGCATCGCCAACGGCACGAACCCGCTGGATGCTTCCGCCGTGCATCCGGAATCATACCCGCTGGTCGAGCAAATCCTCCGTGACGTCAGCCTGGATGTCAGGGGATTGATCGGCAATCAACCCGTTCTGAAATCCATCCGCCCGGAAAAATACGCGAACGCGCAATTCGGCCTGCTGACCGTCCAAGACATCCTGCACGAACTCGAAAAACCCGGCCGCGACCCGCGCTCCACGTTTAAAACCGCCACGTTCAAGGAAGGCATCGAAACGATGAAGGACCTGCACCCCGGCATGGTGCTCGAAGGCGTGGTTACCAACGTCGCCGCGTTCGGTGCGTTTGTCGACATCGGCGTGCACCAGGATGGACTCGTGCATATCTCCGCGTTGGCGGATAAGTTTGTCAAAGATCCGCATACGGTAGTCAAGGTGGGGCAAGTGGTTACCGTCAAAGTGTTGGAGGTCGATGAGAAGCGCAAAAGGATTGCATTGACGATGCGATTAGGCGATGGCGCAGTAACCAAACGCTAATCCCGGTTTCCCTGCGATTCAGTTCCTGACAAAAACCATCAATTGTTATCACCCGGTTCCGGCGCGGATTCAGGCAGGCAAGAAAACTGCGCAGGAACCTAACTGTGCTCATCGCGTATGCGCCGCTTGATATGTTGCAACCGAACCCATATATCCCTTAATCGTTTGACTTCTTCGGCTGTCGGTTCTGCGCTACCCGTCCTACCTGCCAGCTGAAACAACAGGTTATGCAGGCTATCCGCCAGATCCGGGCCGTACACGGCAAAGTTGTCTTGCGCCAACTGCTCACGGATTGCCACCGCGCGTTCGATCGCAGTCAATCCTTTCGTGCGCTGCCCGCTATTATCCAGGCGAACCGACAGGTTATTTAGGCAAGTCGCCAGATCCGGACCGTACGCAGCAAAGTTGTCTTCCGCCAGCTTCTCAAAGATTGTCACCGCACGCTCGATCTCAGCCAATCCATCCTCGCACCGCCCGCTCTGCGCCAAACGATTCGACAGGTTATTCAGACTACTCGCTAGATCCGGGCCGTACGCGGCAAAGTTGCCTTGCGCCAGCTGCTCATAGATTGACACGGCGCGCTCGATGGCAGCCAATCCCTCCGCGAGCAGCCCGCTTCCAGCCAGATCAACCGACAGGTTATTGAGGCTCAGCGCCAGATCCGAGCCGTACGCGGCAAAATTGTCTGCTGCCAATTGCTCACGGATCGCCACCGCGCGCTCGATCGCAACCAATCCTTCCGCGCGCCGCCCGGCATCACTCAGACGAAGCGACAGGTTATTCAGGCTCATCGCCAGAGCCGGGCCGTACGCGGCAAAGTTGTCCTGCGCCAGCTGCTCATAGATCGCCACCGCGCGTTCGATCGCCGCCAGCCCTTCCGTACGCTTCCCGCTTTCACCCAGATTAACCGACAGGTTATTGAGACTCAACGCCAGAGCCGGACCATACGCGGCGAAGTTGTCTGCTGCCAATTGCTCGTAGTTCCGCACCGCGCTTTGATCGGTTGCGATGGCCAGCGGTAGCAGTGTGCGCTCCAGATTAGATCGGCTTAAGGCGGCATTGATTGTTGCACTGCGCTCGGAATCCTGACTGATCCAATCGATCAATCTTTGCAGTGGCCACTGCCGTTTCAGGATAAATTGCGCGTCGTGAATCAGCCGCCCCAGAATGGAACTGGCTTCACGGCTATCCGCAGCCGCGGCCAGTGCGCAGTATTGCCATGCCCCGGCTTGATCGCCGGTGACTTCGGTCAATGCATAGTGCAGCAGGTCGGCGGCAAGCAGATCGGGCTGAAGCGCAGCAACTCCGTCTTGAGACCATAAGCTGGTTTGCTTGAGCTGATTCAGCACCGGCAAACGAATATCGAGCGGCAGCGTTTCACTGCCCTGGATTAGCTGGCGCAATGCTTCGCTGTCCAATTTTCCGGATATTCCGGCCAGCGCGCGCAGCATCACCAGGCTATAGGGATCGAGTGACAGTTGTTTGGCTTCTTTGACCAAGCGGTTGATTTCGTATTGCTGCACCAACGCGCGCAAGATCGCCGGTGCGCTTAAGTCGCGGGCATCGGATTGCAACATGCGGTGTATCGCCAACGCCAGCACAAACAGCGGACGCTGGTGCGCTGTATTGCGTTGCTGCCATTGCTGAAAGCTGGATTCCGTCAGCGGCAAAGGCGGCACGGCAAGCTGCTGGCGCCGATGCAGTTGCTGCCAGGCGGCTTGAAATAATTCCCAAGCGTTGGAGTCACCGGCCGTCAATCCGGTTAACTCAAAACCGGGCGCCATGATGGTTTGCGCGGTCTGCGTCAATTGCTTCAGAAAATCCCCGTTACGCCCCAGCAATAACACGCGCAACTTGCATGACAACGGTTGCCGGGCAAGCGCATCCAATAATGCGCTGACTTTTTCCGGGCGTTGTTCCGGGTAATCGATGACCAATAATGTTCCCGCACCGGCGGTATACCAGCAACCACTCAGCCCTTGCGCCTCACCCGCCTGCCAGCCTTTTTGTTCGCGCAATTGCCGGGCGAATTCGAACGCCAGCCTGGTTTTCCCGGTGCCGCCTTCGCCAGTGATCATGCGGCTGCTAATCGGATTCGGTGAATCCGCCCAGTCGTGCAAGGCTTTGAGTTCCTGCTCGCGGCCAATCAGTTCGGTCAAGCGGCTTTTCCAGCTCAGCAGGTATTCGATGCTGTCCGCATTGAAGCTGCCGCTGAAATCGGGAATGTTGAGACAGCGCTTGCCCGGGCCTTCGCTCACCCAGCATTCGTTTTCCTGCCATTCGAAACATAAACCGCTCAAC
>NZ_JAIEME010000067.1 GCF_019752415.1 Nitrosomonas sp.
ATTTTGTTTCTAGTTGCCCACTGACTATGTTTTGCCGCATCAGAATCTTAGCAGTGATGATGGCTGGATCGCTCTCATACCCGCGCTTCGCAAGAGCTTCAACTTTTCGATAGATATCCTCGGGTGACCAAAAAAACCAATTCTGGTCTGACATGAACTCTCGCATTGAGTCACTCCGATTTTGGTAAATCTTGCTAGCAGCGAGACCAAGAGTGATCTTTGTATCTGCATCTGCCATACCGCAAGCAACGAGATCTGAAAGCAATCTGGAGAGCACAATTGAACGATAATTCCCGGACGTAAATAACTTGTATCTTCCCTTTGGTACTTCGTGTTTTTCCTGAAGTTGTTCGAAACTAACTCCGAACGAATCAAGAAAAGATTTTGCCTCGAGGGCAAGCACTTCATTAGCGGAAAATTTGAATGCAAGAAGATCAATCTCTGGTCTGGGAATAGAATGTTTACCAATTAGACGTTTCTCTTCTTTCGTCACATTGATCTTGAACGATCTGCGCACCCAATAACCCTCAGCTTCAAGCAAAGTAGAGATGATATTTTCGAAATGATCCATTAGTAGTTTGTTAACAAGATCAGTGCGAAATTTATTGGTGTGATGTTAATGAAACGCTTTGCTCCGAGGTATTCGGAACAAAGCGGTTTTACGGCGTGTTACTTAGGACGAGCGGATTGGTAACCGGCTTTGGGGTTGCTATTGGTGCGGAAAGAATTGCCACGATTTTCCTGATCAAATGGGCGGCCACGGCGATTGTTTCCGTTATCGTTATTACTATTGCCTTTGAATTCGTGCGGCGCACTAAAGTTTTGACGGCCATTTTGTGCTAATGGTGTGCGTTTACGTTTCTGGGCCACGCTCGGTGCGCTATTGAAACCACTGCTCTGAGGGCGTTGTTTGATACGGGGTTCCAGACCGGGAATAATATGCGATGCAATGCGTTGCCCGGTATAGCGTTCAATTTTTGTCAGATGCGCACTATCTCTGTTGGATGCGAAGGAGACTGCGACACCCGCAGCGCCTGCGCGGCCAGTACGGCCGATGCGGTGCACGTAATCTTCCGCAAATTTAGGTAAGTCAAAATTGATTACATGCGTAATATCAGCGATATCAATACCCCTGGCGGCCACATCCGTTGCCACCAGAACACGCAATCCGCCACTGCGAAGCTTGGTGAGTGTGCGGGTGCGTTCGCGTTGATTCATGTCGCCATGTAACGCCGCGGCTGCATAACCTTGCGCATAGAGGTTATCGGCCAGTGTATCCGCGTCACGCTTGGTTGCTGTGAAAACGATGGCTTGTTTGAGGGCTTCGTCACGTAATACGTGATTTAATAACCGATTCTTATGCGACATATCGTCTACATAATGTAGCCGTTGCTCAATATTATCGAGTCTTGCTTTCTGAGAAGCTACTTGAATTCGTTTTGGAGATTTTAAAAGTTTCGCTGCAACCTTATCGATAGCGCCATCCAAAGTGGCAGAAAACAATAGGGTTTGTCGCGTGGCCGGTGTGGCGGCTGCGATCGTTTCAACATCATCGATAAAACCCATATCCAGCATGCGATCTGCTTCATCCAATACGAGCATTTCTAATCGTTTGAAATCAATCCGGCCACGTTGTATGTGATCAATGAGCCGTCCCGGTGTGGCGACTAAAATATCGACAGGTTGTGATAACAGTTTGTTCTGCAATGGATAAGGCATGCCACCCAGTATGCTGACGACTTTTGTACGTGGGAGGTATTTGCCGTATTTTAGGGCTGCTTCGGAGACTTGCAGTGCAAGTTCACGCGTCGGGGTCAGTACTAAAACGCGCGGACCACGGCCAGGTGTTTTTGCCGGTGTAGCCAGGAGATGCAGTGCTGGTAACATGAAGGCGGCTGTTTTGCCGGTTCCTGTTTGTGCAGATGCCATGATATCGTGACCTGACAGTAACTCAGGTATGGCTTGTTTCTGAATCGGCGTAGGGGTTGTGTACCCTGCGTCTTGAATTGCTTTAATAATAGATGGGTTTAAGTTCAGATCTTCAAAAGACACGTCGTTTTCCTAAAAAGTGAGAATTGGACGCACGAGCCAGGAGAACGCCATAAAATGGAGCATAGCCTTGCTAGCGCATTAAATAAAGCATCGCCGCTAACCAAGATTGCTGCACATTTTCCGGAGAAACTTGAAAAATTGAAGAGAGGCCAGGAACGATGAAACCAGATAAACTTGAGTGGACTAAAAAGCAGACTCAGTCAACCTTAGCCGCGAAGTATACTTGATCATGTGATTACTTGCAATTTATTTGCGCTATTCCATTATTGGCATGCCGGAGTTTTGATTCCAAACAGAATAATTGCGACACAACGCGTCAAGCTGGATGAGGGAGTTACTGGATAACGGCTTTGGCAAACTTTCTTTTGCCTACTTGTATGACGACGGATTCTCCGCGCATGATTTTGGTTGATTTGTCTTCTATTTTTTCGCCATTTAATTTGACGGCACCCTGATCGATCATACGGAGCGCTTCACTGGTACTGGTAGTTAATCCCGCCAGTTTTAATATTTGTACCAAAGGCATCTCATTATCTTGTGCCTGAATTATTTTCTCCGGTATCTCATCAGGTACTGCACCATGTTTAAAGCGTGCCTCAAAATCGGCGAGTGCTTCCGTCGCATCCTGTTGGCTATGAAAACGCGCGACAATTTCCTGTGCGAGCTTTACCTTAATATCCCGCGGATTGCGTCCTTCCTGTACTTCTTCGCGCCATTTCTGAATGGTTTGCAAAGATTCAAAAGATAACAGTTCGAGGTAACGCCACATGAGCTGATCCGATACGGACATCAGCTTGCCGAAAATCTCTTTCGGGCTTTCGGTGATACCGACATAATTATTCAAAGACTTGGACATTTTATTGACGCCATCCAGTCCTTCCAGCAACGGCATTGTGAGTATGCATTGTTGCGATTGCCCGAAATGCTTTTGCAGTTCTCGCCCCATCAGTAGGTTGAATTTCTGATCAGTACCCCCTAATTCAAGATCAGCCTTGAGCGCTACAGAGTCATATCCTTGTATTAACGGGTAGAGAAATTCATGAATGGCGATCGCCTGATTATTGCGGTAGCGTTTGTCAAAATCGTCTCGTTCCAGCATACGTGCGACCGTATGTGTTGCAGCCAGTTTAATAAGATCAGCGGCATTCAGTTTGTCCATCCAGGATGAATTGAACACCACTTCCGTATGCTCGGGTTTTAATATTTTAAAAACCTGGGTGGTATAGGATTTGGCGTTTTCCGCGACTTGTTCGCGGGTCAACGGTGGACGGGTAGTGTTTTTCCCGCTTGGATCACCAATCATGCCCGTGAAATCACCAATCAGAAACAGAATGTGGTGTCCCATATCCTGTAGCTGGCGTAGTTTGTTGAGCAAGACAGTATGACCTAAGTGCAGATCTGGAGCAGTTGGATCAAATCCAGCTTTGATGCGCAAGACATGTTCGGAAATAAGCTTACTTTCCAGTTCTGTTTCAACTAATAGTTCGTGGCTTCCGCGTTTTATAATCTCAAGCTGGGATTTTATTGATTTATTCACGATGACAGTAAGTTAAGGATTTATATTGATATTTTAATATATGGAAATATTTTACTAGGACATTCTTAGTCGTATTCTAGTACAAATTGACTATTTTCATGTTAGACTCGCGCCTGTCTGTAAATGATACAAACGACTGGAGGTACTTCATAGATGCTATATTCATTACTTAGCAGTAAACAAAGGATTCTAGCTCAAAACTCATCAAAACTAACAAAAAAAACAATTCGCTGGCTGGTGGCTTTATCCAGCATACCACTATTCGGTATAGTCACTGCGTTTGGAATTGCACCCAATACGCGCTCACTTGAAGAAATTCAAGTAGAAGAAGTAATCCTTGATCTGTCTATCCCAGATGTTCTCTCCGAGACCCAAACCAATCACACTTTCTGGCGCCAGGAAAACATCCGGCGTGGTGATACCATCGCAGCGATTTTAAATCGGCTGGATGTCAGTAATCAGGATTCGACTGAGTTTCTACAGGCAGCACGGGGAAGCCGTGCGATGCGTCAACTGAAACCAGGTAAAACCATTTATGCGCAGACTACGGCCGATGGTGAGTTATTGACACTGCGTTATTTCTTTGGCAACGAAGAATTGTTTTTGATGGAAAAAACAGGTGATGTATTCAAAATGACTGAGCAATCGATTGAGCTCGATACTCAGATTCATATGAAATCCGGGGTAATTAACCGTTCCCTGTTTGCCGCAACTGATAACGCGGGAATACCCAACAATATTGCTATGCAGTTGACTGAAATATTTGCATCGGAAATTGATTTTTATCGGGATTTGCGTCAGGGTGATCGCTTTACAGTCGTTTATGAAACATTCTCGAATGATAATGGTAAGCGTGCTAAAACAGGCCGTGTTTTAGCAGTTGAATTCATCAATAAGGGAAAATCCCATCAAGCAATCTACTTCAAGTCATCTAATGGTGCCGATGGCTATTACACACCTGAAGGAGAAAGCTTGCGTAAGGCATTTTTGCTTTCGCCACTCGCCTTCTCGCGTATTAGCTCAGGTTTTACGAATGCACGTTTTCATCCAATCCTTAAGGAATGGCGAGCACATAGGGGCATTGATTATGCCGCACCCGCTGGAACACCTGTAAGAGCAACGGCAAATGGGATTATTTCATTCTCCGGCTCACAGAAAGGATACGGCAATTTGGTTTTACTTAAACATAATGGTAAGTACGAATCAGCATATGGCCATTTATCCCGCTTTGCGAGTGGAATGGGGAAAGGCAAACGGGTAAATCAGGGAGATGTGATTGGCTATGTTGGCTCCACCGGTATGGCAACTGGACCGCATTTGCATTATGAATTGCGTGTTGACGGTGTGCAGCGTGATCCGACGAAGGTTGTTCTGCCAACTGCTCCGCCGATTTCGAAACGTGATTTGAATACTTTCCAGAAGGAAACTCACTCGTTGGTCGCGCGTTTAAATATTATGCGTAATATCCAACTTGCATCGCTAGAATAATCGTGCGGATAACTTTTAAATTGGTGGTTTTCTAGCAGAGAACCTCCAATTGCATGATGGCAATCAGTATTGAAACCCTTTCCAGAACACTGAAGGATAGTTGAAATCGGCTCGCTATTTATAGGCATCATGTCAGGCACAAGCCTGGATGGTGTCGATACCGTTCTGGTTGATTTTAGCTGCCCCACGCCAGTTTTGTTGCAAACTTTTTTTTGTGCTTATGATGATCAATTGCGTGAGCAATTGTTGTCATTACATCAACCCGGTCATGATGAACTCAATCGTGCCGCAATGCTGAGTAACCAGTTGTCCTATCTGTATGCACAAGCTACTGAATGCCTATTGGTAAACGCTGGTATCGCACCCAAACAGATTATCGCAATCGGATGTCACGGTCAGACGGTTAGACACTGCCCTGAAGTGGAAAAGAATTATACGATTCAGCTTGTCAATGCGGCCTTATTGGCTGAATTGACTCAGATAGCAGTAGTCGCAGATTTCAGAAGCCGCGATATCGCTGCAGGCGGGCAGGGAGCTCCTTTGGTTCCGGCTTTTCACGAAGCAGTTTTCAAGCATTCGGAGAATCATCGCGTGATCGTCAATATCGGTGGTATCGCCAATATAACCAATCTTGATCCCTATCATCCAATCATTGGCTTCGATTGTGGCCCAGGAAACCTCCTAATGGATGCTTGGTGTTTGCGTCACACTAGGAAAACATATGATAACAAAGGGCAATGGGCAGCCACAGGGCGGATTATTCCTGCTTTGCTGCAAGCATTTCTGTCAGATGATTTTTTCTTGCGTCAGCCTCCAAAAAGCACAGGAAGAGATTTGTTCAATGTTCAATGGCTGGAAGAAAAATTAATAGGTAATGAAACGCCGGAAGATGTACAAGCCACATTGCTGCAGTTAACAGCTCTAACAATTGCCAAATCGATACTTGAGTACTGTGCGACGGCTGAAGAAGTCTATATATGTGGTGGCGGATCACATAATACTTTACTGCTGGATCGCTTGATCGATGCCATTCCAGGAAAGGCAGTAGCGCTGACCGATCAATTGGGTGTAGGAGTAGATTGGGTTGAAGCCTTTGCGTTTGCCTGGCTGGCACAGCAAGCGATATCGGGTAAAAATGGGAATCTGCCCGCTGTAACCGGCGCGAAAGGAGATAGGATTTTGGGTGCGATTTATCCTGCTTGAAATTGTCCGTATTAATGCAGGTGACTTATACGGAGAACGATGATCCACAGCCGCAAGTGCTGGCAGCACCGGGATTCTTGATGATAAATTGAGCGCCTTGTATGTTTTCTTGATAGTCAATTTCGGCACCGATCAGATACTGAAAACTCATTGGATCAACCAGCAGTTTCACACCGTTTTTTTCCATAATGGTGTCATCTTCATTGATCAGTTCATCAAAAGTAAAACCATATTGAAAACCAGAACAGCCACCTCCACTGATAAAAACTCTGAGATTTAGGTTATTGTTTCCCTCTTCTTCAATGAGTTGTTTAACTTTAGAAGCGGCATTTTCAGTAAATAGGAGAGGCGTGTTAGTTTCAGTATTCATAGTTGTTCCTACAGTCAGAGTTACATAGATGTTCTTATTTACAAGTTTTTAAAATGCCGAATAGCACCACATGTTTCATTGTACCGCATCATTTTTAGTGGAGGCGGTTTGCTTTTCTGCTGCGGATGGTAATAATGTTATCATTATCTCGGCCTGTTGCGCATTCTCAGCGTCCGGTTTATTTTGGTGGATCATTTTTCCTTCAACGCAGGCACCCAGATGGATTTCTAAAGAACCGTACTGAACGTCACCATATACCTTCGCTTTCTCTTGTAATTCCAGATACTCTTGTGCCTGAATTGGGCCGGTTACTGTGCCATTGATTACGACATTGGCGACTTTTATTTTACCTTTTATGCTCCCTTCGGTGCTAAGTACCAGTGTGCTGTGTTCATCATCGGTTGCCATGACATTACCGGAAATATGTCCATCAATTCGCAGACCGCCTGTAAAATTTATATCTCCTGTGATATGCGTGTTTGCACCGATCAAAGTATCGATATGGGGGTGCAGCGACTTTTTCTTTTTTCTACCGAACATGCTTCTTCTCCTTCACGATGCCGGTTGCACAGTTTCGGTTAATATGACCTTGCTGTCATCCTTTTTATAAATTTTCACTTGTAAGTTTTCTACAATGGTATCAGGCGGTACCTTGAAGCTTTCTTCCAGTCTATGAAAAAACTTGAAATTGACAGGAAAATCTTGCGTAGCGTTTTTGTTGGTAAGCGGAATGATTCTACTCCGGTCATTTTGTAACAGTTTAACCTGAAATCTTAGGCTTCCTTTGAAATCATTTGGTCTTTCTCCGCCCTGGATGAGCGTTAGCGCATAGCGATATTTACCAGGGGTTTGTGTTTCTTTTAAACTGAATTGATAAATTGAAAGATCATTCTTTGTAGTGTTGGCTGTGAGATGCTGAAAAAATTCCTGTTTCTCCTTCAAATGAGCATTCTCGTTAGCAAGTGATTTTACTTGTTCAGCTAGATTCTCATTGGCAGTATTGCTGATTTGTAATTGCTGTATCAAATCACCAATCTGGTTGCATAATTTTTGTTTCTTTGTTTGTCTGCAAGTTCCCGGATCATAGGAATACGCCAATTTCTCTTGGTCCATGCCATCTTGCGCATTCACTGATTGCCTGCCGGTTTCGTACATACCCCAGGACAGCAGAGTTAATAATGAACAGCAAATAATAGTTGTAGTTAGAAGAAATTGCCATGACAGGTGCGGACGCACGACAACGCGGGGAGAAAGAATTTTAGGTTTTTTCTGGAAAAACTTGTACACCTGGTGCGCTCTATAAAAGGATATTCAAATTATCTGCACATAATCATAACAATGTTGCCGGTATCGATGAAGATCCTTTTGCTGTAATCGTAATTAGATTCTGATTCATCAGAAATAATAGCGCCTTATGGTAAGAGTGGAACCTGGTTAATGCCGAGTGTTTCAGGCAGGCCAAACATAATATTCATGTTTTGTATTGCTTGTCCTGCTGCGCCTTTTACCAGATTGTCAGTTACTGATAGTATCACGACCGTGTCGCTATTTTGTGGCTGATGAACGGCGATACGGCAAATATTCGAACCACGGACCGAGCGAGTTTCCGGGTGCTTACCTGCGGGTAACACATCGACAAAAGCTTCATTCTGATAGCGTTTCTCGTAGAGTGCCTGCAAGTCAATCTGTTTGGTCAGTTTGCCATAGAGCGTTGCATGAATGCCTCGAATCATAGGTACCAGATGCGGGACAAATGTTAGGCCGACCGGCTGCTTGGCTACATTGGCAAGGCCCTGTCTGATTTCTGGGAGATGCCGGTGTCCTGGTACGGCATAGGCCTTGAAATTATCGGATGCTTCAGCATGCAGCGTATGCACTTCGGCTTTCCGGCCTGCACCGGACACGCCCGATTTGACATCAGCAATGAGGTAATCCATATCAATGACTTTCGCTTCTACCAACGGCAAAAAGCCAAGTTGTACCGCCGTTGGATAACAGCCGGGATTAGCAATCAGGCGTGCATTTTTGACTTGCTCGCGATTAATTTCCGGTAGCCCGTAGACAGCCTCAGCGACTAAGTCGGGGCAGGCATGTTGCATGCCGTACCATTTTTCCCATTCGGTCACATTCTTGATGCGAAAATCAGCGGCCAGGTCGATGATCTTAACGCCAGCTTTAAGCAGGGATTCGGCTTGCTGCATTGCGATACCATTCGGAGTGGCAAAGAATACCAAATCACACTTGTTGAGTTTGGCATCAGCCGGGTCGCTGAATTTGAGATCGATATGTCCTCGGAGATTAGTAAATAATTCAGCCACACTCATGCCAGCTTCACTACGTGAAGTAATTGCCTTGATTTTGACTTTTGGGTGTTGTGTCAGTAAACGAAGTAACTCCACGCCCGTGTAACCTGTTCCACCAACGATGCCTACATTAACCATTGTGACTCCTGTTGTCCATTTCTGAAGGTGTATGTCTATTTCCAAGTTATTAAAATAAAAAAGCCGCCTGACAAGAGGCGGCTTTTTATATTCAAACAAGAATAATGAATTATCGTTTGGAGAATTGCTTGCGTCGCCGCGCCTTACGCAAGCCAACTTTTTTCCTTTCAACTTCTCGTGCATCACGTGTAACCAAACCAGCTTTGCTTAATACAGGTTTCAGTGTCGC
This sequence comes from Nitrosomonas sp., assembly GCF_019752415.1. GTDB lineage: Bacteria > Pseudomonadota > Gammaproteobacteria > Burkholderiales > Nitrosomonadaceae > Nitrosomonas. The sequence goes on from NZ_JAIEME010000067.1 coordinate 9,321, forward strand.
ATCATAATCGATCAATGCACGTGTGATGCCATGACGTACAGCACCTGCCTGGCCTGATTCACCACCGCCATGAATGTTTACCATGATATCAAATGAGGTGGTGTTATTTGTTAACTCAAGTGGTTGTCTCACAATCATGCGACCGGTTTTGCGTGAAAAGAAATCATCAATTGGTTTGTTATTAATGATTATTTCACCTTTACCGGGCTTGATAAAAACACGTGCGACAGCACTTTTGCGCCGACCGGTTCCATAATTATATTGAGTGGTCATAAATTAGGCTCTAACTTCAAGTGGTTTAGGTTGTTGAGCAGCATGGGGATGTCCGTCACCCGCATATACTTTAAGTTTCTTTAACATTGCGTATCCCAGTGGTCCTTTTGGCAGCATGCCTTTAACCGCTTTTTCAAGTGGGCGGCCTGGAAAGCGTGCATGCATTTTTCTAAAGTTAGTTTCATATATCCCACCTGGATAACCGGTGTGGCGATAATAGATTTTATCATCCAATTTATTGCCGGTTACGCGCAATTTATCGACATTGACAACGACGATATAATCACCAGTATCAACATGCGGTGTAAAGATGGGTTTATGTTTGCCACGTAAACGATGGGCAATTAACGAAGCAAGCCGACCCAGTACTTTATCGGTCGCGTCGATGACAAACCAGTCATGACTTACTTCGTGTGGTTTGGCTGAAAATGTTTTCACAAAAACCTGTCCTGCTTATATCAAAAAGAGCCGGGAATTCTATGTCAGACACGAGTAAAAGTCAAATTTAGAACGAGTTATTTTATGCTGGGCTAAAGATGGCCTCTAAACTGAAGCGTGAAGTGGCGAGTAGTCTATTCAAGGGTGGTGGCTTTTACGTTAATCGTCGCTATAATCTGTCGGAAGACGCTCTGATGCTAACAGAGCAATCAGTTCGAGAGAACTTCTGAAAATTAAACACCATGTGTGGTATTTTACAGTAACGTATCAATTACATGCCGAGAGACAAGCTTTGAAAGAGAAATCCGAAACTAATTTGCCTATTGAGTCAGTATCTTCCAATTTTATTCGTAATATTATTGATGAAGATAACCGTACCGGTAAATGGAGTGGGCGCGTGGAAACACGATTCCCGCCCGAACCCAATGGCTACTTGCATATTGGTCACGCTAAGAGTATCTGTCTTAATTTTGGCATTGCGCATGATTATGGCGGGGTGTGTCATTTACGTTTTGACGACACCAATCCGGAGAAGGAAGCGCAAGAGTATGTCGACTCGATTTGTGACAGTGTCTCCTGGCTTGGTTTTGATTGGAGCAAACATCTTTATTATTCCTCGGATTATTTTGTTCAATTATACGAATTTGCCGAATATCTGATCAATCAGGGAAAAGCTTATGTCGAGGGTCTCACGGCGGAGGAAATTCGCGAGATGCGCGGCACGCTGACCAGTCCCGGAAAAAATAGCCCGTATCGGGATCGCCCCATTGCAGAAAATCTGGATTTGTTCCAGCGCATGAAAGCTGGCGAATTCCCGGATGGAAAGTATGTGTTGAGAGCCAAGATCGACATGGCTTCGCCCAATATCAACATGCGCGATCCGGTGATTTACCGTATCCGTCATGTACATCATCAGCGCACTGGCAACCAATGGTGCATTTATCCGATGTACGACTATACGCACTGTATTTCCGATGCACTGGAAACGATTACGCACTCTTTGTGCACATTGGAATTTGAAGATCACCGGCCATTGTACGACTGGGTATTGGATCAACTGGTAGACAAAGTGCCGTGCCATCCGCAGCAAATCGAATTTGCACGCCTTAATCTGACTTACACCGTCATGAGCAAACGCAAATTAATTGAACTGGTGGACAGCAAACTGGTGGATGGCTGGGATGATCCCCGGTTGAGCACGCTTGCCGGTGTTCGCCGCCGTGGTTTCACGCCGCGCGCCATCCGGTTGTTTGCCGATCGCATCGGTATCAGCAAGGCGGATTCTTGGATTGATATAAGCATACTGGAAGACTGCTTGCGTGAAGATCTGAATGAAAGCGCGCCGCGCCGTATTGCCATTCTGAAACCACTGAAACTGATCATCGACAACTATCCTGAAGATCAGCAAGAAGATTGCTTTGCGCCCAATCATCCGCAAAAACCGGAATGGGAAAAACGCACGATTCCTTTCTCCAAAACACTGTATATCGAACGCGATGACTTCATGGAAGTGCCGACCAAAGGTTATTTCCGGCTGTCTCCCGGTGCAGAAGTGCGGTTACGCTATGCGTTTATCGTCAAATGCGTGCAAGTGGATAAAAATGCGCAGGGTGAAATCGAGGCAATCCATTGCACCTACGACCCGGATACCAAAAGTGGAACTCCCGGATCGGAAAGCCGCAAAGTCAAAGGCAATATCCACTGGCTTTCCGCCAAACACGCGCAAGCGGCGGAAATACGCTTGTACGACCGCTTGTTTTCCGACCCTTACCCGGACAGCGGCGACAAGGATTACAAAACATCGCTCAATCCCGACTCGAAGGCAATCATCACCGCGTATGTGGAGCAATCGCTTCGTGACGCACAGCCCGAACAAAGTTATCAGTTTGAACGCAACGGCTATTTCATTGCCGACCGCATCGATATGAAACCCGGTAAACCAGTATTCAACCGCGCCGTGACCTTGCGCGATTCGTGGGGGAAAGTTGCGGGTGCATAGCCGATTAATCGCATTACTGTCGCAATACCCGGAAATCAAGCTGGCAATTTTGTTTGGTTCACAGGCGACAGGCAATGTGCACTCGGACAGTGACATCGACCTGGGCATATTGGCACAAGCACCACTTACCGCAGACTTTAAACTGCAACTGATACAAACCATCGGCGCTGAATTTGGCCGCCCGGTCGACATTGTCGATTTGTACCACGTGCCGGAACCGATTACGGGCCAGGTATTTAAGGGGATCCGGCTGATTGGCGGTGATGCTGCGTATGCCGAGCTGTTAACCCGGCATTTACTGAATGTCGCCGATTTTCTTCCGCTGCACCAGAGAATACTGACCGAAAGGCGTAATCGATGGATCAATTGATTCTTGCAGAAAAAATTGAATCGCTGCGGCGCTGCATTCAACGCATTGAGGATAAAAAACCGGATAATATCAATCTTCTGATTCAGAATCTGGATTTACAAGACATATTGGTTATTAACCTCACTAGGGCTATCCAACTCTGTGTCGATATCGGCAGCCATATTCTCAGTACGGCCAATAAACCCTCTCCGCAAACCATGGGCGAAGTTTTTACGACACTCAATGAACTGGACATCATCACATCCGACACTTGCGAACATTTAAAAAATCGATCGGTTTTAGAAATATCGCCGTGCATAACTATGAAGCAATTAATTGGGAAATTGTTTATGCGATCTGCCAAAATTCTTTACAAGACTTTCGCCGGTTTGCCCAGGAAATCAGCCGGTATGCTGCTTTATAGCAAAAACTAGCAAATAAGAGGGTTGTATCTCCATGCCGGGGTATCATGCGGATTGCACACTTAACGAGAATTGCCATGAAAAAACTGAAAAATGAGGCCGCCTTATTCAAAGAAGCCATGCTTGCCGGTGTGAAGTATGCGGAAGGGCGGGGCGTGGTCGAGTTTGAAGCAACCGATTCGGCAAGTGAGAAACTGCTCTACATCTATCGACTACTGGTGCACGATAAAGTCATGCAGCCCTTGCCGGAAGACCAAGTCGCTGAAAAATCCATGCGGCATAAACTGGCGATGTGGTATGCCAAACAATTGCCGAAGGATCACCCGTTATTGAAGTGACACATTCTGTAAGGTGTCAATAAGCGAAGCGCATTGCACCGGATAAATGACTTGTTGCAACAATCAGGCCGTGAATCAAGAAAATTTTGCTGCTTCATTCTTGATTCACGGCCTTAGTTTTTTGATTACTTGGGCGTTTCTTTCTTAGGTTTCTTCGCTTCTTTGTTTTTGCGTTGTTGTCCTTTTGCCATGGTCATTCTCCTTGTGTGATGACAATTACATCATAAACTGAATGGGATCTTTGTTTCCAGCACATTTTATCGTGAAATGTATGTTTTGTAGCTGCGTTGTTAATCAACAGAGAGCAATCCCCGCTGCCGGAACATTTGCCTGTCGGAGTGATAATTCTGGCGACACACACCGTAGCGGAACGAAGGCGGTAGTTCTAAGAATTTGAAGCGTAAATCATAGAGCCAGACACATAAGCCTCGTTCTGAAGTGTCGGCGTTTCAGTACCGGAAACATCGCATGCAACCAGGCTTCGCGGAAAAGTGCCATTCTGATCGAGTTCCGCAACCTCTGGGCTAGGTGGATGGCGCTTCGCTGATCCACCCTACCTTCTTAAAAAATTTCCCGCCCGATGTCCGGACGATTTATCATCGCACTGCTGCCGGGGGACTCGCCTCTTTGCGCATGGATTCATGGGTGAACAATGACCAATTATTCAAATGATGCTTTTTTATCGCATAACGGCGCCGACAAGCCGTCGGTAGAGATCATCGCTGCTACGCTGGAAAAACAAGGGGTGAAATGTTTCCTGGACAAATGGGATATTTTGCCGGGTGATCAATGGATGCGGAATCTGGAAAATGAGCTCAGCGGTAGCCGCACGATCCTGATTTTTTTTGGCACAAACGGCATCGGCCCGTATCAACAAGCCGAGGCCGACGCCGCACTGCGGCGGCAAATCCAGCAACGTCAACATTGCATCATTCCGGTGCTGCTGCCGGGCGCGTCGCCCGAACACATCGGGCAATGTTCGTTGTTTTTGCAAGGCACCAACGCCTTGAAATTTCATACCCTGGACGATCCTCTGCCGCATCGTCTGCTGGCCGGATTGTTGCGCGGCGAAGATCCGGCGCATTTGCGCCAATGGATCCGGGCCGAAGCGGCTGCGCCTGCCGATCTGCTGCAAACCTTGCAAC
>NZ_JAIEME010000097.1 GCF_019752415.1 Nitrosomonas sp.
CAAAGTCCTATCTCATTGATTCATATGAAAACAGTATAGACCACTATTTAACGGTGACATAGCCATTAAGATTGATGGCTCCAGCACTGTTTACCCCATCACCAAAGCAGTCGCCGACAAGTTTCAGATCGCAAAAAAAATACCATCAAGGTAACTGTTAATATCTCAGGTAGCGGTGGTGGCTTCAAGAAATTCTGCCGCGGTGAAATTGATATCGTAAACGCCTCCCGCCCGATTCTTAAAAATGAAATAAAAGACTGCAAAAATTCCCGTGTGCACTTTGTTGAAATTCCCGTAGCATTTGATGCATTAACCGTGGCGGTGCACCCAGAGAACACTTGGAGTACAACCATGACTGTCGCAGAATTGAAGAAAATGTGGGAGCCCGCTGCGCAAGGCAAAATTTCCAAATGGAATCAGATAAATCCGGCATGGCCCGATGAATCCTTCAAGCTCTACGGTGCAGACACTGATTCCGGCACCTTCGATTACTTTACCGAAGCCATTGTTGGCAAGATTAAGTTAAGCCGAAATGATTTCACTGAATCTGAGAATGACAATGTTTTAGTAGAAGGCGTAGCGAGTAACAAAAATGGGGTGGGGTTTTTTGGCTTTGCCTATTACATCGAGGATCAAACCAAAGTAACAGCAGTTGCAATAAACAATGGAAAAGGTAGCGTTCTTCCGTCTGTCGAAACCGTAGAGAATGGAAATTATCAGCCACTGTCCCGCCCTATCTTTATCTATGTCAATGCTAAAGCAACAGAGAAACCTGAAATCAAAGAGCTTGTTGAATTTTATATGAAGAACGCTATTCTCCTAGTAAAAGAAGCCGGATTCTTCCCATTACCGCCCAGAGCCTATACCACTATGATGGAGCACTTTAACAAGAAAAGAGTGGGCACAGTATTCAATGGTGTATCGGCGGTAGGACTCACTATCGACGAACTAGTCCGACGGGAAGGTCGCTTAGAATACGATAATTATTAGCAGGCCTTTGAGAAAACATATTCGAGGCAGTCGATACGAGACAGAAACAATCGAAATAACACAGCTTATGCCTAAAAAACGAACATTTCGAGCCTGTTTTTAACACCCAAAGAGAGGGTGCAAGAGGAATTATAGAAACTTCAGCAAAGCGCGGGTATACCATAAAAATATCACAAATCTGGCAATAACTATTAACAGAGCACCATTGTAATACTCCACTCCTCCCGTAGTTTCTTAAACAAAATTGATTAAAAATACAGTATCTTCAATTACAAAATTTTACAAAACCCGCTATCTATTCGATTGCCATTTTCTATCGCGCATTGCACATTAGCATTCAATACCCATACACCTTTATCTGGTTTGGACAAGAGTAATATTAAAGAGTAAAATTCCGGCTCTTTACACTGGGTATTTTAATCGGAGAAATTTATGACAGTCACAATCGACCAAAAAGCACAGGTAGTGCGCGATTATCAAAGAGCCGACGGAGATACTGGCTCTCCAGAAGTTCAGGTTGCACTCTTGACGACAAGGATCAATGACTTAATTGGACACTTCAAAACACACGTCAAGGATCATCATTCCCGACGTGGTTTGTTACGCATGGTAAGCCGTCGTCGCAAGTTGCTTGATTATTTAAAAGATCGTAATAATGCAGCTTATCAGACTCTGATCGAACGCCTTGGTTTACGCAAATAAACACACCGCGAAAATTTTTGCTGGCAGTAAATCAAGAAGATTATTTTCCATTCAAATTGTTACACAACCGACACTGTGGTTTGATGGCAATTCATAATTCGGAAAAATTCATCAAAAAGGAAAAAGGATTGTTAATTGAAACCTATTAAGAAGAGTATTACCTACGGGCGCCATCAACTTACATTGGAAACAGGTGAGATAGCACGGCAAGCACATGGCGCTGTAATGGTTACAATGGACGATACAGTAGTACTTGTTACCGTGGTTGGTGCAAAAAACATAAAACCTGGACAGGATTTCTTTCCACTCACTGTGGACTATCAAGAAAAATTTTATGCTGCAGGTAGGATACCGGGGAGTTTCTTTAAACGGGAGGGTCGTCCATCAGAAAAAGAGACACTTACCTCTCGACTAATTGATCGCCCGATTCGTCCGCTCTTTCCCGAAGGTTTCTATAACGAAGTACAAATAGTGGCAACTGTGATGTCGGCTGATAATGAAGTGGATGCAGATATTCCTTCCATTATTGGCACTTCCGCTGCATTAATTCTTTCCGGAATACCGTTTGATGGCCCTCTTGGCGCCGCTCGTGTTGGTTATATCAATAACGAGTATGTACTCAATCCAACGACTTCAGAGCTTAAAGACACCCAATTGAACTTGGTTGTTGCCGGCACGCAACAAGCAGTTTTGATGGTAGAGTCAGAAGCAATGGAATTATCGGAAGAAGTTATGTTGGGCGCAGTGATATTTGGCCATGAGCAAATGCAAGCAGTTATCAATGCAATTAATGAATTTGCTGATGAGGCGGGTATAACTGCATGGGATTGGACTCCTCCCGTAAAAGATACTTCATTTGAAGAAAAAATTGCCGGCCTGGCAGAAACCGATTTACGGATGGCTTATAAGATTAAACAGAAACAAGCGCGCTCTGAAGCGATTGAAGCAATCAGTCAACGCATATCCGCAGAAATCGGTGTTGATTCGGAAGGTGGGCCTGATCTGCAATTATTTAAGGAAACATTTTTTGGATTGGAAGCAAAAATTGTACGCAACCAAATCCTGGATGGAGAGCCTCGAATTGATGGCCGTGGCACACGCACTGTTAGAGCCATATCGATTCGAAATGGTGTGCTACCTCGTACACATGGCTCAGCACTATTTACTCGCGGTGAAACACAAGCATTAGCGGTTGCTACTCTGGGCACAGCACGTGACGAGCAAAAAATTGATTCACTGCAAGGTGATTATAATGATCGGTTTATGCTACATTACAACATGCCCCCCTATGCAACGGGGGAAATTGGTCGTGTTGGCACTCCCAAGCGCCGTGAAATTGGGCATGGACGTCTTGCAAAGCGTGCTATTGCCGCAGTTCTGCCTTCCCCTGAAGAATTTGGTTATTCCTTGCGCGTAGTATCTGAAATTACCGAATCAAACGGCTCCAGCTCAATGGCATCGGTTTGTGGCGGTTGTCTCGCCCTTATGGATGCGGGCGTTCCACTCAAGGCACATGTAGCCGGCATTGCAATGGGTCTAATTAAAGATGGAAATCGTTTTGCTGTATTAACTGATATTCTCGGTGATGAAGATCATCTGGGTGATATGGATTTTAAAGTAGCCGGTACGGAAAAAGGCATTACTGCATTACAGATGGACATCAAAATTCAAGGTATCACCAAAGATATCATGCATGCCGCACTGATACAGGCTCACGAAGGACGGATGCACATCCTGCAAATTATGAAGCAAGCCCTGCCCTCAACCCGTGAAGATATCTCAGTTCATGCTCCCCGTATTATCAAAATCAAAATCAATCCCGAAAAGATTCGCGATGTTATCGGCAAGGGTGGTGCTGTCATTCGTGCGCTCACGGAAGAAACCGGTACGACGATTGATATCACTGATGATGGGCAAGTAACGATAGCTTGTGTCAGTGCTGAAGGTGGTGAGCTAGCCAAGAAACGAATTGAAGATATTACTGCGGAAGTTGAAGTTGGTAAAATTTATGACGGTATAGTGTTAAAGTTACTTGATTTCGGGGCTATTGTTAGTGTTCTTCCTGGAAAAGACGGTCTGTTACATATATCACAAATCGCCAATGAACGCGTCAATAACGTTTCTGATCACCTCAATGAGGGCCAGCAAGTACGAGTCAAAGTACTTGAAGCAGATGACAAAGGAAGACTGCGTCTGAGTATGAAAGCAGTATCCGCCGATGGAGATAACACTGCTTCTGGAACAGAAGAATCAGAATCATGAGGTGATTATAAATAACCCCCCTGTCCTAACGACAGGGGGGTTATTTCCAGCAATAAACCTACTTAGCTATTTGCTTTTCACGCATTTCATCCAATGTTTTACAATCAATACATAGTGTCGCGGTGGGCCGCGCTTCAAGCCGCTTTAATCCAATCTCAATTCCGCAACTTTCACAATAACCATAATCACCCGAATCAATTTTACCTATTATCTCATCAATCTTTCTGATGAGCTTGCGCTCACGATCACGATTTCGTAACTCAAGTGTCATATCAGATTCCTGGCTGGCACGGTCATTGGGATCGGCAAAAACCGTGGCTTCATCCTGCATGGTATGTACCGCACGGTCAATATCTTGACCCAATTCAATTTTCATACCTTCCAGTAGCTTACGAAAATGCATAAGCTGATCAGGATTCATATAATCCTCACCTGCTTTTGACTCATAGGGAGGCACTTGTTTACTTTGCAGCTCTTTTGGCATCTTTAAGGCTCCTCTTTAATTCCGGATTCCGGTAGCGTAAAAAAATCGTACACTAGTACCAGAAAAAACAATATATAACAAGTTATTTATCTAGCTCATTACATGTCTCGCTCTAGAATAGCATAAAACTTAAATTTGAGACGTCACCCATGTATATAATTTAAGCAATCTTTGACTCGCTATTCTGCAAAGTAGATTGCAAACCACCCATATTAAGTCACGAAGAAATTGACGTTTCAAACCTAAGAAGGTATAGTGACGCCTTTTCCGGGGTGTAGCGTAGCCTGGTAGCGCGCCTGGTTTGGGACCAGGATGTCGGGAGTTCAAATCTCTCCACCCCGACCAATTTAAGCTCTAAAATTTAGGGCAAGCTCGACTTGGTGCCCGTAGCTCAATTGGATAGAGCACCAGCCTTCTAAGCTGGGGGTTACAGGTTCGATCCCTGTCGGGCATGCCATAAATATTTCTATATCGTGTGGATAGCATTACTCAACTCAGTTTGTGTAAATTAAACCACTACACTTTTCTTCTTATGGTGGCTGTAGCTCAGCTGGTAGAGTCCCGGATTGTGATTCCGGTTGTCGTGGGTTCGAGTCCCATCAGCCACCCCATCAGATTATCTTCACAGCAGTGTGGATCAATATTTTTCGCTTAATTTACACACAGCAAATTCACGGTAGTAAATCAAAAAGCTTAAGCGTGACATTGTTTGCCCAAAAATATATATTATCGGCTGAATAGTTTATTAACCTGTTAATCCATATTATTCCTCAGGAACACTACCATGAATCACAATCTATTCAATAGCCTGCGTGAATTATCCATTGCACAAGGCAGCGGCGCCAAATACTATTCACTTCCGTCTCTAGAGAATAGTGGGATTGGAAAAATTTCCCGCTTACCGATATCGATCCGCATCATACTAGAATCTGTATTGCGCAATTATGACAATAAAAAGATAAATGAAACGCATATTCGGCAATTGGCGAACTGGAAACCGAATGCTATTAGAGTAGACGAAATCCCTTTTGTCGTTTCTCGCATTGTTTTGCAAGATTTCACCGGCGTGCCACTTTTAGTGGATTTAGCTGCAATGCGTAGCGCAGCAGTAAAATTGGGAAAAAACCCAAAACTGATAGAACCATTAGTACCCGTTGATCTGGTAGTTGATCATTCTATACAGGTTGATCACTATGGAACCAAAGACGCGCTCACTCAAAACATGAAAATTGAATTTTCTCGTAATAATGAACGCTATCAATTTATCAAATGGGGAATGCAGGCTTTTGACACCTTTAAGGTGATACCACCTGGAATTGGTATAGTGCATCAGGTCAATCTTGAATATTTGGCCCGGGGTGTACACCAAAAGGACGGATTAATCTTTCCAGATACTCTGGTAGGCACCGACTCACATACCACGATGATTAACGGAATCGGTGTCGTCGGCTGGGGAGTTGGCGGTATTGAGGCAGAAGCAGGTATGCTGGGACAACCAGTTTATTTTCTTACGCCCGATGTAGTTGGCGTAAATTTGATCGGTCAGTTACGTGAAGGCGTCACCGCAACAGACTTAGTTCTAACGATCACTGAAATGTTACGTTCCGCCAATGTGGTCGGTAAATTTATTGAGTTCTTTGGTGAAGGAACTGCTTCATTGACATTACCTGATCGTGCTACGATCGCCAATATGGCGCCTGAATATGGTGCGACGATGGGTTTCTTTCCCGTTGACGACATCACCATAGAATATTTCAGAAGCACAGGACGTAGTTCCGAAGAGATTGCACTATTCCAGTCCTATTTCCAGATGCAGGAAATGTATGGCATTCCGCGAAAGGGAGACATCGACTATACCCGAGAACTAGTGCTTGATCTAAGTTCAGTTACACCTTCACTCGCTGGGCCAAAACGCCCGCAAGATCGTATTGAACTCACCGCAATCAAATCCAAATTTACCGAACTCTTTAGCAAACCTGTCAAAGAAAGCGGTTACGGAAAGCAAAGTGATGATATCAATCAGCGTTATCCGACACGCAACACTCGTACACAAGACCCCGAAGTCTGCACTCACATTGGCTCTGACAATCTGGATGAGAATCGACTCCCGCCACAGGGTTCGCACAATGCGCTCGAGGTAAATAGTAATCAACCGACACAAAAAACTGTCCCAGCCGAGCGCCGAATGACCTCCCGCAACATCACTGAAATGACCAGCAACCGTCCTACCCCTCATCTTGCCGAAGTATCTGCTACTGAATTGAATAGTTCTTCAGTTAATTTGGGGCATGGTGATGTATTGATTGCTGCCATCACTTCTTGCACAAACACGTCCAACCCAAGTGTTTTAATCGCAGCCGGATTATTGGCAAAAAAAGCAGTTGAAAAAGGTTTATCGGTTAAGCCTCATATCAAAACTTCTCTAGCACCCGGTTCGCGGGTGGTAACCGAATACCTGACAGTCGCTGGACTGCTACCTTATCTTGAACAACTTGGCTTTAATTTGGTTGGTTATGGCTGCACCACGTGTATTGGCAATGCGGGTCCCTTAGCTGATCCGATTGAAGAAGCCATCGTCAAGAATGATTTGGTTTGTGCGGCCGTACTTTCTGGAAATCGCAATTTTGAAGCGCGCATTCATTCAAACATACGCGCTAATTTTTTAGCTTCGCCACCACTGGTCGTAGCGTACGCTATCGCAGGTACTGTTTTGAAAGATCTCACCACTGAGCCTTTAGGTATCGGCAAAAACAATCAACCGGTTTGGCTTAAAGATATTTGGCCCAATAGCGCAGAAATTCATGCGCAGATGAAATTTGCCGCCAACGCAGATACCTTCCGGAAACTCTATAGCAATCTCACCAAAGACCATCCCTTGTGGAATAACGTGACTTCTGTCACCGGTCAAACTTACAATTGGCCGCAATCCACTTATATCGCTGAACCACCTTTTTTCCAAAACTTCTCATGGCGACCGGCAGCCTCCAGCGATGCCACAGGTATTAAAAATGCCTACGCATTAGGCATTTTTGGTGATTCTGTTACAACCGATCATATCAGTCCGGCTGGCTCGATCAGAGACACTTCCCCAGCCGGCCATTATCTATTGAATAACAACGTCGCCAAAGCTGATTTCAATAGTTATGGCGCGCGCCGCGGCAACCATGAAGTGATGATGCGCGGCACGTTTGCCAATGTCCGCATCAAGAACCTGATTATTCCCGGCAGTGAAGGCGGCATCACACTTTACCAAGGCACTGCTGGTACTGTGCCTGAGCAAATGAGCATTTATGATGCCGCGATGAAATATCAATCACAAGGCATCTCCACGTTGGTTTTTGGCGGCAAGGAATACGGCACTGGCTCGAGTCGCGACTGGGCTGCCAAGGGAACCCAATTACTGGGGGTCAAAGCGGTCGTTGCGATCAGCTTTGAACGCATCCATCGTAGCAATCTGATTGGCATGGGTGTTCTCCCATTACAATTTAAGGACAATGACAGTGTTGATTCATTAGGAATCAAAGGCAATGAGCAATTCGACATATTTGGTCTGGACAACATCCAGCCACGAAAAGATGTTACATTGGTTATTCGAAGAAAAGATGGCAGTAACCAATCAGTGCAGTTACTGTGTCGTATCGATACTGCGATAGAAGTCGATTATTACAAGCATGGTGGGATTTTGCCTTATGTACTGAGAGAATTGATGGCTTGAACAGTCATCCCCCTTACCGGTGATTATTCCATATGAAGTTGGCAAGATATTTGGTACAAGGAAGCAAACAACGTACCAGCAATTAGCACACTTTTTGGACATCATGCAGATAATATGTGTGTGCTCGATATCTCGCTGTCGAGATTACCCTATTCTATTCCCACTCAATCGTCGCTGGTGGCTTGCCGGAAATATCGTAGACGACGCGATTGATGCCACGGATTTCGTTGATAATCCGGTTGGAAACCTTGCTTAATAACGAGTAGGGCAATTCCGCCCAATTGGCAGTCATGAAGTCTAGCGTTTGCACGGCTCTGAGAGCGATAACGTATTCATAGGTACGCCCATCCCCCATCACACCCACCGATTTAACCGGCAAAAAGACCGCAAATGCCTGCGATGTTTTTTCGTACCAGCCAGAGCGTTGCAGTTCTTCGATAAAGATTTGATCCGCTTGTCTTAATAACTCGGCATATTCATATTTAACTTCACCCAGAATACGCACCCCCAATCCCGGCCCGGGGAACGGGTGACGGAACACCATTTCGCGTGGCAGGCCGAGTGCCAGTCCCAATTCACGCACTTCGTCCTTAAACAGTTCACGTAATGGCTCGAGTAATTTCAGGTGAAGTGTTTCCGGCAATCCGCCAACATTGTGATGCGATTTGATTGTGTGTGCCTTCTTGGTTTTTCCCCCGGCCGACTCAATCACATCGGGATAAATGGTGCCTTGTGCCAACCATTTGGCATCGCTAATCTTTGCCGATTCGCGCTGAAACACTTCAACAAATTCACGTCCAATAATCTTTCGTTTGGTTTCCGGATCGGTGATGCCTTTAAGGTTCCGGTAAAAATCACGGCTGGCGTCAATATGAATCACTTTTACAGTCAGGTTACTGGCAAAAGTTTCCATCACTTGTTTGGCTTCATTGGCGCGCATCAGACCATTATCAACGAACACGCAAGTAAGTTGATCACCAATGGCACGATGAATTAATGCGGCAGCCACGGATGAATCCACACCGCCGGACAACCCTAGGATTACTTGATCTTTTCCAACGGTTGCACGAATTTTGCCAATCGCTTCATCAACATAATCCGGCATATTCCAATCTCGGTCAATTCCGCAAATACTATGAACAAACCGCTCGATTATCGCTTTACCTTGTAGTGTATGCGTAACTTCCGGGTGAAATTGAATACCATAAAACTGCCGCTTGTCATCCGCCATGGCCACAATCGGCGTTGCTGCGTTAAGGGCCATCACTTGGAATCCGGCAGGCAAAGCAACCACTTTGTCTCCATGACTCATCCAGACATCCAATACATTATTTCCAGCCTTATTCGTGCGATCTTTTATTTCCTGAAATAACGCACCACTTTGCGTAGATTTTATTTCAGCATAGCCAAATTCACGTACAGCAGCATTTTCTACCGTACCGCCCAATTGCGCCGCCATGGTTTGCATGCCATAGCAGATACCCAAAACCGGTACATTTAATTCAAAAACAATTTGCGGTGCGCGCGGCGTCTCGTCTTCAGTCACCGAAGCGGGGCCGCCGGAAAGTATGATTCCTTTGGGCGAGAATTCCTTGATAAATTCCGGACTGACATCATAAGGATGCAATTCGCAATAAATGTTTGTTTCACGAACACGCCGGGCAATAAGCTGTGTGTACTGCGAACCGAAGTCCAGAATGAGGATTTTTTGATGCATTAAGCTAGATTCTTACTTGACATGATAGTTCGGAGCTTCTTTGGTAATCTGCACATCGTGCACATGCGATTCACGAATACCCGCCGAAGTAATCTCGACAAATTCTGCTCTGTCGTGCATTGCAGCGATTGTTTCACATCCCAAGTAACCCATGCTTGACCGCACGCCCCCCATCAATTGATGAATAACTCCGGAAATGCTGCCTTTGAAGGGTACACGGCCTTCCACGCCTTCGGGCACCAATTTGTCATTATTTTTTTGCTCTTTTTCCTGAAAATAGCGGTCACTGGATCCTTGCTGCATGGCGGAAAGTGAACCCATACCACGATAGCTTTTATATGAACGGCCTTGAAATAATTCAATTTCTCCCGGTGCTTCTGCCGTTCCGGCAAACAAACCGCCCAACATAACCAGATCTGCACCCGCTGCCAAAGCTTTGGCGATATCGCCCGAATACCGGATACCGCCATCGGCAATGGTGGGTATGCCACTACCCTTTAATGCTTCGGATACATTATGAATGGCGGTAATCTGCGGAATACCAACGCCCGCCACAATCCGCGTAGTGCAAATGGAACCGGGGCCGATACCAACTTTCACAGCATCCACACCATTATCCACCATCGCTCTAGCCGCAGCCGCCGTTGCAACATTTCCGCCAATCACCTGAACGGACGGCAAGTTCTTTTTTATCCATGCAATGCGATCCAGAACACTCTGCGAATGACCGTGCGCTGTATCGACTACAATTACATCAACACCGGCTTCAACCAGTGCGGTCGCACGTTCTTCACTGCCCTCCCCGACCCCAATCGCAGCACCGACGCGCAGACTTTCTTGTTCATCTTTGCTAGCCAATGGATATTCCGAAGTTTTAATAATATCTTTAACCGTAATGAGGCCACATAATTCAAATTGTTTATTGACTACCAACACACGCTCTAATCGATGTTTATGCAGTAACGCCAGCACTTCCTCGCGGGAAGTATCTTCGTTGACAGTCACTAACCGATTCCTTGGGGTCATGATGTGCTTAATCGCTTGATCAAGATTTGTTTCAAAACGGAGATCCCGATTGGTCACGATACCGACAACTTTCTTGCCATTCACAACAGGTAATCCAGATATTTTATGCCTGCGTATCAGTTCAAGGACCTCATGCACAGTCATGTTCTGGTGAATGGTAATCGGATCTTTTACCACGCCGCTTTCAAAGCGTTTGACTTGTGCCACGTGTGCGGCCTGGGCCTCTATCGACATATTTTTATGAATAATACCGATACCGCCTTCTTGCGCTATTGCAATAGCCAGAGGTGCCTCGGTAACTGTATCCATAGCAGCCGATAGCAAAGGAATATTGAGAGTAATGGTGCGTGTTAATTTTGTCGCCAAACTGACATCACGCGGCAAAACCGTTGAGTGTGCGGGAATTAAGAGAACATCATCAAAGGTGAACGCTTTTTGAATCAATTGCATAATAACAGTCCTTTGCAAAGCGACATTATAGCCAATTTCGCCCACAAATTTCGCCCCAATTCAGCCAAGAATACAGCATATTTCCAATTATTATGATTTAATGCGATAAATCTTCAAGTTGCATAAATACGATACCGATGTATTTCAGATCATTTCATTCTGGAGCACGCAATGAGAATTTTTGTATTTACTGGATTAATAGTTCTATTCAGCATTCCAGTCAACGCCCAAATCTATAAATGGGTCGATGAAAGTGGCAAAACGCAATACACAGATGTTCCGCCTCCGCCTGGGGTTGCCAAGGAAGGACAGAGACTAAATATCAAGTCATCGCCTATATCCGGAAATAATGAATCGAGCAAATCCAGGAACCCGGGTGAAGAGAGACTTGAGTTTGACAAACGTCAGCAACAAAAAAGAGAGGAAGACGCGAAACAACAAGCAAAGGCTGAAGAAAACAAAAAAAAATGTATCGATGCTCAAGGACAGCTTAGACTATATACTGATTCGCCGCGATTAACTGTGCCTGATGGCGTTGGTGGAATAGTTTTTGTCGATGATGATGCGCGGCAGAGAAAAATTTCTGACGCCAACAAAGCGATTGCAACATTCTGTAAATAAACAAACGTTCCAAAATTAGATGGCTGCATTTTCTGGCAAATTAATACTTATTATTCTCATTCTGACAGGTACTTTAGTTAAGGCTGAAGTACCTGTTTCAAATCAAACACAGGATAATCTTCCACGTACTGGGACTGATACCGTCTTCGACTATAATGCGGTGAAATCCGGAATACAATGGCGGATCCTGCCCGGAGAAGATATCAAGCAGATCGCCCGACTGATATTCCCTAAAGACTCCGTTGCGCGCAATAATTTTATTCATGCAATTATTCACACCAATCCCAGACACTTTCCTGATGGCACCTATCAACGATTACCCGCGGGAACCATCATCCACATTCCAGATTTAAGAGCGATCAGCACGTATGCAAAACCGGCAACCAAGACGAAGAAATCAAACACAGCCGCCAATCTCAGCAAGGCTAAATCTTCGGAATCACCTAAGAAAACTGTGGAATCCAGCGTAATCTTAAATAATAATCATCCGGCATTCAAACTTATCGTGCAATTGGAACAAATCGCCGAGAATGAAACCACTGAACTCGGCACATTGTTAGAACGTATGGCATCGCTCGAAAAGCAAATCGCCGCAATACAATCCATGTTGACATTAAAAATAACAGTACCCAATGAGCAACACATCGAAATCATAAGCACTCCACTTGAAGAAGATGTACCTGATCCTCAAAACACAATAGTGCCATCCGCAGATAACGCACAGCCTGTCGCAGAAACATTAACTCCACCGGATACTAACGTACCACAACTTAACCATCCGATAGGATCAGATAAAACCAGCAATAATGCTTCGATTGAATTTATTCTATCCTCAGATAGTGTATTTCTTTTCGGATTACTATTGATGCTACTAAGTACTATCCTGATGTTACGTAATCACCATAAAATCAAAGAGAAATTCACACGATACACAGATGCATCGTTACCCGATGTAACTGAACGTCGCCGGTATGAAGCGCTCTTGTTGCATCGACGTGACAGCAAGCTAGCCGATTTATCGAAGAATGTGCCAGAAGCATCCAGTCAAACGATATCTGCGGCACGTGTGTTAATCGAACAGGATAATTCGGATGCTGCGATTCAATTGTTGCAGAAACAACTCGCAACAAACCAGCGCGACATCCCTGGCTGGCTTCTACTATTCGAGCAACTCTATAAAAATAATAACAAAAGTGATTTCAAAAAGAATGCCCGTCGTTTTAAACGCATGGGGAAATTTTCTGATATCTGGATACAAGTCCAGAAACTAGGAAATCAGCTCGAACCCAATGAACCACTTTATTTTGACGAACTAAAACGGAAGGAAAAGTTTTTTTCTGACGCACCAGGATCGGATTAACTCTTACGCCTTTGTAGTGTCAGACCGAAAACCTACCAGCTTAATATTGAACTCCTATTAATAAACAATAGATCACCCGTTATTATGACGATGAAGATCCCAGAATAATCTGATCAGGCATCCATTAATATGTATTTTTTGTGC
Source organism: Nitrosomonas sp. (assembly GCF_019752415.1). Taxonomy (GTDB): domain Bacteria; phylum Pseudomonadota; class Gammaproteobacteria; order Burkholderiales; family Nitrosomonadaceae; genus Nitrosomonas. The sequence continues at coordinate 13,472 of NZ_JAIEME010000097.1, forward strand.
ATATTTAAGCGGCAGATTAATCTGGCACAGATTCTACATCTCATTTTTAGTGTCACTACAAAAAGAGATCCTCAACTTCCTTCGATGGAAATGGATTATTAGAAATCGCTCCAGATCTTTAGGGAAACACTGATTTATTCGATCACATCGACTTTGGTCAAAAAGGTTTGATAAACTGCATCATACTGATAAAT
>NZ_JAIEME010000071.1 GCF_019752415.1 Nitrosomonas sp.
CGCGGCGCGGTTTGGAGATGCCGGTATGCGTCGTGTGAACGGTGTAATTGTCTTTCTGCTTGATCCATTGCGAGAGCGGCGATTGCGTGATCGGCCATTGACCTTTGTCGATATTGGTTAATTCGTCGCCTTTGAATACCAAATAACTGTATTTCCGGTAGTGCGGCAATTTATTGGCCAGCTCGGCGATCGCCTTGGGGTTGTCCGATGCGATCCATAACAGCGTTTTATCCGGATTGGACGGTTGCCGGGTGGTCAATACGACGGCGTGCTCCGCCTGCGGATAGGTCTTTTGCTCCAGTTGCAATTTTTTCTGCTGATAAGTCACACCACGATCCGCCAAAGTTTTGGCGACAGTCTCAGCAAATTTATTTTGCCACCCCATGATCCAGACGGTGCGATCTGCGGGCAAAGCGGTGAGTTGATCGTCCGTAATCACTTCCAGTTGGTTCGATTGGGTTTTCTGCCAATTCGCCGCCAGCGCACGATAGGCTCCTAAGATTTTTTTGTCTGCGCGCGCAGGCAGAATCAGTAATGGTTTTTCTGCGCCAAAACCCTGCGACAACGCGGAAGGGATTTCACGACTATCCAAGCGCCTGAACACATCAAAATGCGGATCGAGGTCGATACGCACCGGGCGGGCGTGGAAATCCATTTCGATGGTTTGCGTTCGCTGATCAATAGTGATGTGCGATTGTGTCGCCATATCCTCACCTTCCAGCGTGACGGAAACTGGAATGTGCAGACGATAAAGATCGCCCGGTTGCGTTTGCTCAACCGTCAGTGTGAGTTTGAATCCATCTGCCGTGCGCTCGGTTTCTGCATCGCGCAGTAATAAATCGGGCGCGCCGGTACGATGCACCCATTGTTCAAACTGCGCGGAAAAATCTTGGCCGCTGGTTGCGTTGATCGTCGTGAGCAAATCTGCAAAAGTCGCTTGTTTGAATTTGAACTGCTTATAAAATTGCCGCAATACGCGCACAAAATCCTCATCGCCTAATTCCTGACGCAGCATGTGGAAAAATAGCATGGTCTTACCGTAGCCGACGGCTTCCGAGCTGGCGCTATGGCGCGAAACGAACTGGATGATAGGGAAATCTTTTTCCTTATTGACGAAATCAGCATATTTCTGCAGCACGTCGCGGCGATATTCCTCGCCTTTGCCGCGTTGTTCATTGACCAAGTGATCCGCGAGATAAGCAGTTAAGCCCTCAGCCCAATTGCCTTTGGCGTAATCGACAAACACGCCATTGCCCCAATAATTATGCAGAATTTCATGCGGATACGACGAATGCAGAATGAAAGGAAAGCGAATCACTTTTGGGCCGAGAAGCGTAAAGGAAGGCATGCCGTAGCCGGTTTCCCAGAAATTCTCGACCAGCGCGAATTTTGTGTACGGGTAGGGGCCGAGCAGCTTGTTATACATGGCAATATATTGCGCGGTGGTGTCCAAATATTTCTGCGCCAGCGCCTCATCCGCGCTACGCAAATAAACCAAAGCATTCACCGCACCGGCGGATTGTGTGTAGCGCTGATAGCGGCCCGCGACGATATAGATATCGTCCTGCGGCTGTGTTTCTTCCCAAACTACGTTCTGAGTTTCGGCTGTTTTCTGTTCACGCACCAACGTACCCTGGCTGACCACATCCCAATCGGCAGGCACTTGAATATCCAGGCGGAATGACACCATCGCATCAGCTTCAAACTGCGGATACCACGCACTGGAATTGGCTAGAAACACGCCTTCCGGAGAAATCACTCCCGGCGTGGAACCAAAACTGCGCGAGTATTCCTGTCCAGGGTCTTGCACCGGGTGATTGATTTTTCCACGGAAATGCAGCGTGAATTCCTTCTGACCGGGGGGCAACGTTAAAGTGTAATGTTGAATGGAAATTGAACGGGACTTTAAAGCGACTTCACTTCCCTGTGCTTTAATTTGAGCGCCTTGTATATCCGCAATCGTCAGACCGGCATGCAGGAAGAAATCAAGTTGCGTGGGTATTTCTTGATTCTGCACATGCATTGGAATCTGAATATGGTCTTTGACCCGGATTTCCGAGGTATCCGGCGACAATTGGATTTGCATCTGGTGATGGAAAGTTGAGGTGCTTGCAAAAGTAACGAGACTGTAGAGCGCGCAGATGATGAAGAAGAGCACTGCCACACTGCGATTTATTAATTTTTGCATTTTCCCTTTTCTTGTTTGGAAGTTTTTCTTTGATGAATTCTGACAATAATCCAGATTTTTACACGATTTGCGCTGCAATGTTATTTTACTAACAGCCAGTTCGCATCATATCAAACATCATTGTTTTCTTGAGATGAACCGCATAACATCAACATAATTCTGGGCATTTGACATAAGACATAAAAATTCATGAAGCGAGAAAAAAGCTATGGCAGCCGATAATAATCACGATTCAAAAACCGGCCTGATCCCGATTTTATTATTGATAATGCTTGCTACAGGTACATTAATCAATCCTTTAACCAGCTCACGCCCGCACGATTCACAATATACCAACAAGCTATTATCGTCCGATGTTCGTAAAGTAGATGCGCGCTTATGGCAAGATCCGATTGCGGCCGTTGAGCGACATCTTAATCAAGATAAGGAAGCTGAAAAAAAACTTTCGCCTAAATCGATAGATGAATTTAGGAAAGAAATCGGGAGCAAGATTCAAAACGATACAGATCTAAGAATTATCGCTATCAGTGTTTTTGGTAGCTCCTATCCAGAATTGACTGAATTTCGGCAACGTTATCGTTATGCAGTAGTTTCTGCACTTGGTGCACGAGGATACTTTGCTAAAGATACTGAGCATATAAATTTTTATCGCTTGGAGCCATCATGCGTCTCTGATGTTGGGACACATTGTCCCTCTATTGATGTGCCTTATGAATGGTTTAAGGATAGTTTTGAAAAGCAGGTACTAATACTCTGGTTAAATGAAGACAAAATCCCTGCTACAGGGTATGGGAATTTCATTAAAGTTCTATTCAATGGGTTAAAAAAGATTCAATCAGGGCAGTTTGATTTTTCTTTAATTGGGCCAACCAACACATCACTCCTGGTCGAGTTGATGAAATCTACGGAAATAGATGGGCTATCTGCTTCATTCAAAATAATTTCATCCAGTGCAACTATTTCAGATAAGGATTTATTTGATGCTATTAAGAAAGATAATCAATGTGATAAAGATACTGATACTAAGAAAGCAGAATGTATAAAGGAAAAAATCACCAAGAAGCTTGCCGATAAATCCATTTTTCGCACGATCGGACAAGATATAAATCTTGCCAAAGCACTGATCTGGGAACTAGGACAGCGCGGCGTTAATCGTAAGATTCCATTCATCAAAGATGAATGTGAAGATGGCTTGATAATTATTAGCGAGCAAGATTCATTATATGCCCGATTATTAACTAAACATTTCATTGATTCAGTTAATAATGAGCAATGTGCTAAAAAGGAAAATGAAAAACAACTTGTAGCAAATTTTACTTATTTGCGTGGATTGGATGGCAAATTGCCTGATCTTGATGAATCAAGCAGGAAATCACAAGATACGCAAGATAAAAAAGAACAGAAAAATTTAATCGCCCAATTGGATGACGCGTCACCTGAACACGCGGAAGGACGCAACCAATTCGATTATTTGAGGCGACTTATCGATAAGATTGAGGAGATTGATCGTGGCGAAGGGTTAGGAACCAACCGGATCAAAGCAATCGGAATTTTTGGTAATGATGTATACGACAAATTACTGATATTGCAAGCCTTGCGTGATCGTTTTAAACACAAAATCTTTTTTACGACCGAACTGGATGCACGTTACTTACATGCTGATCAAAAAAAATGGACGCGCAATCTGATCGTTGCCAGCAATTTTGATTTTACGCTCCGCCCGGAACTGCAAGGCACAACTATGCCATTCCGCGATAGTTACCAGACTTCGATGTATCTTGCGACATTACTGGCATTAAATTTTCCAACGACAAAAATCGATAATTGGGCGCAGCTTTGGATAAATGAATGGCCAGCTAAATCGCAGAAGCTACAATTGATTGAGCAGACACAACAATTAGATGGATTGTTAAAGCCTCAAATTTTTGAAATTGGAAGGGCGCAAGCAGTACATCTTGCGTCACCTCCGATAGATTATCTCGATACATGGATAAAAGATCCTGCTGATACAAGGTTTCCTCAAAAAAATATAGAAAATAATAACGATAGATGTGTCACGAAGTATTTATTAGGCTGCGATGCTATTGAGCAAGAGCGTCAAAAAGAAATCGATACAAAAGTAATTTCTCAATTACTCATATTAATCTCAACAATCCTAATTCTCGGTTATCTATCGTTTAAGTCTGTCGCAGAGAGCTTAGTTACAGTAATAGGAAGTGTAATTAGCTGTGCGGCTATTGGCTTTATTCTTTTGTGGTATTGCCTGGATAATTTTTCCAACTACCAAACTGGTGAACCATTCCTTTGGCTCGAGGGAGTCAGTGTATGGCCTAATCTGGTCATAAGGTATTTTGGTATCATATTTATTCTCCTTGTTTTTCATCATTATTACACCAAACTTAGAGAAGCAAAGGAAATCATAAATGATTTAAAATTACCTGAGCTGCAAGAATCGAAAGGTAATGGTCATTGGTGGGAAGGGTTATGGTCTGGGCCATTTTCAGGTTTTACATCGACAGGTAAAAATGTCAAAGAACCTTGGCTTGAGTACCTGAAAATTACAGATTTGATAAAATCAAAAGGATACCTTTGGATTTTATGCACCGCTGCAATTTCACTTGGATTGACTTACTTTGGAATATTTTCACTAGGCTATTTGAATTTCCCCTCACGCGGTGAGATTACGCAAAATCTACATAATTTTATTGCATTTGTTCAATTTTCCATTTTGTGGGGATTGATTTACTGGGTTGGTTACGAGGCAACAGCTTGTAGACGATTTATTGATCAGCTTGACGCTGCTGATCAATTTGATTGGCCTCAAAAACTTGTGGAGGAACACGAAAATAGAACAGGAATTTCACGCGAAGAATTAAAGCCTTATTTTCGGTTTTTATTGATTACAAGGCTGCTCAAGCGAGTTAACAGCATCATCTATATGCCCTTTGTTTTAATGCTGCTGATAGCGATTGGTCGTAGCAATGTATTTGATAATTTGGGGTTCTCTCCTGCATTGATAATCGTTTTTATCGGCGCGTCAATTTATTTGATCATTACCTTGATTTTATTAAAAAAATCTGCAGAGAAACAATGCGAGGATATACTTCAATTCTATGAAGAAGATCGGCCTGGAAGAATATCCTTGGCGTTTGGTAATGCGAATACTGTGGACCAGGTGGTAACAGAAATTCGCAACAAGAAGCAGCAAACTTTTTCTTTCTTTCAACAACCGTCATTGCTCGCGCTGCTATTGCCCGGCGGTGGCATAGGCTTAACAAGCATTGTCGAATACTTGTACAATTGATACCGAGTTTTATCTATTTTTAAGGATTTTGATATCAAATGAAAATGTTTCCTGGCAGGCCGGATTATTTACAATCCACAATCAAATTTTTTCCAGTTTTGTTTTTTTTGGCAGCATTGAACGCCAATGCTACCGACTTCATTACCGGCGAACACCAGCTCTCCGTCAAGGAAAAACGCGCCGGTGAAGCGTATTACCGTGCCGATTCAAAATGGATGATTTATCAAGCGGAAGTGGCAGATGATAATCCGTTTTATCAGATTTTTTTGAAGAATGTCGAATCTGGTGCGGTGACGCAGGTATCGCCAGGTACCGGCAAGACCACGTGCGCGTGGGTACATCCGGCGCTGGAAAAAGTGTTGTTTTCATCGACGCATGAAGATGCGGAAGCTAAAGCCAAAATGGTTGCAGAGATTGAGCGCCGGAAATCCGGTGAACAGAAGTCTTATGCATGGGATTACGATGAGTATTACGATATTTACGAAACTGATTTTTCCGGTGGCAATATCAGGAATCTCACCAAAACATTGGGTTACGATGCCGAAGCTTCTTGGTCTCCCGACGGCAAGCTGATTGCATTTGCCTCGAACCGCAGGGCATATACGGAGGAATTATCCGATGAGGAAGCCGCGCTGTTTAAAGCCAATCCATCCGCTTTGATCGATATTTATATCATGGACGCGGATGGTTCCAATGTGAAACGATTAACGCACACGAAAACCTACGACGGCGGTCCGTTTTTTAGTCCGGATGGGAAAAGAATCGTTTGGCGGCGTTTCTCGGAAAATGGCCGGGAAGCGGAAATATTTACGATGGCTATCGACGGATCGGATCAGAAACAAATCACCCGCCTTAATGTAATGTCTTGGGCACCTTTTTATCATCCTTCCGGAAAATACATCATATTTGCAACGAATGTGCATGGGCATCGCAATTTTGAACTGTATATCGTTGATGTCGATGGCAAGAATGACGCTGTGCGCGTGACTGATAAAGAGGGTTTTGATGGTCTGCCGGTATTTACACCGGATGGGAATTATCTAACCTGGACCAGTGACCGCACACCTGAGAAAAAGGGTCTTTTGTTTCATGGAAAATGGGATCATCAGAAAGCATTAGAGAGTCTTTCCTTGAAGTAAGACAGTTCCTCTGTTGGCTGCGGCACTGTGGAAGCGTTGGAGTAATTCTGTTTTTAATCTCTACGGGTTCAATTCCCCATCCTTTGGGGCGAAAGCTGGTTGGAAACCTCCAGATTGAAGAGCGCACCCCGTTGTTTGCAGATTTTCTGAGCGCAAATTTACCTTCTTCAAATAAGAAGTGCAAATGACGCGCGAAGCCAATGATACAATCTTTCTCAAGAGTACCGAACAAAAGAATTCCGGAGAATTTCATGTCAGCCATTGAGTCAATTTTAAATGAAACTCGCATATTTCCGCCTTCTGATAAATTCACCAGAACAGCAAATGTACCCAACCTTCAGAATTATCTGGCTTTGTGTGCAGAAGCAGAGTCGGATTATCTGAGTTTCTGGGCAAAACAGGCTAAAGAACAGATTCTTTGGCATAAGCCTTTTACGCAGATACTGGATGATCGAACTCCGCCGTTCTATCAATGGTTTAATGATGGTGAATTAAATGTCTCATATAACTGCCTGGATCGGCACCTGGCAACACAAGCGGATAAGATCGCTATTATTTTTGAAGCCGATGATGGTGAAGTTATTCAATCGACTTATCGTGATCTTCATCAGCGTGTTTGTCAGCTCGCCAATGCGCTGAAATCAAGAAATATCCGGAAAGGCGATCGTGTCATTATTTATATGCCCATGCGGATTGAAGCTGTTGTCGCTATGCAAGCCTGTGCGCGCATTGGTGCAATTCATTCGGTAGTATTTGGCGGGTTTTCTGCTAAAAGTTTGCATGAACGCATTGTCGATGCCGGTGCAGTCGCAGTCATTACGGCTGATGAGCAGGTGCGCGGTGGTAAACGCAATCCGCTCAAGGCAACCGTTGACGAAGCGATGAGCATGAGTGACACGACATCGGTGAAATTGGTCGTGGTTTATCAACGTACTGGTAGCGAAATCCCATTTAATTCAGCACGCGATGTCTGGTGGCATGAAATTACGCAAGGCGGCAGTACCCAGTGCGAACCGGAATGGGTTAACGCAGAGCATCCACTCTTTACGTTATATACTTCAGGATCAACGGGTAAGCCCAAGGGAGTCCAGCATTCCAGCGCCGGTTATTTACTCGGTACCAAGCTGAGTATGCAATGGATCTTTGATTACAAGCCATCCGATATATTCTGGTGTACTGCCGATGTTGGCTGGATTACTGGCCATAGTTACGTTACCTATGGGCCTCTGGCTATGGGTGCTACTCAGGTGATATTTGAGGGAATTCCGACTTATCCGCATGCCGGGCGCTTTTGGGAAATCATCCAGAAACATCGCGTCACTACATTCTATACCGCACCGACTGCAATTCGTTCGCTAATCAAACTGGGATCGGACTTGCCCGCGCAATACGACTTATCCTCGTTACGCTTGTTGGGGTCAGTTGGTGAGCCGATTAATCCTGAGGCCTGGATATGGTTCTATGAAAAAATTGGTCAGTCACGTTGTCCCATTGTGGACACCTGGTGGCAGACAGAAACCGGTGGCCATATGATTGCGCCGATGCCGGGTGCGGTTGCGTTGAAACCGGGTTCTTGTACTTTTCCATTACCGGGGATTTTCGCGGCGATCGTCGATGAAGCGGGTCATGATGTAGAAAATGGTAAGGGCGGTTTTTTGGTGATTAAAAAGCCTTTCCCTTCACAGATCCGCACGCTCTGGGGTGATCCAGAACGCTTCAAGAAAACTTATTTCCCGGAAGATATGGGCCATGGAGAATTTTACCTGGCGGGAGATTCGGCTTACCGTGACACGGATGGTTATTTCTGGATTATGGGGCGGATTGATGATGTTTTGAATGTTTCCGGGCACCGTTTAGGAACGATGGAAATTGAATCGGCTTTGGTCGCCAACCCCTTTGTTGCAGAAGCCGCTGTTGTCGGCAAGCCGCATGAAATTAAAGGTGAGTCGGTGATTGCTTTTGTTGTGCTAAAGGGGAAGTACCCACATGGCGAAGAAATAGTTCAAATCACTAAAACGTTGTGTGACTGGGTAGCACAGGAAATTGGTCCGATTGCCAAACCGGACGAAATCCGTTTTGGAGAAAATCTGCCCAAGACGCGATCTGGTAAAATCATGCGCCGATTATTACGCGCACTCGCCAAAGGTGAGGAAATAACCCAGGATATTTCTACTCTGGAAAATCCGGCCATCCTTGAACAATTAAAGCATCCCTCCAAATAACATTGAGTAGTAATTCTCGTGTTGGAAGCTTGCATATAAATCCGGAATAATATGTCATTACCACTTGTAATCGATTATGAACACGGCATCAGTTCCATTGATGCACAATTTCACCGTCCCAGGCGGGCGGCTATTCATCTCATCGTTGAAAAAGGTGCTGCGGCACTGGTTGATACTGGTACATCTTTTTCCATTCCTGGTGTGATCGAATCGCTCAAACACAAGAATATTGCCATTGAAGCTGTTGCTTACATCATATTGACGCATATTCATCTTGATCATGCCGGTGGTGCCAGTGAATGTATGCGTCTGTTCCCAAATGCAAAATTGGTTGTTCATCCACGCGGTGCGAGTCATATGGCAAATCCGGCGCGGCTGGTCGCTGGCGCAATAGGCGTCTATGGGGAAGCAGAATTTAGGCGCGTGTATGGTGAGATTTATCCGATTGACGTTAACCGGATTATTGAAGCATCCGATGAAAGCCGAATTGATCTCAATGGCCGCGCATTGCTTTTTCTCGATACGCCTGGTCACGCACGTCACCATAATTGTATCTATGATGAACGCAGTCAGTCTTTTTTCACAGGCGATACGTTCGGTGTTTCGTACCGGGAATTCGATGTCAATGGATTGGAATTTGTATTTCCGACCACTTCACCGGTGCAATTTGATCCTGAAGCAGCCCACGCTTCAATCGATCGCATTATGGGCTATCAACCGCGCTATGCTTATCTAACACATTATAGTCAGGTCGCTAACTTAATGCATCATGCGGAATCGATGCACTACTTGATTGATGCGCATGTGGAAATTGCTCAGGCTGCAAGGCATGATAAAACGAATCGGCAATCCGTTATTTCGGAAGCACTCAGCAAATTATTATTACAACGATTATCGGAGCATGGTTGCCGATTACCACAAGCAGAACTCGATGAGCTTCTGAGCTCGGACATTCGACTGAATACACTAGGATTGATGCATTGGCTTGATCATCCGGACGAGCGATTCAAACGTTTATAACGTGTTATGATGCTACTTACAATTGTATTTTTAAACAATAGCTTGATTAAATTCTTGAATAAAAATGGGGTTAATGCGATTGAGATATTCGCATTAACCCCAATTTAAACTAGAAAAAATTATGCGGTAACCTTTTTTTCAGAATAGTCCTTTGTGGATTTTGATGAGCCATGTGCCATAGCAATCACCAAGTAGTTCACATAAAGTATCCCTCCAAGAATAATGTCTGAAAGAACCCATTCCGTTGTAGTTTCTGGCAATTCAAACAATGACAAAGCGCCGAAGTAAGCACCGGTAATAACTAAAGCTGACAGAACAAAAATGTGACTTGTTTTCATGAAAATCTCCTTAATTGTGGTTTATAAAAATTATTTAAAATAGCTTTGTATCTATATGATAGGTTTCTTCACAAAAAGTTCACACATATTTCACATTTAATTCACATTCTCGTTGTAGATAAGAGAAAATTTTTCTTTCCTTATGAAAAATAAGGAAATTATTTATCTGAGAAAAGAGCAAAAATCGAGGAAAAATTCAATTCATTTATTTGCGCTAAAATGGACGGTACTGACACTTTGGAGATTTAGCCGGATGAATACACTGTTTACACCGTTAAAACTGGGTGCATTGGATGTGCCGAATCGCATTTTCATGGCGCCGCTTACCCGCTGTCGGGCAGGGGATGAGCATGTTCCGAATGCTTTGATGGCGGAACATTACGCACAGCGGGCAAGCGCCGGTCTGATCATTGCAGAGGCCACGATGGCGATCGAAGGCAATTCAGCCTTCTGGAAGGAGCCAGGCATCTATTCTGCAAAGCAGATAGCAGGCTGGCAGCGGGTGACCGATGCCGTGCATGCTGCTGATGGCAGAATTTTTCTGCAGATCTGGCATGGCGGCAGAGCATGCCATCCGCTTTTAAACCGTGGCGCGCAGCCTGTTGCACCGAGCCCGATCGCCATTACCGATGATGAAGTACGAACGCCAGAGGGGAAAAAGCCCTACGTTATTCCACGAGAACTGCGCGATGATGAATTGCTAGGCATTGTGGCCGGATTCAGGAAAGCTGCGGAAAATGCCAAAACTGCGGGATTTGATGGTATTGAAATACATGGTGCGAACGGCTACTTGTTAGATGAGTTTCTGCGCGACGGCTCGAACAAGCGTACAGGTCCTTACGGCGGCTCGTTTGAAAATCGGGCGCGTTTGACATTGGAAGTGCTTGAAGCCGTCAGTGCCGTGTGGGGGAATGATCGCGTCGGCTTGCGCATTTCACCGTTGAACAGCTACAACAGCATGATCGATAGCGATCCGGTCGGATTATTCACCTGGTTTGCCGAAAGACTCAACGACTACCACCTTGCCTATCTGCACGTGATGCGCGGTGATTTTTTTCAGCAGCAAAGCGGCGACGTGATGACGCCGATTCGCCAGCATTATAAAGGTGTGCTGATCGGCAATATGGGTTACACCGGCGAAGAGGCGGATAAAGATATCGCCGCAGGAAAAATTGACGCGGTGGCTTTTGGTACCAGTTTTTTGGCAAACCCAGATCTGCCCACGCGGTTCAAGACTTGCGCTCCGCTAAATCGACCCAAACCGGCTACGTTTTATACCTGGGGCGTAGAAGGGTATACTGATTACCCGGCATTAACGGCTTCATGAGTACATAGAGATGAGAATGCTATCCATTTTTTTTCTTAGCGTTATCCTCAGCGGGTGCTTATCGATCCCGCAGAATGTCAAACCGGTTGATGGGTTTGAGCTCAGCAAGTATCTCGGAAAATGGTATGAAATCGCCCGGCTCGATCATTCGTTTGAACGCGGGCTTGACAACGTGACGGCGGAATACTTTCTACGCAACGATGGCGGCGTCAGAGTCATCAATAAAGGTTTTTCGGCGACAGAAAACAAGTGGAAAGAAGCCGAAGGCAAAGCTTATTTTGTCAGAGATCCGCAGGAAGGCTATTTGAAAGTTTCTTTCTTCGGCCCGTTTTATGGCGCTTACATCGTGTTTGAACTGGACAAGGAAGCCTACCAATACACCTTTGTGACCAGCTACGACAAATCATACTTGTGGCTGCTGGCGAGAACCCCAACGGTCAGCAATGCCTTGCTTGACCGGTTTGTGCAGAAAGCCGCGGAACTGGGTTTTGAAACTGATAAACTGATATTTCCACAGCAGGACTAGTTAAAATGATATGTTTCGTATGTTGACTGGATAAAATGCGATGCAACAGTTACTCATTATCTTAGGAATCTTATTGCTCGTGCTCGGCTTGCTATGGCCCTGGCTATCGCAATTGCCATTAGGACGCTTGCCCGGCGATATTCATATCGAACGCGAGCATTTCAGTTTTTATTTTCCATTGATGACTGGTTTGTTGATATCCATCGTGTTGTCGCTGATACTCTGGTGGACGCGTAAATAAGGCCTGTCTGCTGGCTACCGGTGAATTTCACCATTCATGTTTTAGACAATGATTAACCATTTTTCATCGCCATCCTGCAACATCACCTGCAGCGGTATTTCACCCAACGCATGCGTCGCACACGAAGGACAGAGATCATAAGCCCACACTGTGACTTCTAAGTGATTCAACAATGCTCCGGTAATCTCATGACCATCCAAGTACTGATTGGCAACTGAACGCACCGATTCATTCATTGCCTGAATATTTCTGGTGGTTGAAACAATCAGATTGGCTTTGGTGACAAGCCCTTCTTCATTGATTTGATAATGATAGAAAAGAGTGTCGCATGGTGCTTCGATTACGCCGATTCCTTCCAGCTGACGTTCCCCTTTCTCAACCATTAACCTAAATTCTTCTGTTAGGTCACTCCAATGGTCAAAGAGGTTGGAGGGAAGCCGAGAAGCTGTGAATTTTTAGGTATGGTCGCAATAATTTTGTTAATGATATAGTGTGTAAGTACGCAGCTAGTGGTTGACGGTTGCAATCTGCTGTTTGTTTGTGAGACTGTGTTTAAAGATCTAAGGTGCAAGGCTTGGGGGGATTATGAATAAAATAAACAGGGTCGTATTTCTTCTTGGGGCTGGGCGTTCCGGTACTACATTACTCTATAAGACACTATCCATTCATCCTAGTGTATCTTATTTGAGCAATTACCAAATGCGCTTTCCCAAG
>NZ_JAIEME010000077.1 GCF_019752415.1 Nitrosomonas sp.
GCCTCGAAATGGGCGAGAACAAAATTCAGGAAGCGCGTGAAAAATCCGAAGTGATGAAAGACTTAGCGATTAAATGGTCGATCATCGGTCATTTGCAAACCAACAAAGCCAAGTATCTGGCGCGCTTCGCCAACGAATTTCAAGCACTCGACAGCCTCAAAGTCGCCGAAGAACTCGACAAACGTCTGCAAAACGAGGGGCGTGCCATTGATGTCTACGTACAAGTGAACAGCTCCGGCGAAGCCAGCAAATTTGGCTTGGCACCGGAAGATGTGCGCGCTTTTGTCATGGAATTGCCCAACTTTTCATCGCTGCGCATCAAAGGACTCATGACACTGGCGATTTTCTCATCCGATCACGACCGGGTGCGCGAATGTTTCATCAAAATGCGTAGCATCCAAGCCATGTTGCGTCAGGAAGCCCCGTCCGGTTTGTCATTCGACGAACTGTCGATGGGCATGTCGGGAGACTATGAGCTGGCGATCGAAGAAGGCGCGACGGTAGTCCGCGTCGGACAGGCGATTTTCGGCAAACGGCCGTTGCCGGACAGTCATTATTGGCCGGGGTTAGGGTGATGGATGATAAGGTGCTATGAGCGAGACACCTTGTGCTTGCTGAATTACCAAACTTGGATAAGATGTAATCTGCTAAATTTTAGGAGGGGGTAAAAATATGATAATTTATAATAAATCGATTATTAGCGATAATTATAATAATTAACAAATTTATGCAGATATTTTGCTTTTTTGGCTATCTGTCTACTTTTAGTTAGCCACTATGAGCAAGAAGCACGCGATGCCGGCGTTTCTTGAGGGCACTGTCACTCCTCAAGCATACGAGCGCTGGTTGCTCGGCAGGGCGGCGGCTCACGTCAAGCGTGACAGAAAGAGAGGGCATACCTGCACGGGTGCGGCGTATCGAGAGAGCATTCATCAGGCCGTCATCAACTCGGAAGGAAGAGACGCCTACACGGGAGAAGAACTCGATTGGCGCCTGATCAGCACATACAGAAACGAGGACTCAGAGCTTGGACGGCACGCGTATAAGGCAGGGTTCGCACTTCTACCAAGCGTAGATCACGTAGCGGCCGAAGCAACCGCTGCGAGTTTCAAAATCTGCGCGTGGCGCACGAATGACGCCAAGAACGACATGTCGGTTGAGGCGTTTGTTGTTCTCTGCAAGAAGGTGCTAGAGCATGCAGGGTACACTGTGGAGCGTCGTGGCTCTCTTAAGAAAAACCTCCCAACTAGAAATCAGGTTCCAGGTCCTGACTAAAGAATTCTTACTCATCAAAATGAGCACACCTTGAACCCGTCATTCCTCAATCAGTTGCACTTTCTTTCCCTCGCTGCTTCGTATGATATTTCTTCACCAACTTGAGCAGCCATTGCGGCGCATGCGTACGTTTCCATTCTCCCGCTGCATATTTATTGGCTTCCGACCAGGTGGGATAGGTATGGATGGTGCCTAGAATTTTGTTCAGGCCTAAGCCATGTTTCATAGCGAGTACAAATTCTGCTAATAAATCACTGGCGTGTGCGCCGGCTATGCTGACGCCCAGAATGCGATCCTTACCCGGTACTGTCAGTACTTTGACAAAGCCCTGTGCCGCTTCGTCGGCAATCGCGCGGTCCAGATCACCGAGATTGAAACGCGTCACTTCGAAGGCGATATTACGTGCTTTGGCTTCATTTTCCGACAATCCTACCCGCGCGACTTCAGGGTCGGTGAACGTTGTCCATGGAATCACCGAATAATCGACCTTGAAGCGTTTGAAATCACTAAATAGTGCATTGATTGAGGCATACCACGCTTGATGCGCGGCCGTGTGGGTGAGTTGGTACGGTCCGGCGACATCGCCGCAAGCATAGATGTTGGGATAAATGGTTTGTAACCAAGCGTTGGTTTCGATGGTGCGTTGTGGTGAAACTGGGATACCCAATTCCTCTAATCCAAAACCTTCTGTGCGAGGCACCCGGCCGATGGCGCATAACAGCGCATCAAACGGCAGCTTGATTTCTTTGCCATCAGTACCGCGTGCCGTCAAATATTGCACATCGCCTTCTTTCTCACAGCGTAGCGCTTCGGTTTGCGTCAGCAGGGTTACGCCATCCGCTTGCAATGCCGCTTTAACCAGCGCTACTGCATCCGCGTCTTCGCGCGGCAAGCAGTCACTCCGCACGACCTGTGTTACTTGGCAGTCTAACCGGGAAAATGCTTGCGCCAGTTCGCAGCCGATCGGTCCGCCGCCTAACACAATCAAGCGATTCGGCCGTTCAGTCAGTGACCAAAGGGTATCGGAAGTGTAATAACGCACCGATTCCAATCCCGGAATTTTTGAAACTACCGGTCGCGCCCCGGTCGCGATGACGATGGCGCGCGTGGTGAGTGTTTGTCCATTGATTTCCACCGACCAGGGCGAAGTCATTTTCGCTTTCCCTTGCAGTACTTCTACACCCAATTGGGTATAACGCTCTACCGAATCGTGCGGTTCGATTGTTTTGATCACGCGCCGGATACGATCCATTACAGCGGCAAAATCATACTGAACAGTGGTCTGTGCAATACCCAGTGATTGGGCGTTTTTTGCCTGTTGCAAGAAAGTGGCGGTACGGATCAATGCTTTGGAGGGCACGCACCCGTAATTGAGGCAATCGCCCCCCATCTTGTGACTTTCAATCAAGGTGACCTTGGCGCGCGTTGCCGCTGCAATATACGCGCTGACCAATCCGGCGGCACCGGCGCCGATTACGATCAGATTGCGGTCAAATTGGCGTGGCTTGATCCAGCGCGCATACAAGCGGCGGATTTTTATCAGCCCGATACCCCAACGGGCTATCCATGGAAAGAGCGCCAACACAACAAACGAAATAATTAATGCCGGAGACATGACATCCGACAAGTGCATGATTGCTGCCAATTGCGTGCCCGCATTCACATAGGCGGCGGTACCAGCCAACATGCCAACCAGGCTGATCCAGAAGAAAGTAGTGCTGCGGATGCTGGTCAATCCCATCAGTAAATTGATGAGAAAGAATGGAAAAACAGGCACCAGGCGCAAGGAAAACAAATAAAAAACGCCATCCTGCTCAAGGCCCTTGTTGATGGTTTCCAGCCGATCGCCGAAACGGCGCTGCACGGCATCGCGCAATACATAACGTGCAGTCCAGAACGCCAGTGTGGCGCCGATCGTGGCCGATACCAATACCACCGGCACACCAACCCATACTCCGAATATCGCGCCACCGGCCAGTGTCATAACCGTTGCGCCGGGGAATGACAACGCAGCCATGACGATATAGACTGCCGCGAAAATACCGGTCACAAGAAACGGCTCTGCCCGGTAGGCTTGTTGTAATGCTTCATGCTGATCTTTGAGCGTTTCCAGCGTGAAAAAGCGCCCCAAGTCAAAACTGAAAAACAACCCGACTAACAAGCCGAGCAGTATCAGTAGCCCCCAGCGGCGTTTCATGGCTATCGCTTCATTTCACTGCACGAAGCGCCATACTGGAAACAGCTATAACAACGATGATGTTTCATACTGACCGGCACTTTCAGACTTGCGGCCAGTGTTGTGCCGAGCACATAATCGGCGTCATCATCCACCAACGTACACGCATAGATTCTGCATTTACCTTCACTCTTTACAACCATGCGGCTGAATGCGCACATAAATTCCCGGCGTGTGGAATCGGTCTGATAATCGACCATGCAACTGTGCGTAATTTGTGGTGCGGTGACTGTGATACCGGGCGGATGGAATTCGGGGAATTCGATGCGCGGCAGATTTTCCGGCAATCCTGCGCCGCGAAAAACTTCCGCAAAACATTTGGCGACTTTATGGCCAGGCAAATCCGGGATGGCTTGATTGGCTACCGATACACTGAATCCCATATCATGCAATGCACAGAGTCCATCCAACGCCATCGAAAACATGCCATCGCCCCGGTTCTTGTCATGCTGTTCCGCTGAGAAATGATCCAGGCTAACGCGAAAATGCACAGCGTTTGGCTGCTCACGCAAGGGTTTTAGTTGCGGTAAGCGTTTAATCAATGGTTCTGTGGCGTTGGTTAGCACCATGCAGGGGCGATGCTGCAGCGTATATTCCAGAATGCGGATCAAGTCTTTGTTAATAAAAGGCTCACCGCCGGTAAAAGAAAACTGTTTGACACCCAATATCAACGCTTCGTCAATAAATGGTTTGGCATCATCAAAACGCATCAGTTGCAAGCGGTCGTCGCCGGGTTTGGAGCCTTCCAGACAAAAAGGACAAGCCAGATTACAAGCGGTACCGGTATGAAACCAGAGTTCTTCTAAAGCATGGGAACGAATAAAGCCGCGTGGTTTGTCATCGGGTGTGACATACCACAGCTTGGAGCGTGAACGATGCTCAGTCGATGCGGGTGTTGGTAGGACGTTGGCATTCATGTTTAACAACACCCGCTGGTCTGATCAACCCTGATCGCATCGTCAAATGGAATCCCCATGCCACAACCCGGGAAAATGCCAAAGTGCTGATCAAAGTTACCGTAAAAATCAAAATGTTTGACAAAGCGTGTGTCATGCAGCATGCGCCAGGTATTGCCGCACACCGGAAACTGTCTGCCGGTTTCGATGAAATGATGCTTATCCAGCCGGAACGCATGGCGATGGTGCGGAATGGTGCCGCGATACACAACGGATTGCCCGTGATCTTCACAAGCCAGTTCCAGATCCTGCAGTTTGAACAAGCGATAGGTCGCCGAATAAAAACGGATGTTGCCCGTTTTTTCCGCCAGTTCCGGGTTGCTAATGTCAATGGGACGATCGTCAATCAGACGCGGATCAGTGAAGCCGTGTTTGCATGACAACTGCAGAAAATCATTCCAATACAGCGCGCCGCTCAGGCATTCGCCATACAGCACCGGGTCTTGGGTTAAAGTCAGCGGAATGCGGCGGTCGCTGTATACATCGGAAAAATACAGTTCTCCGCCGGGCTTCAAGACGCGGAAAGCTTCGCGCAACGCCGCCGCTTTGTCCGGAGCCAGATTAATCACGCAATTCGATACAATCACATCCACGCTGGCATCGGCTAATTCAAGCTCGTGCAATCGCTCGATATAACCGTGCAGGAAACGGACGTTGCTGCGTTTGTAGCCAAAAGCCTTTTGGTGATATTTTTCATGCTGACGCGCAACCGCCAGTTGTTCTTCGGTCATATCCACGCCGATGACCTGTCCTGTTTCCCCCACCAGTTGGGACAGCACAAAAACGTCTCGCCCAGCGCCGCAACCCAGATCCAGAATGGTCAAACCTTGCAGTAACTCGGGCAAAACCAGGCCACAGCCGTAATAGCGTGTTTGCACTTCGGCATGCACGCGCGCCAGCAAAGGTTTTACAAAATCTGGCAAGCCTGCATCCGTGCAACACGCATTGGTTTGCAAATCTTGGCTGCCCGTCAGCGTTTCGCCATAATATTTTTGAACAATCTCTTGCATGGTATTCCTTGTAATTGGATGGTTAGCGTCATTATGTCATTCAAGAGCCACTTTTAGAATGATAACGTGAAGCCAACTCCTGGGGTGTGACGCCGCACATAAAATTTAAGGCCAGCTTGCGATTATGCCAGGTTCTCCGCCACCAGCCATCGCGCTGCCAGCGCCGTGGATCGATAAAAATCGGCGCGGTTAACGGTAAAAACTTGCCAAAGCGGCGTGCAGCGCGTACCAAAGGCACTTCTTCAAACAACGGCCACGGTGCATGCCCGCCCACTTGCTGATAAACCGGGCGTGCGATGAAAATCCCTTGATCGCCATACGGAACCCCTATTCGGCAACGCAAGGCAATCAGTGGTTCCAGGATAAACACCGGCCAAGAACGCGATGCGGCAAAGCGAAAGCGGAAATAACCGCCGGTTGCGCCTTGCTCAATTGCTTTTGTCATTGCCGTCAATGGATCTGCTGATAATAGCGCGTCGGCATGTAAAAACCACAAAACATCGCCTTTTGCCTGCGCGGCACCGGTT
Source organism: Nitrosomonas sp. (assembly GCF_019752415.1). Lineage (GTDB taxonomy): Bacteria > Pseudomonadota > Gammaproteobacteria > Burkholderiales > Nitrosomonadaceae > Nitrosomonas. The sequence goes on from NZ_JAIEME010000077.1 coordinate 6,005, forward strand.
AGAAGCTGCTGCCCGCGGCATGGTTCGCTGGCTATCCATTTTGCCGCAAATTGTGCACAGAGTTCTACACAAGATTCACTGTTGGCAGCATCCACGACGATGATTTCCAAAGGTTTGTGTGGTAATTTTTGCAATTGCGCGAGCAAACACGTCAGTTTTTCCTCATCATGGAAACAAGGGACAATGATACTGAAATTAAGCATTGGCGATCTTCAGGGTGGAAATAATATTTTTTGTCAGTTCAAGCAGTGCGCAACGCGCCGGTCGTGAATCTCGTTGCAGCAAAGTAACCAATCTAACAAGATCTTCCATTTCATCCACATCGGTGCCATGTCCGAGTGTTTTCACAGATTGCTTTGCTGTACGGCAAGCATCGATGAGCGCGGCGCCCAGTTGATCGCTACTCCACGGCAAAGCCGATAAATCCGGCCATGCATACCGATTGGCCATCAGCACAACGCCACCATCCAGCGCGGGGATCAACACTATATCTGCGTGCTGCAATGCGGCGCGTGTGGCAGCATAATCTGTTGTATTCAAACCGGGCGAATCGCTACCAATAAATACCAATTGTTTCATGCCTTGCGCACGCAATGTTTGATCCAGTGCATTCAGCCGCTGTCCCAGATTCCCTGCTACCTGAGGGACAATTGTCACTGAAGAAGGAATCGGTGCTGAAAAAGCCCGCGCCCAATCAACATCCTCCACATTGGCAGGAGCAATCACCACAGGACCTGGCCAGTCACAGGCATCTTCCAGCGCACAAGCCAATAATGCCTCAGCAACTTTTTGGGTCATTCCATTGCCTAAATTCGCTGCCAATCTTTGTTTGCCGATACCGGGCGCGGGCTTTTTGCAGACAAGAATTAAAGTGGCTTCATCCATTATTTTCATTTCATTTTAAGCGCGATCGATCAAGGATAAATGACTTTTATCCCGATTGGGTATGATCTAAAAAGTTTGAGGCGTTATAATACCGGCCAAAGAACCGAACAATCCGTTAAAAATTACGATATGTCACAACCATTATTTCAAAGAACACCATTACTTGACGGCGCCGATGTCAACTTGAAACGTGAAGAGATACGTACGTATTTTCACGCCACGCTGAATTGTTATGAGCAGCTTTTTGAAACACTGCGCAATGATGAAGCCTACTATAAAAAACCCATTTCACTCCGTCATCCTTTGATTTTTTATCTGGGACACACGGCCACATTTTTTGTCAACAAGCTGATTCTCGCCGGACTCATTACCGAACGCATCAATCCCAGACTGGAATCGATTTTTGCTGTCGGTGTCGATGAAATGAGCTGGGACGATCTGGATAGTGCGCATTATGATTGGCCTGCCGTGGAAGAAGTGCGTGCCTATCGCAAAACCATGCGAGCCGTGGTCGATAAATTGATTGCCACGATGCCGCTGACTTTACCAATCACCTGGGACAGTCCTTGGTGGCCGATTCTAATGGGCATCGAACATGAACGTATCCATCTGGAAACCTCTTCCGTATTGATACGCCAACATAAACTTGAATTTGTGCAACCGCATCCGGATTGGCAACCTTGCCGCAAATCCGGAACCGGGCCAACCAATGAACTGATTCCCGTTGCAGCCGGAACTGTGACCATCGGCAAAAGCAAAACCGATCACTCGCATTATGGCTGGGATAACGAATACGGCTTGCACAACGCGGATATCTCCGCGTTCCAGGCGAGTAAATTTCTGGTCAGTAATCAGGAATTTTTACCTTTTGTAACAGCCAATGGTTACCACACGGAGAGTTTTTGGCAGGAAGAAGGCCGTTCATGGAAAAAATTTACGCTGGCTGAACATCCCGCTTTCTGGGTATCCAAAGACGGCGCTTGGTATTTGCGGGTGATGACCGAAGAAATGCCGATGCCGTGGGACTGGCCGGTCGAGGTCAATTATCACGAGGCAAAAGCGTTTTGTAATTGGAAAGCGGCTACCACCGGACAACCTGTGCGATTGCCGACGGAAGACGAATGGTATCGGTTGTACGATGTCGCCCAGTTATCCGAGGTGCCGGTTAATACACCGGCTGCTGGCAATCTGCATTTGGATTATTACGCATCCAGTTGCCCGGTGACCGAATTTCCGCAGGGTGAATTTTTCGATGTCACCGGTAATGTCTGGCAATGGACTGAAACGCCTACTTATCCCTTTGCCGGTTTTGATGTGCATACGTTGTATGACGACTTCACCACGCCCACTTTTGACAATCAGCACAATCTTATCAAGGGCGGTTCCTGGGTTGCTTGCGGCAATGAAACGCTACGCAGCGCACGTTACGCATTTCGCCGGCATTTCTTTCAGCATGCGGGATTTCGTTATGTCGTCACCGACACACCGGCGATTCTGCAAAGTTCCAACTATGAAACTGACAAATTGCTGTCGGAGTATGCTGAATTTCATTATGGCGATACCTATTTTGATGTGCCGAATTTCCCCAAAGCCTTGGCAGAAATTGCCATCGCTGCGATGGGTAACCGGCCAAAACGCACGGCGCTGGATTTGGGTTGCGCATCCGGCCGTTCCACATTTGAATTGGCGCATGCTTTCGATCACGTTACCGGCATAGATTTCTCCGCGCGCTTCATCGGTCAAGGCGTGCAACTGGTGCAGCAAGGCATATTGCGCTACACGCTGACCGACGAGGGCGAACTGGTATCCTACAAGGAACGCACACTGACCAGCCTGGGACTGGACGCGATCAAACACAAGGTCGAGTTTTTCCAGGGCGATGCGTGCAACCTGAAACCTATTTTCACCGGTTACGATCTAATTCTCGCCGCCAATCTGATCGATCGTCTGTACGATCCGGCCAAATTGCTCAACAGTATTCACACGCGCATCAATAGCGGCGGCTTGCTGATGATCACCTCGCCGTACACCTGGTTGGCCGAACACACGAAGAAAGAAGCCTGGGTCGGCGGATTCAAGCGCGATGGAGAAAATTTCACCACCTTGGACGGCCTGAAAGAAATTCTGAGCAGTCATTTCCGCTTGATTCAAGGCCCGCAAGCCGTGCCTTTTGTCATTCGTGAGACCAAGCGTAAATTCCAGCATACGCTGTCAGAAGTCACGATCTGGGAGAAGATTGCTTGAGTAGTGGTTTTGATTTTGACCACGAAATCAACCGCGAAGGCACTCACAGCGTCAAGTATGACGGGCGGCAAAACATGTTTGGCAAAAGCGACGTCATTCCAGTGTGGGTGGCCGACATGGATTTTGCCGCGCCGCCCGCAGTCACCCGGGCCCTGAATGAACGTGCCGCTCACCCGATTTATGGCTACACGCTTTTCCCGGACAGTTTATACGATGCCCTGATTGGCTGGATGCAGCGGCGTCATGGCTGGCCCATACAGCGTGACTGGATCATTCTGTGTCCCGGCGTGGTTCCCTCTATCAATGCGGCGGTGATGGCGTTTACGCAACCCGGCGAATCCGTCATCATCCAACCCCCGGTGTATTTCCCGTTTTTCTCCGCCGTCACCCAAACCGGTAGAAAACTGATCCAAAATCCGCTGCATCTGGAAAATGGCCGCTACACCATCGATTTTGACCACCTGGAGCAATGCGCCAAGGAAGCGAAACTGCTATTGCTTTGCTCGCCGCATAACCCAGTCGGCCGAGTCTGGCAACCTGCTGAACTGAAGCGGCTACTAGAGATCGCTGAGAAAAATGATCTGATCATTTTCTCCGATGAAATTCATGCCGACTTGATTTACCCCGGCAATCAACATCACACATTGGCCGCTTTTGCGGAACACACTGCAAAAATCATCACCGCTGTCGCGCCGAGCAAAACCTTCAACATTCCCGGATTGAACCTGTCCACGCTGATTATTCCCGATCAATCCATCCGCAACGCCGTCACACAAGTGTTTAACACGCTGCATATCAGCGCATCCAACCCGTTCAGCATCGCCGCCTTTGAAGCCGCCTACCGCGAAGGGGAAGCTTGGTTGGAACAACTATTGATTTATCTGCGTGATACGCGCGATTGCGTGGAATCCTTTCTGGCCGAACACTTGCCGGAAATCAAAGTCATTAAATCCGAAGGCACGTATTTATTATGGCTGGATTGCCGGGCATGGAATAGGACCGACGCGCAACTGAAGCATTTCTTCATCCATGAAGCGGGGGTCGGTATGAGTCCGGGCATTCTGTTCGGTACGGAAGGCAGAGGGTTTATGCGGTTGAATATTGGTGCGCCGCGTCAGACGGTTTTGCGGGTGTTGGAGAGAATCTGGCAAGCGAAGAACAAATAATCTCGATATTATAGATTGACTTGTTTAGTTTTGTGTTCTAACTTGTATTTGTCTAATTCTAATTAAATGTTTATAAACATAATGTGGCCTATGCACTTAAAATTTTAGTTTCTGCCATTATCATCGTGGTTGTTTCCGAGCTTGCCAAGCGCAGCTCTCTTTGGGCTGCTATTTTGGCTTCTTTGCCACTGATTTCTCTTCTGGCTTTTATTTGACTGTATTTGGACACCGGTGATGTACAAAAAATCTCGGTACTTTCTCAAAATATTTTTTGGCTGGTATTGCCATCTTTGGCTTTCTTTGTGACGTTACCCCTGTTAATCCGGATGGAAATTAACTTCTGGCTCAGTCTACTGTTAGCATCCCTGATCACTGTATTAGCATATTTTGTGATACTTAAAATTTTGACAGTTTTTAGTGTCCGTATTTAGTGGCTAGCATATTGAAGCAACGAAAATAATCCTACGGCATCACTTACCAGTATTTGCTGATGGTGTTGCTTTCTGAGACACACTTAAAGATTTTTCCGAACTGAACTGAAATAGCTGCGGCTCAGCGAGCCAGAATCCCTGTGCATAATCGATACCCATATTTTCCAGAAGTTGCAATGTCTGGGCGTTTTCGACCCATCCGGCGATGGTTTTGAGCCGCATGACATGTCCGATGCGGTTGATCGATTCGACCATCGCATGATCAATCGGATCGGTGGCCATATCCTTGATCAGCCGTCCGTCGATTTTCAGATAATCCAGCGGGAAGTTTTTCAAATAACCGAATGACGATACGCCACTGCCAAAATTGTCGATGGAGATACGGCAACCCAATTCTTTGAGGGTTGAAATAAAATGCGTGACATGCTTTAAATCAGCCAGTGCAATATGTTCGGTGATTTCAAAACAGATATTGGCAGGATTTATTTTGCTGGCTCTGATGCTGTCCACTGTAAAATTGAGAAAATCCGTGTTTCCAAGCGCTTGTGCGGACAAGTTGATGGTGTAAACGGCGTTGGATGGCTGGCGAGCGTGCGCCTTGAGTAATTTGAACAATTGCTGTATTACCCAGCGATCGATCATCAGCATCTGATCATGCCGTTCGGCAGAGGGAAGAAACGCGCCCGGCATGATCAATTGGCCGTGCTCATCCTTCAGGCGCAGCAGGATCTCTCCGTGTTCCTCCAAGCCATTTTTTCCGGAAATCGCCCGGATTGGTTGCAAATACAAGTATAGCCGCTGATCGGCAATGGCTTGTTGAATACGCGGCAGCCACTGCAGCTCACCCGATTTTTGCTGCTTGTCAGCCGATTGATACACATGAACCCGGTTCCGTCCCTGATCTTTGGCCTCATAACACGCGCTGTCGGCTGCATTGAGTGCATGGGCAAGACCTTCATTGGCGTGGGTGATGGGGAACAATCCGATGCTGACGCCAATCGTGAACGTCTTGTTTTGATAGTGATAGCGATAGTTCTGCACCAGTTCACGCAAAGTCTGGGCGACTTGTACTGCTTCATTTTGCGGGCAATGTTCCAGAATAATGCCAAATTCGTCGCCGCCGAGCCGTGCCAGCGTATCCCGTGTACGCAGCTTGGATTGGAACAGAACGGTCACCTGGCGCAACAATTCATCTCCGGCGCTATGCCCGCAAGAGTCATTGATGATTTTAAACTGATCCAGGTCGAGATACAGCAGCGCATGCATGTCATTTTTGCGCGTCGATGCCAGGATTTTGCTGAGGCGGGCTTCAAATTCCTTGCGATTCAACAGACCAGTCAGCGAATCATGCGTTGCCTGATAGACGAGTTTTTGCGTTATCTTGCGTTGTTCTGTGACATCCCGGAAAGTTAGGACTGCTCCGATCACGTGTTCTTGCTCATTCTGAATCGGTGCGACGGAATAATCGATAATCCATTCTTGCTTGTCTTTACGGATCAGCAGGCACTCGTGATGGTCTTTGGTACTCCCGGATTTACTTAAGTGTTCGGCAAACGGGTCTTTAACGGGCTTCCGGGTTGCCGTATTCAGAATGTTAAAAACGTCCTGCAGTGGCGCACCATTTGCTTCCTGGTTGTGCCAGCCGGTGAATATTTCTGCGACCGGGTTTAAATAGGTAATTTTTCCGCTGGAATCGGTGGTGATCACCGCATCCCCGATACTGGCTAGAGTCACTTGAAAGAGCTCTTTTTCCTGATGCAGAATATCATTGGCTAAGGCGAGTGCTTCCGTGCGCTCCATGACACGTTGTTCCAATTGTTCTTTGACAGTTTGTAATGTTTTCTGCGACTGGTCTTTTTCTGCGATTTGCGTTTGTAAAACCCGATTGATCGCGTTCTGGCGATCCTTGGCTTGGATCAGACGCTTTAACAGGTCGAAATTTTCGAAGCGGAATTTAAGTGATTCCGAGATGGTGTGGTACAGCCGATGCGATATGCTTCCCATCGCAAAAACAAAAAGCAGGTAAGTAAGTGCAAGGATGAGATGAATGTCACTTTCATGCGTGATGACCTGATATGTTGACGCCGGTCGGAAATTGACCAGAAAAGCCTGATTGTACCGGTTGAAAATTGACCAGGTAATTTCACGTATCC
>NZ_JAIEME010000057.1 GCF_019752415.1 Nitrosomonas sp.
TATCGAACACGATTTGTATTATCTTAAACACTGGTCTATCTGGCTCGATCTCTGGATCATCCTCAAAACCGCATGGATCGTCCTGCGTAAAGATAATGCCTACTAAAACCCTTAAATCAGACTCGGCTCAGAAGTAGGTATCTGAGTGAACTTGATGAGAAAATAGAACGCTAAATACTTTCTCTCAGTAACTTTATAACGGAAAAAGTGTGCTTCTAAAAAGCCGATTCATTATTTGTTATAACTGTTTGGGGCCAGTTATCAAGTAACCGTTAACTAGCCCCGGATTAGAGTCTACGCAAAAATACCCGTAAGTTTTGCTAACAATCCATTAATCATGGGTTGAAACACGCCCAAGAAATTATTCAGCTGCAGAACGCCAACAATAAGAATCAATAATCCACCAGCAACAATCCCATATTTAAGACCCAGTACAAAATTGGCTGATGCTGGTGCTCGCGTGTAGGTCTGATTGGAAAATGCCAAAAATATTCTTAATATACCTAGCAATACGCCTGTGGCGACACAACCAAAGAACAAATGTATTGCACAAAGAACTCTTTTGGTCAAATCCGCATCTGCAAGCTCAAGGCTTGAAAAACGAAGACAAACAACAATTACGAAGAGCAGAATGAGGGAGTTCCAAAAACCTCCAAATCTCACTCTCATCTCACTTTCCATACTCATAAAATCTCTCCCTTTTAAATTAAAGCTGTTAAAGTAAAAAAAATCGCCATGTGCACAACATCATAAAACTTGATTAATCTATACCCTTAAGCTTTCAAAATAAGCGTATGCGTACTCAAGTTGATGATAATCATATATCCTGACTGCCCAGAGCCTGATAATTAAAATCAAATCAGTTTTGATTATAATCATAATATGCAGCCTATTTATTTTACAGAACTTATATAAAAATAAATGAATTAAAAAACATATTCTTCATATCCCACAACGTACCGAAAAAATATGTAATGATAAAGAATGCCTTTTTATTACAAAACAATAATCTAATGTTCTTGAAAAGAATATTTGCATCTCTATTTAATAAATAATTGTGATTCTTATCAGGAGAAGTTTATGCGCAATTTGCTATTGATCGTGGCGATTCTCTGTACTTTTTCTTTGAGCGGATGTGACTACAATACGCTTCAGTCAACGGATGAACAGATTAAGGCCAGCTGGGCGGAAGTGTTGAATCAATACAAGCGGCGAGCTGACTTGGTTCCCAATCTGGTTAATACGGTAAAGGGATTCGCTTCCCAAGAAAAGGATGTATTACTGGGTGTAACCAACGCCCGTTCCAGGGTTGGCGGTATTCAAGCAACACCCGAGCTGATTAATGATGCGGGAGCATTCTCCAAATTCCAGAATGCTCAGGGAGAATTGTCTAATGCCCTTTCAAGGCTGCTAGTAGTCGTAGAAAATTATCCAGAGTTAAAATCGGATGCTAATTTTCGGGACTTACAGGCACAATTGGAAGGCACTGAGAACCGCATTACTGTGGCCCGCAACCGTTATATTAAAGCAGTGCAAGAATATAATATCGTGGTACGTTCTTTTCCCAGTAATCTGACGGCGATGCTATTTGGTTTTCATACAAAACTCAGTTTCACGGTAGAAAATGAGCAAGAAATTTCCTCTGCTCCCAAGGTTGATTTTAATGCTCCCAATCCGGCAACAAAATAAAAGCATCCTTTATATGAATACCCAATTTCAATGCTTCCTTTAAAGTTTAACCAGAAAGCAACATGATGCCTGCCAAAATACCCCCGACTTGGGTAAAAATCCTGGCGCTTGCCGTTTTACTTCTTGCCGCCACACTCTCCAGAGCAGAGGTAGCGATTCCATTGCTCAAGTCACCTGTAACCGATCTGACTGCGACACTCTCCGTTAGTGAAGTCACACAGCTGGAACAAAAATTAGCGGCGTTCGAGAAAGCAAAAGGCGGTCAGATCGCGGTGTTAATTGTACCCACCACGCAACCCGAAACGATTGAACAATATGCGCTGCGGGTCGCTGAAACTTGGAAACTAGGTCGCAAAAGCATCGATGATGGCGTACTGCTGCTCGTCGCCAAGAATGACAGAACGCTGCGTATCGAAGTGGGTTATGGTGTTGAGGGCGCATTGCCTGATGTGATGGCAAAACGGATTATCGCAGAAATTATCGTGCCGCAATTTAAAGCAGGAAACTTTGTAACCGGTATTGATGCGGGCATCGATGCGATTATAAGCTTGCTTAAAGGAGAATCACTTCCACTACCATCAACCAAAAACGGCCCCGGCAAATCTCCTGGCATGCATATCCTTCTTGACAATTTTATTCCCGTTTTAATCGGATTTATTGTACTCGGAAGAATGCTGCAAGTACTACTAGGACGTCTTGTCGGAGCTGCAATAACGAGTATCGGTGTGGGATTCATTGGCTGGTTGTTTTTTTCCTCGATCGTTGCAGCCATATTCATCACCGTTGTTGTATTCTTATTGAGCCTTTTTCAGAAGGCAGGCAGTGGAATCTATAGAAACGGGCGTAGCAGCTGGTCAGATAATGGTTTCAGGAATGGTGGTTTTGGAAGCGGTGGTTCTGGGGGAGGCTTTAGCGGAGGCGGAGGTAGCTTTGGCGGCGGCGGCGCATCGGGGAGATGGTAAATGAATTTCACCCGCATCGTCCGTCATCTTTTAACCGGAAAACTCGCATTGCGCCGCATATTCCCCGCAGCTTCGCTGACTGCGATTGAACAGGCCATCCAACAATCGGAGATGAATCATGGGGGTCAAATTTGTTTTGCCGCGGAAGCTGCACTCGATACAATTCCTCTTTTCAAAAACCAGACAGCGCGGGACCGGGCGGTAGAAGTATTTTCACAATTACGAATATGGGACACCGAACACAACAATGGCGTATTGATTTATTTGCTGCTTGCCGATCATGACGTAGAAATCATCACGGATCGCGGTATCCATGCAAAAGTTTCCAGTGAAGAATGGGAAGCTATTTGCCGCACGATGGAATCCGCATTCCGACAACAGCAATTTGAGACCGGTGTAATTAATGGAATCAACGCGGTTGGTGGTCATTTACGAGAATATTTCCCACCTAGCCCCAATCACAAAGAAAATGAGCTTACTAATAAACCGGTGGTACTAGAATGATCGGTTTTGGCTGAGTGCTTGTTTTTAAAAATAAATCAATAGCACTCAATTCATGTTCAAATTACTGTTATTCGGATATGGGAATCCATCGCGCGGAGATGATGCATTAGAATCTTATTGATTGAACACATAAATCACTTGAAATAAACGGATGTCACCTGTCTCGTTGACATGCATTACTGATTGAACATGCTACTGATTTGGCGGGATTTGATCAGATCCTATTTGTTGACACGGATATGCCGTGCGGGGAACCCTTTGAATTCTTGGCTATGCATGCCGGAAAAAATAGTAGTTATAGCAGCCACACATTAACGCCTGGCGCATTACTGCTTATTCATCTGCAAGTCTACCAACATGCTGCACCATCAGTTTTTTACTGCGTATTCGTGGCTATCATTTTGAACTGGGGATCCATTAAGTGCACGAGCAAGTGAATACAAAAATGGCATTTACAACACATATGAAAAATCCGATTACACGCCACTTTAATCGCAGGATTAGCGGCATGTGTGGAAAAATCTGCCGATCAGAATAATATTTCACAACTGGCATTGAGTGGCAGATGTTTTCATAATGCTGTATTGCGACATAGATTAATCACCCACTTGCTACACCATCTTTTCACCTATTCAACGCGTAACGAATGCAGCCGGATAACAGCATCATTGCGTTAGGTTAAGCATGGGTAGCTCTAAGCTATAATACCGACTGTATTTTCGATTGATCAATTCATCCGAGGCTTATAAATGAGTAATTACGTACAGCGCTTCCTTCTGGAAAACCTGGACATTCGAGGTGCAGTGGTGCATCTTGATTCGGTCTGGCAACAAATGTTATCGGGCCGTAATTACCCGCAACCCGTAACCCAATTACTGGGAGAAATGAGCGCAGTCACGTTACTCCTAGGTGAAAACCTCAAGCAAGCCGGGCGCCTAACCGTCCAAATGAATGGCAGTGGCCCGGTTTCCATGCTGGTCATCGACTGTAATGACAGCTTGCACATACGCGGCATGGTCAAATGTGCGCAAAATATCGAAGCGCAGCCACTACCCGATTTACTCGGACATGGACAGCTACTACTGACCTTGGATATGCCCTCCATGCGCGAATCCTACCAAAGTATCGTACCGCTCGACGGCGACAACATCGCTGAACTGTTTGAACATTACTTCAAACAATCCGAACAACTGCCTTCACGCCTTTTTCTGATCACCACAAACACTGCCATTTTCGGCTTACTGTTACAAAAGCTACCTGCCGCCGATCAACAAGATCCCGATGGCTGGACTCGTGCCGAAGCGCTGGCAGCAACAGTCCACGATCAGTCGCTATTTGATCTGACTGCGGAAGAAATACTGACTCGACTGTTTTACGAAGAAACCATACGTATCTTTGACGCACAAACTATCCAATATGGTTGCGAGGAAAACCCGGCCAGAATTTATGCCATGCTGCACGCTTTGGGACGAGAAGAAGTATATTCAATTCTGCAAGAATTTGGCGAAGTCGTTGTCAGTGATGATATCTGTAACCGCGAATACCGCCTAGATGCATTGGCGATTGATATCATCTTCTGTGAAGCCAATCCAACTATTCATTGAGTTAGATTACCTCCGGCAAAGCCGGGAGCTTACCTCATTGAGTTAGCCATCGTGCTGAAGCAGGCAGAAATGATTGCCGATGCACTGGCACAGCCTGCACCGGCAAGCAGACATGCAGAGTCGTATAACTGACTCAAATTATAATGTTATACTCACAAGCCTATTGTACGCTTGGAAGAAACGGGGGAATTCGGTAGCTAAGGTTGAGCTCCAGTGCATGGAGGCAATACCGGACACCCAGAAATAGGCGCAACTATTTCTTCTATTCCTGTTATGAGAATCTTCAAACCGAAAATATAATGCTGAAATCTGTTGTGACCACACCCATCAATCATGTCCTACGCGGAGAGAACTGGGCATGCCAACGATTACAATCCTTTATCGGGAAGACAGTGTGTATCCGGATACCGCCTCTGGTTAATTTCAGTCTGCTGATTGATGCGGAGGGTGAAGTACAACAAGTGAATAGTAGTGAAATGGATGCTGATACGACACTCACGCTATCACCGTTGGTTCTGCCCCGGCTACTTGCACGAGAATCCAGCGCACTCGAACAGATAGAAATCATCGGAAATCAATCGCTTGCTGATGAATTAATCAATATTGGCAAGCAACTTAATTTGAGCGCGGTCTTTGAGCATGATCTGAGCACAGCCATTGGCGATATACCGGCACATCGCATCACACAAGCCGGCGAACATCTGCTGCACTGGCAGGTAGAAAATGTTCACCACATTGCTCAAGCATTAGTCGAATACTGGACAGAAGAAAATCGTTTGTTAACAAAACCCGCAACTATCGATCAGTTCAGCGAAGAAATAAAGGATTTGCAGCATAGCACCGAGCAACTGGAGCAACGTGTAAACCGATTAACCCAGCGAAGCACCTTAGCGAGCGAGTAATTGAATACGACGTATCTTTCCTCTAAAAGAGTGGAACCAATGCATACTTGTCAACAAATAAACATGTATGTTTTAACTGAGTCCCTGAAGCTCTCATTGCTCGTTACCAAATTTTAGATAATCCATGCGCCTATTTCGCCTTTTAAAAATACTACACATTGCCTTCAAATTCGGATTAGACGAATTTGTTCTGAATCATAGTCGGCTGCAATTTTTACGAGTAACTGTCAGAACGCTAACCTTCTGGCGAAATTTGGACAAACCGCGTGGAGAAAGATTACGGCTGGCTTTGGAAGCGTTGGGGCCTATCTTTGTTAAATTCGGCCAAATGCTGTCTACCCGACGCGATCTTTTGCCTCATGATATTGCAGATGAATTAGCCAAACTGCAAGATCAGGTTCCGCCTTTCTCTTCAGAAGTGGTCATCTCATCACTAGAAAAAGTATATGGTAAAAAGCTCAGTGAAATATTCCTTAAGTTTGATGAAATACCCGAAGCCAGCGCATCGGTAGCACAAGTCCATTTTGCCGTGCTGCATGATGGGACCGAAGCGGCGGTAAAAATATTACGTCCTAATCTAGCGCCGATCATTATGCACGACGTTGCGCTGATGGATACCGGCGCATGGTTAGCTGAAGCGCTTTGGACGGACGGAAAGCGTTTGAAATTACGTCAAGTCGTCTCGGAGTTTGCCCGGCACTTGGATGATGAACTGGATCTGATGCGTGAAGCGGCTAATTGCAGTCAGTTACGCCGTAACTTCCTTGATTCTCCCCTTCTATTTGTTCCTGAAGTCTATTGGGATTACTGCCGCAGCAGTGTGATGGTCATGGAGCGTGTCAAAGGCACGCCGATTAGCCATGTCGATACGTTGCGCGAACAAGGTATTGATATCCCGCAACTGGCGCGTGTCGGCGTTGAAATATTCTTTACGCAGGTGTTCAGAGATGGCTATTTCCATGCCGATATGCATCCGGGAAATATTTTTGTTGGCGCAACTGGCCAGTATATCGCAGTTGATTTTGGCATTATGGGAACACTCAGCGATGAAGACAAAAATTACCTGGCGCAAAACTTTCTGGCTTTCTTCCGCCGTGATTATGGGCGTGTTGCACAGGCACACGTGGAAGCGGGATGGGCACCGAAAGATACCCGAGTGGATGATTTTGAATCCGCCATACGTGCCGTCTGTGAACCGATCTTTGACAAGCCGTTGAAAGAAATCTCGTTCGGGCGAGTCCTGCTGCAGTTATTCCAGGCGTCACGGCAATTTAATGTAGAAATCCAACCGCAATTGGTTCTACTGCAAAAGACACTGCTGAATATCGAAGGCCTTGGCCGTGATCTGGATCCCGATCTGGATCTGTGGAAAACAGCCAAACCCTTTTTAGAGAACTGGATGGCCGAACAACTCGGTTTCCGCGGTTTAGCCAGCCGGATACAAAAAGAAGCACCCAATTGGGCGATCATCCTGCCGGAATTCCCCCGCCTGATTCATCAGGCCATCGCTGAAAATCGTAATCATGAGCTGGAAAAAAGGATGACCGATCTGGTCATCGAAGAAAAGCGCCAAAACCGCCTGCTGGCACTTATCGCAATATTATTGACTGGACTGCTGGCTTGGCAGATATTTCAATAATTTCAAATCGGACTAGCGTTTTATATCACTCATCGAGTAAACACCTCAGTTTTACAACTCGCACAGCTATTTGAGTGTAAATTTGAGAAACTGACAGTAACTTCTAATTCTTAAGTCTGAATCTGCATCTACTTGTGCCCATTAACATTTTTTGATCTAAATCAATAAATGTAACTTCGCTTGGTTTCATAATATCGCCTCGACTGTTACTAAATGTGGAGGTGATTATGGATATGCTAGAGAAAGAAGACGCTGAAATTTTTAAAAAATTAGGTTTAAATTTCGGAGTTATAACTCTCGTGGCGGTGGGTTTGATTGTTATATCAATATACTTCTCGTAAGCAATCGATCGACACAAGCACTTGGAGTTTTTTGAATCTAAGTGTTTCAGTTAACACTCCACCGGCTGAAAACCGGTGGGGGGCTTCATACGCTTAATTTGTTCTCTATTAGAAATAACGCAGGAATGTAGCAAGGTCTTTAACTCAGAAAAAAGCTTTACAATCGCTCACTTCTGCTTTGCTAGTATATTTAAACCGTATTTTTACCTTCCAATCTTTTCCCGCATTTCAGATACAAAAAATTTACCGCGCCAGAAAATTTATCCCGGTAGATTTGATCTTATCAAAAATATTTTCGCGGCGATCTCCTTGCCATGTTCGTAATAAAGCAGATACGGAAATTCTAAATTTCCCCAGTATCTAGCAGGCCGTTGAAAAACTATCTGTGTTGCCGCTGCGGTGTTAAAAACAGACTCAAAATGCTCACTTATTAAGCATAAACTTCGCTTCCTCGCCTGTTTTTGCCTTGCATCGGCTACCTCGAAAACGTTTTTCAACGGCCTGCTAGCTCTCTTCCCGCTTACTCCGAAGTAACACAGAGTAATTACACAAATTGCACGCCGGATTCTGGCTTTGTTAGTTTATTTTCCAGATGCAAGGTATCCGAGCACATTACTATGTTACAGTCGCTACTTATCCCTATGATAAATTCTATTGATAAAGCCGAGCTGAAAGCACTCTATCAGCATCGTTGGCAACCCAACCTAAAAATTCCTTTGTTCTATGGAATATGGATAGGACTTGGAATAATGGCCTGGCATGCCCCGCATTGGGCTATTGTTTGGCTCTGCTATCTTGCGATGGGTTACATGCAGATGGGCATTGTGACTTTTATGCATGATTGCACACACAGCGTTCTATTTAAGGCCAAGTGGAAGAATTGGGTATTTGGTGCTTTTGCCATGATACCGTTGCTAATTTCATTCACCGCTTTCAAAGAAGATCACCTCCTGCATCATCGCTTTAACCGGTCAGATAAAGATCCGGATGCCTTTACAATGGGTAAGCGGGGAATCGGTGATTATATTCTCTTCTATGCATATGCCTTGATTGGCGTAGTTCTGACCGCCATCCAGTTTGTTATTATTTTTCCCTTACAAAAATTAAGCGGCAGAAAAGCACTTATTCATTGGAGTGAAATAGCGCTGCATGCGGTGATTACCGTCATTATTTTTGAATGGGCTAATAATAAGGGGATTGCATCTGAGGTTTTTGCACTTTGGTTCTGGCCGCTCATTTTTTTTGGATTTTTCAATAGCGTTCGTTTTGTGGCAGAGCACTATGGAACACCCTGGAATGCTGGCCAGCTTGCCGGTACTCGTACCATTATTAGCAATCCAATGCATTCATGGTTCTGGAACAATATTAACTATCATATTGGGCATCACGTATACCCTGCGGTGCCTTGGTATAATCTTCAGAAACTCCATGCGTTAATGTTGCCGGAAATTAAGCATCAGAATGCAATTATCGATAAAAGCTATTGTGCCGTTTTCTTGGACGCCATGATCAATGGCCCAGAAAATCTAAAACGAAATATAGCCCGTAACGAAAAACGGAATACTAAAATAGAAGACCCTGATACGTCATCTACTTCAAATAGCACACCCCTAAATAATTAATCGATCTTTGGAGGGTCTTCTACGCACTCGACGACGAAAAAATTTTGCTCGATGGTAAAGACATCGCCGGTTTTCCGCCGGAGAAATATCTGTTTCATACCGTTTTCCTGAGCTATGCGTTATTTCTGCATATGAAAATGACCGAAAATAGCGAGTTCTCGCTAAAAATGCCGGGTAAAACACCGGAAGAAATTAAAGTCAATGCCGCCGAGACATCGAAAGAAGCTGAGCTTTCCCAATTCGCCGATCGATATCCCATGAATTACCCAACAGACAAAAGCAATTGAGGAGATTTTCCGGGAAACTAATCAATCAGCGGCACTCATTATTACTGGATGAACCATTGGGTGCTCTGGACGAAAAATTACGCGAGAATATGCAAAGGAAGTTTATCAATCTACAGGTGGAAGCTGGTGCCGCACGCAGCATTTAGGTTACACGCCGCCAAAACCAAACGTTAGCTTTTCGCATCGGCTAACCACCCGAGAATCCCTTGATTAGTATGATTTCGCTGGTACCACGATAACCTTTGCGTCGGTTTTCTCTGGAACTACGATAATCTTTTCATTGGTTCCAGATGGCCCTTGGTTACCTTGCGGTCCTTGTGGACCAGGCGTTCCAGAACCAAACGATAAACAGCCGCTCGTTCCCGCGATCATCACTACTACTGCAAACAATTTTAAGGTTTTCATTCGATTCTCCTTCTTAATACAGATCTATAATCTACAGAACAGCATAATTTATTGCCGGAATTATGTCTGTCTGTTACCGCACACAACTTATTAAGATCTGATCAGGAATTTTCAAGCCGATGTTCAGACGCCTTGCGCAATTTTTTCGAAACCCTCAACAGGTAAAGGTTGGCTGAAAAAATAACCCTGATAAGCATGGCAACCTGAAACGGCCAAAAAATTCCGTTGCGCTTCTGTTTCAACGCCTTCTGCGATTACCCCCAATCCAAGGCTCTGACCCAGAGCCACGATAGTCCTGGCAATCGCGGCATCGTTGGGATCGGTGAGTATGTCGCGTACAAACGACCGATCAATCTTCAACTGATCCAGCGGCAAACGTTTCAAGTACGACAAGGATGAGTATCCTGTCCCGAAATCATCCAGTGAAAAACATATCCCCTTTGACTTCAATGCGAACATTTTTTCGACTGTGTCCTCAACATCAGCTATCAGCAGGCTCTCTGTCAGCTCAAGCTTTAGTCGACGGGGATCGGCGCCCGTGTTCTTCAGTATTTTTAATATTTGATCGACGAAGTCAGGTTGGCGAAATTGGTTCGCACTGACATTCACCGCAATCGTGAGATCCGCCATCTCAAGCTGGTCGGCCCAGACAACCAAACGAGCGCAAGCAGTTTCCAGAACCCATTTTCCCAGAAGCTGGATCAGCCCGGTTTCTTCGGCCAATGAAATGAATTCGGCGGGAGGTACCATGCCGCGCTGCGGATGCTGCCAGCGCAATAGGACTTCAGCCCCCGTAATGCGGTTGTCGCCTGCTATCTGAGCCTGGTAGTGAAGTACAAACTGCTTCTCGTCGATAGCTCGCCGCAAATCGTTCTCCATCCCCGCACGCTTCATGACGGCCAACTCCATGTTCGGATCAAAAAAACGCAGTGTATTGCGCCCGGCTTCCTTGGATTTGTACATGGCAAGATCAGCCTGCTTCATCAGATCATCACTGTTAATCAGATCATCCTTAAAAAGCGTTACACCCATGCTTGCCGTGCTGTTATGCAACGCACCGCCAATTTGGTATGGTTGGTTAAGCGCGACGTTCATCTTTCTGACAACGGTTTTGACGCCCTTAGCCGCCTCCGCTTTATCTGCATTCAATCCGGCAAGCACGACCACGAATTCATCACCGCCCAATCGGGCAACGGTGTCGCCTTCACGCACACACAAAGTCAGACGCTGCCCGATTTGTCTGAGCAGCGCATCGCCTTTGTCATGACCCAGGGTGTCATTAAGATTCTTGAAATTATCCATATCCATGAACAACAGCGCACAAAATATACCGCTGCGCGAGCTGGCAACCATAGCCTGCTTCAGCCGATCCTGCAAGAGTAGCCGGTTGGGCAAACCGGTAAGTTGATCAAAGAATGCCAGCTCTTTGATCCTTTCGTCCGTCTTCTTTCTCTCAGTAATGTTGCGGATGTTGCACTGAATTACTTTCGTCCCTTCACAGTCGTAACTATTACTGACAAATTCAACCGCGATTATTGCGCCCGCCTTTGTTCTGAGCGGAAGATCATCATAACGGACATAACCTTCTGCTTGTATCTTAGAAAACATTTTTTGGCTTTCAGCAATGTCCGTGAACGTACCTACCTCCCACAACTTTTTTCCTAAGAACTCCGCATGTGAATAACCCAGCATCTCAATCAAATAAGGATTAACGTCATCGATCTGTCCAGTATCCGCATTGAGAAGCAGAATCCCATCGCGAGCGGATTCAAACAGCCGGCGGTAGCGGCTTTCCGATACCCGTAACGCTTTCAGAGCAAGATCGCTCATCGATTTGGAGGTAGGTGTCTGCGCTGGCATCGAAGGAACAGTTTGCAAGGTATCTTCTGGATTGCACATAGCTTGTTTAATGAAGAGTGTTAAACGATCGGCAATATCCTGTGCTAGCACAACGGCAACCTAAGATTTCAACCCTTTACTTCTTAAATATACCGTAAATAATTATATGTTTAACCTTTCATACGCAAGTTGTCTGTGCGATAAGCAACATAAGCCAACCGCCGGCCAATTATCGGCTGCCGGTATTCATGGCCTAATCCTGTTATTTTTAATGATCTGGGGCCTGTTAGCAGAAAATAGATTGCCTACTTTTGTCCGCATTGAATTTATACATTCAGTACGTTAGTAAACTTTGATAAAGTGTACGTTTTCTCTTCAGGGTGCGGTGATGTCATTGGACAGCATGGTGTTACATCAAAGTGGAAAGCATCCGAGCCTTGCGCATCAGTTTATTAATTTTATGCTGGATGGCAAGAATTCCGCTGAGCTGACCAACTTGATTGGATCAGGCAATCCCAACTTCGATGCCAAGCCATTCATCCGGCCTGAATTAC